>CAZFXD010000339.1:2762-5028 GCA_964522795.1 uncultured Myxococcaceae bacterium
CCGGCGACATTGACGACACCGAGCGCAGCAACCCCCAGGTGCTCCCCCGCACGCGCTACGTGGTGGTGTTTCTCACCGACGGCACCCCGTTTCCCCGCTGCTCGGCCAACGACAATCTGCCGCAGTACGCGGGGCCCACCAACCCCGAGCTGGCGTGGGAGGACTCGGTCGGCGCAGGAGACTTCTGCAACACCATCGACCCCACCGACCCCGACGCCATCACCGGCTTCGTGAAGGGCACGGACCGCAACCAGAACTACCAGCTGTTCAGCTACGTCGACCAATTGATGGAGCTGCGCTCCAGCCACAACATCGGCGACATCCGGTTGCACACCGTGCTGCTGTTCAACAAGGCCGCGGTGACCGCCTGCGGGATGATCTGCGAAGACATCTACGGGCAGTACCCCGGCGTGGCGCCGGCCAACTACACCGATGCGGCTCACACCATCGCGCAGTGGACACTCACGAGAATGGCGGAGCGCGGCAACGGCGTGTTTCAGGAGTTCAACAACGGCGACATTCAAACCATGGGCCTGGGCGCGCTCGACTACTCGTCGCTCGCGTCCAAGAACGTGATGAAGACGCTGATGTTGAAGGCGCTCTCCTCCGCGCCCGGGGCAACCGACCGCGTGGTGGACGCCGATGGCGATGGGCTCGACGACACGCTCGACAACAGCTTCAAGTCGAAGTCGAACCAGTTCTTCATCGACTCCGACGGCGACTGCTTCGACGACGCCTTCGAGGTGATGCACAAGGACGACGGGTTCCGGCCCGACCAGAAGGACACCCGTGGGTGCGACCCGGCCTCGCCCATTACGCTCGGGTGCACCTGCCGCGACACCGACGGCGATGGCCTGTCGCAGTACGCCGAGCTGTACCTGAAGACCTCGGCCGGGCTCCCGGACTCGGACGGCGACGGCATTCCCGACGGCCTCGAGGCGCGGTACGGGCTCGACCCGCTCATCCCCCAGAAGCCGGGCACCGACACCGACGGCGACGGCGTGCCTGACGTGGTGGAGTTCAAGCTCGACTCCAACCCCACGCGGCGCGATGTCGAGTTCCAGGAGAAAGACGGCTACCGCTACGAAGCGACGCCGACCGAAATGCCCGACGGGCGCATGTGCTACCACTTCAGGGTGAGCAACGCCCGGCTGGTCACCCCGCCCAACCAGAGCGGGCAGCGCCAGGGCTACAACCTGTTCAAGCTGTACTTCGCCGAGGCGCCCGAGAGCGCCGTGGCGGCGGACTACGGCGTTTGGAAGACAGCCTGCGCGTGGGCGGAGTACGCTCCGCCGTCTGTGCGCGTGCCTGCTCAACCTGAACTTCAGTTGGTACCGACGGACTTCGTCACTCCGTCGCAGATGAACGACTCGGCCGCCTACAGATCGCGATGCAAGGGAACGCCCCCGTAAGCCCGCGCAGTCTGCGTCGCCCGCTCGCGTGGGGAACGCTCGCGTTCGCGTTGGCGTTCGCCGCGGCGTGCACCGACACGTATTTGTATGACCAGCGCCGCGACGACAGCGTACCGGCGGACCGCAGCGTGAGCGTGACGGGAGAGTTCTGCACCCCGGACCCCAACGAGACGGTGCGGCCGATCAAGATTCTCCTCGCCATGGACGCGTCGCAGTCGATGAAGGTGACTGACCCCGACGGCACGCGGGCCACCGCCCTCATCGACCTGATGAACAACCTGCCCAACGACCCCGAGGTCTACATCTCGGTCATGTTGTTCGCCGGCAGCACGCCGACGTTCCTCACCCGCAGCGGAGTGCCCGAGTTCGAGCAGCTCATCTCGCTCACCGCGCAGGACCGCCTCACGCTGGTGCAGAAGCTGCTCAACTTCACCGTGCCGGGCGGCATGGCGAACCGCGACTCGACCGACTTCGTCAAAGCCTTCTCGGAAATCTACGCGCTGCTCAGCCTCGACATCTCCAACACCCGCTCGGCCAGCAAGGGAAACACCCGCGGCCGCTACTCGGTCATCTTCCTGTCCGACGGCCACCCCACCAACAACCAGGACGACGAGCTGTTGTGTGGCGACGCTGTTCGTCGCGTGCGTCAGCTGAAGGACCTGGCCGAAGACGTGCGGGTCAACACCGTGCACGTGTTCTTACCTACCCAGCCGCCCTCGTCGCTCTGCGACTTGACCGGGTACATGCCGCCCGTGGGAGGCGGCTCCACCTGCCGCATTCCCGAAATTCCGCCGGGGGCCTGCCCCCTGCTCCTCATCACCCAGGACGCCGAGCGGCTCGAGCAGATGGCCAAC
>CAZFXD010000340.1:0-5018 GCA_964522795.1 uncultured Myxococcaceae bacterium
GTTCCGATGCGCCCGTGTCGGACAGGTCGAACACCGAGAGCGTGCCGGGCCGCATTTTGGCCGCACAGCCTGCGCAGGAAGCCAGTTGGGTCAGGCGCACCACGGCAACCTCAGTCGGCCCGAATGTATTCCTTCGAGATGAGGTCGATGACGATCTGCGCGGTCTCGCTGTCTTCGCGATCCGAGTGATCAATCACCGCCTGAAGGTTGCCGTAGTTGTGCACCAGCTGAATGACGTCGAGCGCTTCGGGCGCCAGCGATTTGAGCGGCGCAGTGAGCGGTTGCACGATGCCGACCGCCGAGTCCATGGGAGGCAGGTCCGCTTCGAGGCGCTTGAATTCGTCCCACTGCCGCAGCCCCTCCATCAGCAGCACTTCGGTGGGAGAATCGAGCTCGGTGACGAACGCCTCTTTGTCGGGAGGTAACAGCTCGAAGTCGCCCTTCTCCCAGCGAATGATGCGGTTGAAGCTCTTCTGCGGCCCCAGGTCGTGGTTGTCGTCGATCGCCGCGTAGTAGACCTTGCCCGTGCGCAGGTAGATCTTCGCCACGTGCTCGGCCGCCTGCACCATCAAGACGCCGTTCTTCTTTGAGGTGTGAAACAGCTGCAAGAGGTCCGGGAGCGGCACCTCTTCCAGCTTGCCGGTCATGGCGGTCTTGGTGGCCTTGGTCGCCTGAGCGATGGCCACTTCTTCCAGCTTCTGTCGGGCCGCCACTTCGTCCATGCCCGCGGAGCCCGCGCCCTGCCGAACCAGCTTGAGAATCGACGTGCCCACCAGCACGCGGTCGCCTTCCTTCAGCTTCTGCTGCTTGACCTTCTCACCGTTGACGAACGTGCCGTTGGTCGAGCCCAGATCTTCGATGGTGATCTTCCCGCCGGCGACCGTGATCTTCGCGTGCTTGCGCGAGACCATGTCTTCGACCAGCACCATGTCCAGCTCGCTTGAGCGGCCAACGATGATCGTGCGGTCGTCCAGCAGCGGAAACTCGCCGCCCTGGTATTTCCCGGAAATGAACTTCAGCGCGAAACCAGAGGTTGGAGAGCTCATGTCAGCCTTTCGGCATGTCCTTCACCAGGTTTAGGTACATCTCCGCGCCCTTATGTCCCGGGCTCCGCGACAGCACCTCTTCCCACACCTTCACCGCCTGATCGCGCTGCCCCGCGGCGTAGAGCGTAATCCCGTAGTGAACCCGGCCCTTCAGATAGTTGGGGTTGATGCGCAAGAGCTCCTCGAACTGCGCGATCGCATCGGCGTGGTTGCCCTTGTCTCGCAGGGCGTCACCCAGGCGGAGTCGAATGTCGACGAACGTGGGGCACAGGGCGAGCGCGCGGCGGTACTCGCCAATGGCGTCCTCCACCCGGCCGCACGACGACAGCACGTCACCAATCTCCGAGTACATGTTGGCGATCTTGCCCGCCACGAAGGGGTCCATCTGACCGGGTGACGCCTGCTGCCGCTCCAACGCCGCCTGGTAGACCTCGCGGGCCTCTTTGTACTTGCCGAGGTCGTTGTAGATGACCGCCAGGTTGAGGGCGGCGTCGGTGTACGCGGCGTTGAGACGAAGCGCGGCCTCGAAGGCCCGCTGCGCCCGGGCGAACTGCCCCCCGTCGTGATAAATCACGCCCAACATGTTGTAGACGTCGGCGAAGGACTGGTTCTGCTCCACCACCTGCGTCAGATATTTCTCAGCCTGGGTGAACTGCTTCTTTTCGAAGTAGCCACGACCCAACGTGAGAAGCTGTTTCAGCGCTTCGTCCATGTGAATGAGTCTCGGCTCCCAGCCCGCTCCGGAAAGTTTTTCGTAGCCTACAAGACGCCGTCTTTGAAGAAGAATTCCCGGCCGATTCTCGTGAGTTCGAGCTGGCGCACCACCCGCTCGTCAAGGGGTCTCTCGCGGGTCTGACCTTCGAGCCGCGCCTCCTCTGTCACTTTCGCCCCTTCCGGCTCGACTCGAATCAACCACCGCCGAACGCTGTACTTCTCTGTCCCCTCGATGGCGACAAGGGGGAGTTCGCCGGCATCCACGCCGGGGGCGAGCAGCTTCTGCAAGGCACCAGTGTCGTGCGACTCGATCGCCCGCCGCCGAGACTCCAGCGCCAGCACCACCGCGGCGAGCCTGGGCGCAGGTCCCTCGGTCGCTCCCCACGCCAACGCATCTTTCTCGAACGGAACGCGCTCAGAGCCGAGGGAGCTCACCTCCGCCGCGCCGTACATGCCGTCAAAGTCCAGCGTGCCCAGCACCGCCACCCGGTGCTCGTCGATCGCCTCCACCGAGAGGCGTTGGTACAGCAACCGCTTGCTCACGAGCGGGCGTCCCAACACCTGCGCCTGAACCCCCTCGGCCTCCAATTCCTTGAGGGCCGAGAGCACCGCGCCTTCACTTGAGCCACGCCCCAGAAGAAACGCCGCCAGGACCCCGGCGCCCACCAGGCCCAACGTGAACAGGCGCTGCCGACGCGCGACAGCCGCCGCCGTCACCCCCCGCGCCCCAGAAGCTTCTTGGCCCGCTGGGCGGAGTTCGATTCGGGAATCTTCTTCACGCACTCTTCCAGCGTGGCTTTGGCCTTCTCCGGGTCGTTCAACTTCACGTACGCATCGTAGAGATCGAGCCACGCCCCTTCGGCCATGGGCAGATCGCCGTACTTGCTCGTCACATTCGTCAGCCGGCTCGCCACGGCCGCCCACTTGTCGCGACGTGCATAGAAGGCTGCGGCGTAGAGTTCGTGCTCGGCCAGACGCCGCCGCACGTCGTTGTAGATGGACTTCGCTTCGGCGGCGTGAGGACTGTTCGGATACTGGCGCAGAAACTCTCCCATCGCCGCGCCGGCCCCTCTGACGTTGCCCTGATCCTTCTCCGGCGCCGGGGGGAAGATGAAGAACTCTGACGGCATGTCCTTGGCCCAGGTCAGAGCCGCTCGGAACGCCGCGTAGTCCACCTTCGGGTGCGTGGGGTGCAACTTGATGAACGACTGGTAGCGATCGCGAGCCTCGATGTAGTGCTCTTTGCCGAAATCGACGTCCGCGATTCGGAGTTCGGCAGTGATCGCGGCATCGGAATAGGGAAACTTGCTCCGCACGTGGTCGTACGCGCGTTGCGCCTCAACGAAGTTGCCGCCTTCGAGCTCGGCGTCGCCCTCTTTCAGCGCGGCCTCGGCGTCCGTCTGGCCCAGCGCGGCGTTGCTCCCGGTGGTGGCCCACACCCCGAACGATGCGCACGATGCACTCGACAGGAGGGCCAGCACGGCGAAGACAGCAGTCGTCGGGAACGGCCTGCGGGAGGGTCGCGTCATGGGAGAGGTCGTTTAGGTCCGCGGCCTCTCGAAGGCAACGCAACGCAGCATCATCCCTCGTCCGGAATCTCCACCCCGGTCAGGCGGCTGACCAGTCCGGCCGAGAAGCCGAGCGAAAGGAGCCGTCGTGCCGCCCGTGGCCCCGTGGTTCCCGCCAGGGCGCGCCGAGCCTCCCCTTCCTCGTCGTAGCTCGCGGCCTGTAATTCTTCGTGGACCCACGCGTTCGCCTCCGAAGGGGTTACGGCGTGCCGCTCGAGCAATTGCACGAGCCGGGCGCGCCCCACGCCGCCCCGCTCCACGCGCGCGCGAATGAGCGCTCGGGCGGTGGCGCCATCGTTCAGGTAGCCGCGCCGTTCGAAGTCCTCGACGGCGCGGTTCACCTCGTCGGCGTCGAACCCCCGCGCGAGCAACTTTCTTCGCAGATCGGTCGAGAAGTGGGCCCGACCCGCGAGCAGCTTCAGCCCCACGTCTGCTGCCGTCTTCGGCGCCCGCGCTGCCACCTCCCGGAAGCTACTCCATTGCGTTGCCAGGCTCGGCTGTTCTCTGTCACGGTAGGTGCCGCATGCACCCCCTGATTCGCCGTTACTTCGACTTCCCCACCGCCGTGGACGCGCTCAAAGGCCTGGCGGACGACGCCGACGCCCAAGCCCTCGGTCGAGCGGGAGAGCATTACCCCGACCTCAAAGACACCGTGCTCGTTCATGCGGGTCGCAAGCGCCCATCGAGCGAGGCCACCGAAGCGCTCAACGCGCTCTGTGCGTATGCCGCCGCCCTCCGCCTCGACGACGACCCCCGGCTGGGCGAGCTGACCCGGCAGACGCGGGCGGCGTTGGAGCCCCTGTTGGGCGCTGAGGAAGTCACCGCCGCCCTGGCCGACGTGCTGATCGAAGACGCCTTCGGCACTGACGCCGACCCCGCTGTGTTCGACGCGGCGGCCATTGAAGAGACGCTTCGCGCACTGCCCCGCCTCGCCGCCATGAGCGAGGACGACGTGCTGGGCCTGGTCGACGCGTTCGCCAAACAGGCGCCCGCCGAACAGAAGGAGCTGGCGCAGGTCGTCGCGGCGACCGTCTTTGAGTCAGCCTGGAGCCTGGGCGTGGTCCCGGTGAACGCCGAACACCTCCGCGAAGCCCGCTCGGCGCTTGAAGATCAGCTCACGCCCGCAGACTTCGAGCGGGTGCCGCCGCACCTTCGAACGCTGATCGCGTTCTTGCGCGAACGAGACGTGCTGGGGCCGCTCCGGGTGGAGCGTCTTACCCGCGAGCTCGCCTGACCTGACGCTCGAGCCTCAGAATCGCTCGATCTGAAAATCGTCGTCTGGCGGTGGCGCGGCCTTCTCTTGCGCAGGTGCGGACGGTTTCGGCGCGGGCACCACCGGGTGCGACCCCGTCACGGGGCGCGTCATGGTCTGCGTGGTGCGACCGGCGGCTGGCGGCGGTGCGGCCAGCGGGCGCGGCACGGCCTGCATGGTCTGCGTCGTCTGGGTCGGCGACACCGCGTTGTTGGCCTTGTCCACGAACGCCTGGCTGCCCGGAATCGGCTTCTCTTCGCCGTCTTTCTTGTCGAAGTTGTCCCACTTCGAGTCCGACGTGGCGCTGATGCCGGAGAACCGGAGCGCGAAGTCGTCGGGGTTCGACGCCTGTCGCAAGGCCTCCTGATAGGTGACGAGGTTGTTCTTCACCAGCCCCATGAGCGACTGATCGAACGACTGCATGCCGTAGGTCTCGTG
>CAZFXD010000341.1:0-5000 GCA_964522795.1 uncultured Myxococcaceae bacterium
GGGACGACCCGCGCATGCCCACCCTGGCCGCGTTTCGACGCCGCGGGTACACGCCAGAGGCGATCTCGAAGTTCTGCGAGGACGTGGGGGTGACCAAGGTCGACAGCGTGATCGACGTGGGCCGCCTGGAGAATGCGCTCCGCGACGATCTCAACCACAGGGCCCAGCGACGCATGGCCGTGCTGCGCCCGCTCAAGGTGGTGATCGAGAACTACCCCGAAGGCCAGACCGAGCTGCTCGACGCGGTGAACAACCCGGAAGACGCCGCCGCGGGTTCACGCCAGGTGCCGTTCGGTCGCGAAATCTACGTGGAGCGCGACGACTTCATGGAGGACGCGCCGAAGAAGTTCTTCCGCCTGACGCCGGGGCGCGAGGTGCGGCTCCGATACGCGTACTTCATCACCTGTCAGCGCGTGGTGAAGAATGACAAAGGCGAAGTGACCGAGCTGCGCTGCACCTACGATCCCGCCACCAAAGGCGGCAACGCGCCCGATGGCCGAAAGGTCAAGGCGACCATTCACTGGGTGTCGGTGGCGCACGCCGTGCCCGCCGAGGTCCGGCTGTTCGACCGGCTCTTCACCGTCGAGGCCCCCGACGCCGCCGCGGACTACCGCACCGTCCTCAACCCGAGGTCGCTCGAGAAGGTAGGCGGGGCGGCGCTGGAGCCGTCGCTCGCGCGGGCTGGGGCCGGAGAGAAATTTCAGTTCGAGCGCCTGGGCTACTTCACGACCGATCTGGACTCGAAACCCGGCGCGCTGGTGTTCAACCGGGCCGTGACCCTCAAGGACACCTGGGCCAAGGTCTCCGGCAAGCCCGGCGACGCCGAGTAGTCGGCGCGCGCGTCGGTTCCCCGACGGCGACTCAGCTGAGCTCGATCAGCCCGTGCTGGTGGAGCTTGAAGAGCAGGTCGAGCAGGTCGCGCTCGGGGCCGTCGCCTTTCGACATCTTGATGAACTCGTTCACGTCCTTGGCGCGCTCGAGGTTGCCGAACACGCGCGACTCGAGCCCGCCCAGCGGGGTGTGCCCGCCGAACTTGGCGCTCCGGACCACCTTCGCGTTGGCGATGCACCGCTTGTCGAACTCACCCCGCTCCAACACCACGACTTCTTTCGGCAGCGGGGCTTCGTCTTCGATGTCCACCTCATCGTCGTCGCTGGCGGCGGCGGCGGGGGTCTCATCGATCATCACTTCCAGAGACTCGTCGGGCGGAGCCGCGGGTTTGGCCTCGATCTCGACCTCGACATCGGCATCAGGTTTGGCGGCTTCAGCCGGGGGCTGCTTCTTCTCTTCCGCCGCGCTCTTTCGCGGCGGAATCAGGTCTTCGTCGGGAACAGCGTCCTTATTGTCCTTCGAGACGGCGGCCAGCAGCCGGCGCAGATCGCGCTCTTTGGCCTTGGCCTTGTTCGCGCGCTCCTGCTCGGCGGCGACGTCTTTTTCGAGCTGGGCGGCCCTGGCTTTGGCCTCCGTGGCCTCTTTCTGCGACGCGCGGAGCTCGGTCTCCAACTCCTCAACCCGGGCGGTGCTTTCATCCCATCGGGCCTCAAGCTCGGAGATCCTTGCGGCCTTCTCGGCAGCGTCTTGCTTCGACTTCGCCGTCAGGTCGTCCAGATCCTTCTTGGTCGAGGCGAGCTCGTCCGACAGGTCGCTGGCGCGCGCCTTTTCGCGTGAGAGGGCGGTCTCGGCTTCGTGCGCGCGCTCCTCCAGCGAGCTCACCGCACCTTCGAGTGACGTGATCCGTTCGCCGCTGCTGGTCTTCTCAATCTCCAGCTCTTTGTCGGCCGACGCGAGGAAGGTGCGCGCCTTCTCCAGCTCGGCGAGGAGCTTGGCTTTGTCTCGCGCCAGCGCCTCTGCCAGCTGGCGCGTGGTCGAATCGTCCTGCTCCAGGACCTCCAGCTCTTCGCGATAGGCCGCGGCCTGCCCTTCGACGCTGGCCAGCCGAGCTTTCAAGCTCGCCAGCTCGGCCACCGTGTCATCGAGCTCCTTCTTGGTGGCCTCGAAGTTCCCGCTCGGCTTCGGCGCGCTCGCGGCGCGGTCCTTGAGCGACTCGTGCTCGGCCGTGAGGGCGGCCAGGGCTTCAATCGCCTCCAGCCGCCGGGCGCGCTCGGCGATGAGCTCGTTCTCTTTGTCGGCCAGTTGGCCCCGCAGGGTGTCGATCTCGCCCGAGGGGTCCAGGGCGTCGTCGGGCGGCGGGGGCGGGGCCGGGGGCGGCGGAATGGGTGGGCCTTCGTCGATCTCCACATCGACCTTCGAGTACTCCGCCACCAGGGCCTCGATCTTCTGTTCGGCGTCCTGGGAGACATCGATGAACTGCAGCCCCATGCCCGCGGTCTTGGCTGCGATGGAGGCTTCGTCGTTCTGCACCCGCACCACTTTGCCGGTGACCTGAATCGGCGTGCTCCAGCCCGGCGGCAGCAGATCGATCTCCAGCCTGGCGTCGAGCGGCAGCACCTTGCCCGTGCGAATGAACACCCCGCCCTGGGAGAGGTCCTTCAGGTAGGCGTTCCTCATTCGGTCAGCGGTGGAAATTTTCACCAGGACGCGAGGAGAAGAGACGCGAGGATCGTTGCGGCGTTCGTCAGACACGGAAGCCCCCGGCAAGGTTCAAGGGTTGATGGGCCGCATCCTACCGAGGCCGCCGAAGAATGCTCGTTTCACGTGCCGTCGCGTACAGTTCGCCCGTGGCCACAGGCATGTTGCAGCCCAAAGTCGCCGGCGCATGGATTCTGGGGGCCGGCCTGGCCGGGGTCGCGCTGCGGGCGTACCCGCTGGTGGCGCGCGCGGTGTGGGATTCGCCGGTGGACTACGACGAAGGCGTCTATTTCACCGCGGCCGCGCTCTGGAACCGAGGCGTGGTGCCCTATCGCGACTTCTTCTTCGTGCACCCTCCGGGCCTGCTGATCTTCGTGCGTGGACTCATCGCCTCCTGCGCCACGCTGGCGGGCGGAATGCTCGTTGCCAAGGCGGCCGCGGTGGTGTTGGGCGCGCTCAACCTGGGGCTGGTGGCGTGGTTGGCGCGCAGCGTGTCGGGCCTCGGCGCGGCCGCGCTGGCGGTCGGCCTCTACGCGTTTCACCCGCAGGCGGTCGACGCCGAGCACGGCGTGTTCCTCGAACCGCTGCTGAGCGCGCTCTGCCTCGGGGCCGCGGCGCTGGCGATCGGCGAGCGCGGCGACCGGGTGGGCCCACGGACCGTCGGCGCGGGCGTGCTGGTCGGCGTGGGCGCCGTGGTGAAGCTGTGGGCCGCGGCGTGGCTTTTGGGGCTCCTCTTTCTCGTCCCCGGCTGGAAGCGGCGGCTCGGCCTGCTGGGGATCGCGGTGGGCGTGGCCGTCGTCGCCTACCTCGCGTGCGGGGCGGCGTTCGGGCCGGCGTTCGCCGAGGGCGTCTTCGCCTTTCACCGCGCCCGCCCGCCAGACGGGCAGCTGGGTTTTTCCACCCGATTGTTCTCCACGCTGGGGCTTGGCGTGCGCGGCAGCGCGTGGCTGGCGGTGCCCTGGGCCTTCGCCGCCCTGGCGTCCCGGCACGCGAAGCCAGCGTCGAAGGGGTTCGCGGTGGCCTGGGCTCTCGGCTTCACCGCGTTCCTCGCCTCGCCGTCGTATTGGCCTCAGTACAATGCCTTCCTGGCGCCGTTGGAGGCGATCCTCGGCGGCGTCGCGGGGGTGACGCTGATTGAGGCGGTGCACGCACGATTCCGGGTGCCCCGCGGTGTGACGGCGGGGGTGGTGGCGGCGGTGGCGCTCCTCGGGCTGCGGCCCATCGTGCGCGCCGTCACAGAAAGTGACCCGCTGCGCCTGCAGGTGCAATCGCACGTGGCCGGTCTGCTCACCGAAAAATCGCAGCTCTTCGCCTTCGATCCCGCCGACGCGCTCTGCCAGGAGCGACTCCCCGAGCACCGCGATGATGGACCGGTGGTGGTCGACGTCTACGCGCTCATGCTCCGCGATGCGCTCAAGTCAGGCGCCCGCTATTCGTCGGCCGCCGAGGCCTTCTTGAGCGATGCGTCGCAGTCCTCGGCGCGGGCCCGGCTCGAGCGCTCTGACGTGGTGATGATGCTCGGGCGCGGCAGCCACCAGTTGAACGCCAACTCCAGACTTCTGCTCCGCAACGACTTCGAGCCCACTCCGTTCGAAGTGTGGAAGCGGAAGGAACCGTCAGGGGCGGGGCGCGTTCAGTGAGTTGAGCAGGCCGGTCGCTCCCGGGTGTCCGGGCGCCTTCTCCAGAATGGTCTTTGCTTCGGCGCGCGCCTCGTCCAGGCGGTCGGCGTTGGCGTAGGTGACCGCGAGGTTGAAGCGGAGCCCCACGTCATCAGGATGCGTGGCGATCGCCTCCTTCGACACCCGAATCGAACCCTCCACGTCGCCCGCTGCGGCCAGCGCCGGCGCGAGCAGGCGCTCCACCAGCATCCCCGACGGCGGGGCCAGGCGCAGCGGCGTCAGCACGCCCACCGCCTCCGGAGCGTGGCCGGCGGCGAGCAGCGCTTTCCCGTGCATCCAGGCGATCTCCACGTCGCCGGGCGCGGCGGCGAACGCCTGACTGGTCTCCGCCACGCCCTCGGCGGCCCGGCCCTCGTCGACGAGCACGGCGCCCAACGCGGCCCGACCGAACGCGTAGTCAGGGCGCTCGGAAGCCGCCTGGCGGAGGTGCTCTTCGGCGCTCTTCAGGTCTCCCTGCTTCTGCCGCAAGAGCCCCATGGAGACGCGAATCCACGCGTTGTGCGGGTTCACCTCCAGCGCGTGCTCGAAGAGCGCGTCGGAGTTTCTCCACGTCGTCGACTGCAAGAAGGTGAGGAAGGTGAGGGTGACCAGCGACAGGCCCGCGGCGAGTTGAACGACGAGTGGCCGCAGCGGCGCCATCAACGTGCTCAAGGCGGCCACCAGCGCGGGAATCAACCCTACGTGCGGCAGATAGGTGTAGCGATCGGCCGTCATCTGGTCGCCGATCTGCACGATGCCGGTGGTGGGGAACATCACCCCGAGGAAGAAGAGCAGGCCAAAGGCGAGGGACGG
>CAZFXD010000342.1:0-4992 GCA_964522795.1 uncultured Myxococcaceae bacterium
GCGCGGGCCTGGGCACGATGACGTCCAGCCCGGCTTCACCGCCGCGCTCGAGCGCCAGCGCGCGCAGTCGGGAGTTCGACGCCACGCCGCCGCAGATCACCACCCGGTCGCGCTTCTGCCGCTTCGCCATGCCCACCAATTTTCGGGTGAGCGAATCAGCGACGGCTTCCTGAAACGAGGCGCACAGGTCCGCCAGCCCCTGCCCTTCGGGACGGCCGTTGGTCTCCACCCACTGCGAGACCGACGTCTTGAGCCCGGAGAAGCTGAAGTCCCACACGTCGGGCACATTGAGCGCACGGGGAAAGCGGATGGCCGTGGCGTCGCCGGTCGCGGCGAGTCGATCGATCGGCGCCCCCGCGGGGTACGGCAGCCCGAGCAGCTTGCCGACCTTGTCGAAGGCTTCGCCTGCCGCGTCATCGCGGGTCGTGCCCAGCCGTTCGTAACGGCCAAACTCGGGCACGTCGTACAGCGTGGTGTGGCCGCCGGAGACCACCAACGCCACGAACGGCGCCTCGACCGTCACCTCGCCCAACGTCGCCGCCAGCACGTGGCCTTCGAGGTGATTGACGCCGACCAGCGGCTTGTCGAAGGCGAGCGCAAACGACTTGGCCACCTGGAGCCCCACCAGAAGCGCGCCCAGCAGGCCCGGCCCCGAGGTGACGGCGTAGGCGTCGATGTCCTGCAGCGGCACGTTGGCGCGCGTGAGCGCCTCGTGAACCACCGGGAGCACCTGCAAGAGGTGGTTGCGACTGGCGATCTCCGGCACCACCCCGCCGAAGCGGTGGTGAATATCGACCTGCGTCGATACGACGTCGGAGAGCACCTGCCGGCCATCGCGAAGCACGGCCGCCGCGGTTTCGTCGCACGACGTCTCGAGGCCGAGCACCAGCACCGGCTACGGTCCCGCCAGAATCTTTCGAATTTCCTCGGCGGATTCGCACTTCGGACAAAGCGCCACGTACTCGCGGTACGGCCGCTTGGCGGTCTCGCTCCGACCGGTGTTCTGGTAGGCCAACCCCAGGGCCAGCCACGCGCGGAAGTTCTTCGCGTCGGCCTTCACCGCCTGCTCAAGCAGCGGCACCGCATCTTTGTAGCTGGACTCCGACATCACCAACGCGATGCCCAGGCCCGTCTTCGCCTTGGTGGACTCTGGATCGATCTTGAGCGCTTTCTGATACGCGCGGCGCGCGGAGTCCCAGCGGTCTTTCTCAATCGCCAGGCTGCCTTCGCCCAGCGCCTGGGCAAGGGCCTCGGCGTCAGGCCCGTCGTCGGTGCGCGGGGGCGGCGTCTTCGCGACGGGTGCTTTGACCGCGGGATCCTTCGCCACCGGCTCCTTCACCACCGGCGTGGCCGGCTCGGGGTCCTTCACGGCGACCGCCACGTTCGACGGGCCCGGCTCGGTGGCCCCTGAAGGCGGCGCGTTGACCGCCAGCATTGGATCCAACGCGGCATCGGATGGGCCGGCGTCGACCACCGCTGCCGCGACCATCGTGGGCTCGGGACTCGCGGTGGCCACGGGCGTCGCCGGCGCATCCGAGCGATTGGAGATGATCCACATCCCGGCGCCCAACAGCACGCCCATCACCGCGGTGACGCCAACTGCCGTAGGGAGCCACGACGACTTCGGCGGCGGGCGGTCGTCTTCGGTGGTGCGGTACTTCTCCAGCACCTCGGGGTGAATGGTGATCGGCAGCGCCGGCGTGCTGTCGGAGAAGAACTCCTCCTCCGCTTTGTGCGTGGGGGCGCCTGGCGCGGCCTTGAGCCCGACGGGAATGGGCACCCCCGCGGCGGTCACCTGCAGCGGAGGCAGCGCCACCGGGTTGAGCGCGGCGCCGCCCTTCACCGGAGGGTTCTTCAGCGCGGGCAACGGCGGTGGCGGGCCTCCCAACGCATCGGTCCGAGACCAACCCGGCACGGGAGCCCACGTGTCCGAAGCCTCGAGCCCGTCGGGGTTCGCCGCCCAGCCTTCAAGCAGCTGCTTTCGGGCGCGCTCGATCTCACTCGAAGGCGCGGGGGCCACCAGGAACTGTGACGTGTCAGCTTCGACCGGCCGGGGCTTCGCCTCGAAGTAGTGCACGTCGACCTTCGCCTTCGGGGCGCCCGGGATCGCGACGTGCAACTGCTTCGACGGAGGGAGCGTGTCGGCCACGTCGCCCATCGACACTTCGACGGTCGGGCTGCCGGTGGCCTGTTCCGCGGTGATCGCCGCCACGCCCATCGCGGGCGTGGGCACGCTGGTGATGGCGGCGACGCCCATGGCCGGGGTGGGCGTGCTGGCGATCACCGCAACGCCCATGGCGGGCGTGGGCGTCGTTGGCAGCTCAGGCATCTCCGGCTCAGCCGCATCGACAGCGGCGGCGAGCGCAGGGTCCGTGGTGGGGCCGTCGTCACCGAGCGGCGGCGGAATGGCCTGAGGCGGCACGGTGTACGACTGGGGCGCCGACGGCGTGCGCTCGTCGACCGAGAAATCTGCACCGGCCCCGGGTGCGCTGTCTGCGGGCTCGGACGGCGGAGGGGGCGGCGTGTCCTTCTTCAGCCACTCCTGGACGCCGGGCTGGCCCGGGGGCGCCGGCGGCGCCGCAGGCTTCACCTCGTGCACGAGGCCTTCGAAGTAGAGCTTGGAGATGATGCCGAGCGCCGCCAGGTCTTCGAAGTCGGAATCTTCCACGACCTTGGCCAGCGTCCGCCGACCGTCAAACAAGCGCAACAGGCCGTTCACTTCGTCGGGAATCTCGGCGAGGCGTTCACCCAGCTGGGCGTAGTCGAGCTCGAACACGGTCTCGAGCGGAGGCAACTGCTCCAGCATTCGGCCCCACTCGTCGAGGCGCCGCATGCCCTCCATGAGGAGGCCCTGGGTCGACATCTCAATCCGGTCTGGCCGCTCCACCGGCACGAACTGCACCTCGAAGGTGCCTTCGACGGTGTTGAGCATTCGGTAGAACGCGTTGTCGCCCTTCAGCCGCCCCAACTCGGCGTCGATCACCCGCCCATCGCGGAAGAAGATCAGCCCGGCGCGTTCGCCCCCCTGAATCTGAATGGAGCCGGTCTTGCGACCGATCTCGAACGTCTGCACGAGGTCGACCACGCCCATGTCCGACAGACTGCCGGTGAACCCCGCCTTGGGTTCTTTGCGTTCGACGCGCTCTTTCTCCGCCTTCTGGAGAATCATCTTCACGCGCGTGACGATCTCTTTGATGTAGATCGGCTTGGTCAGGTAGTCCTCGCCGCCCAGCTCGAGGCCCCGAACCTTGAACTCCACAGACTTCTGATTGGTGAGGAAGACGAACGGAATCTGACGCAGCTTCTCGTCGCTCTTCATCACCTTGCACAGCTCGAACCCGTCCATCTCGGGCATCTTGGTGTCGCAGAGGACGAGGTCGGGGTGACCGAGCGCGAGCTTCTCGAGCGCATCTTTCCCATGCACCGCCGTGGTCACGGAGAAGCCCGCCTTCTTCAGGCTGACCTCCATCACGCGGAGACTCTTTGGATCACCGTCGACCAACAGCAGGTGCTGCTTTGCCACGAATCACCTTTCGCTACGAAGCCGTCGGATGATGGGTGCGGGGAACGCACCGTGTCAACGTTTCCACGCCCGACGGTTGCTACTTGAACTGCCCTTTTTTCTTCCGCATTTCGATGAGTCGAAGCTCCTGGTTCGCTTCGAGGTGCTTGGGGTTGATGCGCACGGCTTCTTTGAAATGCCGTTCGGCCTTGGCGCCGTCGTTCTCGACGCGAGCGATGACCCCAAGCTGGTAGTGGGCGCGGTCGCAGTTGGCGTCGACCTTGAGGGCGTCGTTCATCATGGCCTTGGCGGCCGAGACTTCGGACTTGCGCGTGGGGTCCATGTAGATGGCCCACGCCTGCGCGGCCAGGTAGGTCGCTTTCTTCCCGGCCTCATATGCCTTCTTGAAGTGGTCGTGCGCCTGCACGTACTCGCGCTTCTTGAAATAGACCTCGCCCATCTTGAACAGGTCTTCGGGCGGTGGCCCGGACGCGGGCGCGCCGGCGGGGTTCTGCTGGGCGCGCAGGTACGCTTCTCGCTGCGCATCGTCGTACAGCGTTTCGTAGGCGCCTCGAATCGATTCGAAGACCACGGCCAGCTTGGGTGCCAGGTGCGCGAGCGCGGGCGGCAAGCGATCGGGGTGGAAGGTCATCGCCAGGGACAGATAGGCCTGCCGGATCTTTTCCTTTTCGGCACCGGGCGAGAGGCCAAGCGCTGCGTAGTGATCCTTCTTCTTCACCGCTTCGGCGTGACGCGTTTCAATGTCCTGCGCCAACTTCGCTTCCTCTGGGCTGATGGGGCCGCGCGCGACGGGAGCTGCGGCGGCGGGTGCCGCGGTCGCGGCCGGAGCGGGCGCGACGGGCTGTGTCCCGACGTTGGCAGGCCGCGAAGGCAGCACCCCCATGTTCTCCATCGCCTTCCGCAACAACCGGCTGCGGCGTTGTTTCGATGCCTCGTCTGAATCGGCGCTCACGGGTTCCCCACTTGAATATCCGGCGGCTCCCAAGCGCTGCACTTCGACTTCCGCGCGGCGCTTGGCTTCCTCGAATGGCATGTGAATGGCTTTGGCGAACTCTTTGAGCGCCGCCCAGTACTGGGCTTCCTCGGGCGTCAGGGTCTGCATCGACGCGGGAACGACTTCGGGGGTCGCCTCAACGATCGGCAGTTCCTTCTGGGTCACGGCGGCAGCGCGGAGCGCGGCGTTCAACTGATTGAGCAGGCTCGCTGAGCTGGGCACGGTCGGCGAATCGCCCAGCGGCACCTTCGGCGCCGCAGCTTTCTTGCGAGCTTCTTCTTCGGCACGGAGGCGGGCGGCCTCTTCCTCGGCCTTCTTGCGAGCTTCTTCTTCGGCACGGAGGCGGGCGGCTTCGTCCTCGGCCTTCTTGCGAGCTTCTTCCTCAGCGCGGAGGCGGGCGGCCTCTTCCTCGGCCTTCTGGCGAGCTTCTTCCTCAGCGCGGAGGCGGGCAGCCTCTTCCTCGGCCTTCCTGCGA
>CAZFXD010000343.1:0-4986 GCA_964522795.1 uncultured Myxococcaceae bacterium
CCGCTGGGCCGGCGACATGATCTCCATCAAAAAGCGCCGGGTCTCATCTTTGCCGAGTGTGCGAAACGGCAGCGGCACCAGCTCGCCGTCGTAGCGGATGATGGGCGGGTTGCCGGCGTGAAAGTGCAGGTCGCTCGCGCGTTGTTCGGTGACCAACTTCAAGAAGGAGTCGATGCGCGCCATCGTCAGTGCGCTCCCTTGTCGGCGGCGGCCTTCTCAAGATCCTTGAGTGCCTGCTCGTTGGTGGGGAGGAAGCCTTCAAACTCCTTCTTGCTCCGGGCCTTCAGGTACGCCTCTTCGGGGGTGATCTTCTTGTCTTTGAGCAGCGACATCAGCGACGCGTCCATCAGGTGCATGCCGGCTTCACGCGAGGTGGCCACCACCGACTGAATCTGGAAGGTCTTGCCCTTGCGAATCAACGAGCCGATGGCGTCGTTGTTGATCATCACCTCGGTCGCCATGTACCGGGATTTGTCGTCCGCCCCTTTGATCAGATACTGGCAGCAGACGGCCCGCAGGCTCTGCGCCAGCATGGTGCGAACCTGATCCTGCTGTGGGGAGGGGAACGCATTGACCAGGCGATCGACGCTGGCGTCGACGGACACCGTGTGCACCGTACCAAACACCAGGTGGCCCGTTTCGGCGGCGGTCACCGCGAATGAGATGGTGGCGAAGTCGCGAAGCTCTCCGACCAGAATCACGTCCGGGTCTTCGCGCAGAGTGGACCGAAGCGCCGCCCCGTAGGAGTGGGTGTGGGTGCCGATCTCCCGCTGATTGACCAACCCCTTCTTGGACAGGTGCTTGGCTTCGATCGGATCCTCGAGCGAGATGATGTGCCGCTGCGAGGTCTCGTTGATGTAGTTGATGATCGCCGCCAGGGTGGTCGACTTGCCCGAACCGGTCGGCCCGCCAATCAGCACCAGCCCGTTCTTCAAGTCCCCCAGGGTGGTCATGGTGTGCGGGAGACCCAGCGACTTGATGTCGGGGATACGGCCACGGATCGCTCGGAACACAGCCGCCATGCCGCCGTTGTCCTGGAGCACGTTGGCGCGGAAGCGCAGGCCGGTGGCGGCGATCTCGTACGAGAAATCGACGTCTCGCAGCGCGGCCAGCTCGGCGCGCTGATCGGCGGTCAGCCGTGGGACCAAAAGGCCCTTGATCTGATCGGCCGACAGCTCGCGATTGGAGAGCGGCGAAATCGTCCCCATGCGCTTCATCAGCGGCGGCTTCCCCGCGGAGAGCAACAGGTCGTCGCCTTCGGCCTTCTCCATCGTCATCAGCACGCGGTCGAGCGCCGACAGCCCATCGCCGGCGGCCTGCGTTTCCGGCAGCAGGGCGACATTCCAGACGCCGAGCAGGTTGCGGGCCAGCTCGCGGTTGCGGGGCTCGGGGTCGTTCGCCGCCACCCGGACCTTCTCGGCCAGGGACGCATCGTTGAACTTCTCCAGGCACTGCAACGCCATCAGCCGCACTTCGGGATCCGTGTCGGTCAGACATGCCGCCACCGAAGCGCCCAGCCCGTTGGCCTTCATGTCCATCGCGGCCTTGATCGCAGCCCACCGGTACTCCGGCGCGCTCTTGATCATCTCCTCGATGTAGGGGTTCGCGCGGGGGTCGTTGATGGAGGAGATGGCTTCGATCGCACGTTCGCGCACCAGCCAGTCGGTGTCGGATTGCATGGCGCGAACGAGCACGCCCAGACTCTGGGGATCTTTGAGTCGGGCCAGCACGTTCACCGAGAACTGGCGCACCACTTCTGAGGGGTCCTGCAGGTGCTGCGCCACGTGTCGGGTGAGCTCACGTCCCGCCAGCTCGACCAGCACGTCCACGATGCGTTCGCGAACCCACCAGTCTTCGTCTCGCAGCAGGTGCAGCATCTTCGGCCACAACTGAGCGTTGGGATCTTTGATCGTCTTGGCCACTTCGACCGCCATGCGGCGGACGTTCACGTCGCGGCTCTTGAGCAGCCAGAGAATGGTGCGCGTGACGTCGAGCTTGCCGCCCGACGACAACTTCTTCAGCACCTCGACCGCGCGGTTGCGCACCGCGAGGTGCTTGCTCCCCAGTGCGTCGACGAGCGGGGGCAAGACTTCGTCGGTGGCGATCGTCTCGAGGACGTTGAGCACCACGTTGCGCACGGCGTTGGGCCCGCTGCGCAGCTTGCGCTCCAGCACCCGAATCACGCGCGGGGAGTTGAACCGCCGCAGCCCTTCGACCGCGGAGCGGACCAGCGGAACGCGCTCGCTGTCGAGTAGCGGCGGCAGCGCGTCGAACCACTGATCCTCGCTGCAGATGCGGCAGAAGGTGGTGATCGCCGCCACGGCCACCGATTCGGCGGGGTCGTTGAGCGCGCCGACCACGACCGGAATCGCTTCCTGAGGGGCTTTCTGAAAGGCCGGCGAGTCGCCGATCAACTTCACCGCCAACTGCCGCTCCGGCGGCGTGCCCGAGGCGAGCACCTGCTGCAGCACCGGCAAGGCGTACTGACCGCCGATCTTGCCGGCGGCCTCGATCGCCTCGAGGCGCCCCAGGTGCTTCTTGTCGTTGAGCACTTCGGCCAGGCGGTCGTAGGCCTGCTTTCCACCGAGGGTGACGAGCAGGTCGGCGGCGGTGCGCCGCGTGGTGTTGTCCTGAGACGAGAGCAGCTGCACGACTTCGCCGTACTGGGCGACCTGCTTCACCTTCGGAATCAGCGTCACCAGCACCGGGCGCAGGTTCGGGTCCGCCACTTTGATCGCCCGCACGAACTGGACGAAGAGCGAAACGTCCTGAACGCGGCCGCCCAGCTCGCCGAACACCGCGCACTTGCGCCGGTACAGCGCGGCGTTGGCGTTCGCGCCCCGGGCCAACAACGCCTCGAGGCACTTGGAGATGATGCCGGGGTCGAGCGGCACTGCGGCGCGAAGAAAGCCCTCCGCGTCGGCCGGCTTTTCAAACGTGGCGTTCTTGAACGTATTGACGATTTCAGCGGGAGTCACAGGTCATCCGTTCGGAAAATGCGAACGCGAAGCCTCGCCCAAAAGCGCTGGCCCGTCACCCGGATTCGACCGCCCGTTTCTGCTGCGGAAAACACAAAAACCACGGAGTCCCGGCCGTGCTGGCAGGACCCCGTGGTTCTCCCCCTCAACCCACCTTCCCCTCGTGGAGAGGGGCCACCGTGCGACTCGAACCGCTTAGCGCTCGATGCTGCCCTTGAGCAGCTCCACCAGGCTGGCGGCGCTGGCCTTCGCGGCGCTGGCCGACTCGTAGGTCTCGCTCCAGGCAATGACCTGGCCGTTGGCGGCCTTCACCACCAGGTAGGAGCGGCCATCCGCGGCGCCGAGCACGTGGTACCGGCTCGCGATGCCACCGTTCTGGGCCACCGAGTCGATGCCGTTCAGCGCGCTGGCCTTCGCCGTGTACCCCTGCGACTGGAGCACGATCTCGCCGTTCCCCGCCTGGAGGTGGAAGTAGTAGCGCCCGTCGATTCCCTTGAAGGTCTCGAATTTGGCGTTGCCGGGGAGCACCGGGCCTCGGGCGACCGTGGTCTTCACCACGTTCACCACCGACGCGATGGCGCGGTTGGCGTTCGAGGTCGACTCGTAGATTTCGCTCACCCCGATGATCTCGCCGTTCTTGGCGATGACCACGAAGTAGGCCGAGCCGTCTTCGGTCTCGCGGAGCAGGTAGCGGGAGGCGTCGACGCCGTTCGCCTTCACCGACTCGATGCCCACTTCAGCCGACTGGCGCGTGGTGTACGACTGCGAGGCCAGGACGCGCTCGCCGTTGCCCGCCAGCAGGTGGAAGTAGAACTTGCCGTCGCGGCCCTGCAGCGTCTCGAACTTGCCCTTCGAAACCTTGAGTTCGTCAGACGTCATGCCGACGTCGTCGGTGCCGACGCCATCGACGCCGCACGCGGCGAGGAGGTTGAGAGCGGTGAGAGCCAGAAAGAGTTTTGAGTTCGACATCGTGTGTTCTCCAGTTGTGTTGGTTGCCCTGGAGATTGCAGCCGGTGTGCCACCCGATCTGCCGCACAAGCACATGAAATCGTGACCGGATGATCCACGGTATTGTTTATTCAGATAAACATTCGTAATTTTGTAGATACATATGGTTATTTCAGAGAACGCCGAGAACAGCCTTCACGCAGCGGACATGGAGTCGGTGGCGCGCCGGTTGGTCGAAGTGGCGTGCCGCGAAACCGGGGCCCGGAGCGGCGCCGTGTTTCTGTTTGATCCAAAGGCCCGGGGCTTGCGCGTCGACTTTCACATGGTGGGTGGCGTGATCGTCACCCTCCCCGGCTCGGGGGCGGTGCTTCGGCCGCGCCGCGACGGTCGCTCCAACGGCATCGCGTTGACCTGCTTCGAGCGAAACGAGCCGTACCTGTGCAACGACACCTCGAAGGACCCCAACTACGCCCGGTACTTCCTCGACGTGGCGTCGGTGCTCGCGGTCCCCATTCCCTGGCAGGGCCGCGCCATCGGCGTGCTGACCGTGTCGGCCGAGGCCAAAGACGCGTTCAACGACCGCCACCTGGGACCGCTGCGGGACATCGCCGAGTCGTCGGCCAAGTTCCTGCGTCGCGCGCAACTGGCGAGCGCCACCACCGCGGCCAGCGGCCGCCCCTACGTGATCAAAGGCCTGTCCACGGCGTGGCTGGAAGTGGAGCGTCGCCTGGAGCAGGTCTCGTCCACCAACGCCCCGGTGCTGATTCAGGGCGAGAGCGGCACCGGCAAAGACTTGATGTCGCGCGCCATTCACTTCAACAGCCCGCGCGCCGCCAAGCCCTTCGTCACCGTCAACTGCGCGGCCATTCCCGAGACGATGCTGGAGAGCGTGCTCTTTGGGCACGTCAAAGGCGCGTTCACCGGCGCCACCTTCAACAAGATGGGTGAGTTTCAGAAGGCCGACGGGGGCACCCTGTTTCTGGACGAGTTGGGCGAACTCCCGCTGGCCCTGCAGGCCAAGGTGCTCCGCGCCATCGAGCAGGGCGAGATCAGCCCGCTG
>CAZFXD010000344.1:0-4978 GCA_964522795.1 uncultured Myxococcaceae bacterium
ATGCCGAAGATGGGCACCTTGCCGAGCAGGCCCTGCACGCACTCGCGCGCGCCCACCACCGCCGCGGGATCTCCGGGCCCGTTGGTCAGGAACACGCCGTCGGGCTTGAGCGCGAGCACCTCCGCGGTCGAGCTCCGGCTGGGCACGATGGTCACCTTGAGCCCTTCGGCCACCAGCAACTCAATCATCGCGCGCTTGAGGCCGTAGTCGATCGCCACCACGTGGCGGCGGGCGCCGGTCGGCGCGGGCGCCCCCTCGCCGAAGACGTCGCGAAATGGTGCGTCCCAGGCGTAGGCCCGGGGGGTGGAGACGCTGGTGGCGAGGTCCAGGCCCTCCATCGACGGCGCGGCGCGAGCCTTTTCCACCAGCGCCGCGTCAGAGACGGTTTCTTCCGAGAGCACGCCGTTCTGGGCCCCATGGGTCCGCAGGTGGCGTACCAGCTTTCGCGTGTCGAACTCGGCGAAGCCGAAGATGCCGTGCCGCACCAACCACGCGTCCAAGGCTTCGGTGGCGCGGTAGTTCGAAGGGGGGGAGAACCGCCGGCACAACAGCGCACGCGCGCTCGGGCGTGGGGCCTCGTCGTCCGTGGCGTTCGTGCCCACGTTGCCGAGCTCGGCCACCGTCATGGTGACCAGCTGTCCGACGTACGACGGATCGGTGAGGATCTCCTGGTAGCCGGTCATCGAGGTGTTGAAGACGACTTCGCCCGTGACGGTCGCTCGCGCACCGAACGACCGGCCGTGGATCACGGTCCCGTCGGCGAGAGCCAGGCGAGCTGGGCGAACGGCTGAGGTCACCGGTTCATCTCCCACAGCGTGCCCCGAGCCACCACGGCTAGGGGACCGCTGTCGCCTAGCACGACGAAGGACGCCGGGGCGCCGATTTCAAGGACAGGCGCGGCGAGCCCCAACACCCGGGCCGGCCCCTGCACCAGGCACTCCAGCAGGCGCGCCCGCGACACGCCCGAAGCCCCAAGCCGGGGCCAGAATTCGCGATAGCCGTCCACGTGCACCGCGGCTTCAGCGAACGGCCGCTCCAGCTCTGAGGGGGCCACGGAGAGGTGATCGGTGGAAATCGCGTCGACCACGCCCGCTTCCACGGCGGCGCGAGCGGCGTCGACGTCGGCTTTGGGACGCAGGGGCGGCCACACCCGTGCGCCCACGGCGTACCCTTCGGCGGCGGCGTCCGTGAGGGCCAGGTGGTGCGCGGTGACATCGCAGGTGACGGGCAGGCCTGCGGCCCGGGCCGCCGCCACGCGCTGAAAGCTCCCCCGGCAGGTGAGGTGCGACAGGTGAACCCTCGCCGGCGCTCGCTCCATCAACGCGAGAATCGACGCCACGAAGGTGGTCTCGGCCGGAGCCGGCACGCCCGCCAGCCCCAGGCGAAACGCCACCGCCCCCTCCCCCAGCACGCCGGCGCCGGTGAGCGACCGATCCTCCGCGTGAAATTCGACGGTCGATCGAAGCGCGAACGCGAGCTCCAGGGCTCTTCGGACAATCTGAAGCGAGGCCGGAGCCACGCCTCGCCCGCGCCAGAGCGCGCCCTCGGGGAGCTTGGGGGACAGCGCGTTGCCTTCGCCCGACTGGAACAGCGGGCTCGAGGGGAGAAACTCCATGGCGGGGTGCGCCGGCGCCGTGGTGCGTGCGTCTCCGACCACGCTCCCGAACCCGGCCCGGACCGCGTCGTCGCACTCGCTCGCGTGGGACAGCGTCCCGTGCACGTCGATGAAGCGGGGCACCAGCCAGCCCCCGTGCCCGTCGATCTCGCGCTCGGCGCTCGCCTTCGTCCCCTCGCCCAGCTCCGAAATGCGATCGTTGGTGACCTCCACCACGAGGCGCTGGGTGGAACCGGGGCGAACCACGTTGCGAACACGGAGCTTCACGCCAGCGCCTCCAGCACAGCCTGGCGTACGAACCCGCCGTTGGTGACCTGCCGCAGAATCAGGCTTCTCGCGCCGTCCGCGACCGACGAATCAATCTCGAAGTCGCGGTTCGCCGGCCCCGGGTGCAGGACGACGGCGCTGGACTTCATGCGGGCGGCGCGAGCCTCGGTCAGCGCCCACCGCTCGCGGTAGAGATCGCCCGGCAACAGTCCCTGCTCGCTGAAGCGCTCCCGCTGGGCCCGCAGCATGATCACCGCGTCGGCCCGGGGCAGCGCGGCGTCGAAGTCGTGCGTCACCTCGGCCCCCAGGGCCGCCAGCCCGGTGGGCGCCAGCGCCGGCGGTCCGCAGAAGACGCATCGGGCGTTGAGCTTGCGGAGCGCGATCAGATCGGACCGCGCCACGCGGCTATGGAGAATGTCCCCCACGATCAGCACGGATTTTCCATCGAGCGGGCCGAGGGCTTCGCGGAGCGTCAGAATGTCGAGCAGCGCCTGGGTCGGGTGCTCGTGCTGACCATCGCCGGCGTTGACCACCGAGGCCTTGACCGCCCCGGCGACCGTCGCCGCCGCGCCGGACGCGCGATGACGAACGATGATCGCCCTGGGCCGCATGGCGTCGATGTTGCGCACGGTGTCGAGCAGCGACTCCCCTTTGCTGGTCGAGGAGTTCTCCTCCGACACGACGACCACCTGCGCCCCCAGCGCGTAGGCCGCCAGTTCGAACGAGACGCGGGTGCGGGTGGAGGGTTCAAAAAAAAGGCTGACCACGGTCTGCCCGGCGAGCACCTGGGGCGCCTTCGCGCCGTCTCGCAGCGCGGCGGCGCGATCGATGATCGCAAGAATGTCGGACGGGGAGAGCTCCTCGATTCCGAGGAGGTGCCGCAATTTCACCAGATCACTCCGGTGCGGGTGACCACGAAGTACTTCTTGCCGATCTTCTGCATCGGCTTCAGCTCAACCTCGCGGGAGTAGCTCACCGTGACGGTGCCCTTCTTGGTCTCGCGGTTGCGCTCGATCACGATGTCTTCAGGCTTGATGCCCAGGCCGCCTTTGACGACCTCGCGGTTGCGATCATCGAGCTCTTTGTGCGTTCCCAGGTTGGGCGCGTTCAGCCGCTGCACCAACTGAAAGACCACGTCTTTGTCGTCCACCTGCTTCAGTTGATTGGCGGCCGCGGCCACCGCGTCTTTGACTTCCAGGTGGTCGAGGTAGATCTGGCCCCAGGTGAACACCCACCACCCGCCGTAGACGAGGCCGGCCAGCAGGAGCACGAGCGTGATGCTGATCTTCCCGGACGGTTTCACGCCGCCGACTTTGGAGGCGACCGGCGCTGCGGTCAAGGCGAAGCGTACATGGCGCGGGCGGGCTCGCTGCCACACATGTCGACCGGGAGGAAGAGCCGATCGATTCGCAGCCCGGTGCCGCCGAAGAACGAAGCGAACAACCCGCCGTGGGAGAGCGACAGCCACGTGACCATCGCCTTGCCCTTGATGTTGCCGTACGGGACGTACTGCACACCGAGGTGTCGCCCGCCGCCCAGGCCGTAGCGGCTGTCCTCGCTGTTGTCGCGGTTGTCGCCCATCACGAACACTTTCCCGGGCGGCACTTCGAACGGCCCTTCGGTGATGCCCGAGGGATCTTCCGGGTCGCGCAACGCCAGGTGCACCCTCCCGTCGATGCGCTCGCGGAACAGGGTCGCGGTCACCTCGAACCACGGGCGATCGTCGCCCTGGCGCTCCATCACCGTGTAGGCCTCGGCTTCGACGTCGCTCGACAGAGGCTTCTGGTTGACGAAGATCACCTTGTCCTTCACTTCGATCACGTCACCGGGCACGCCGATCACCCGCTTGATGTAGTCCTTGTCGGTCACGATCGGGTTGTGGAACACGATCACGTCGCCGCGCTTCGGCGGTCGAACGATCACAAACGGCACGATGTCCGTGCCGGGAATCCGAATGCCGTAGATGAACTTGTTGATGAACACCCGGTCGCCGATTTCGAGGGTGGGAATCATCGAGCCCGAGGGAATGCTGTAGGGCTCCAGGAAGACCGTGCGAATGAAGAGCGCGATGAACAGCCACATGGCGAAGGACAGGGTCGACTGCACCAGCGTGCTCTTGTGCGCGCCTTTCAACTGTTTGTCGGCGGCGTGTGAGAGCACCTCGATGGCCTTGTTGAGCGCCTTGAGGTCGGTGCCGACGTACGCCCGATAGAGCTCAACCGACGCGCGCTCCAGCTCTGCCCGGGCCTTGTCGTCGACCTTCGCCTTGCGCACGCCGGAGACCACGTCTTCGTAGAGCGCATCGGCGTGTTCTCGCGACTTGCGCAGGCGCGAATAGGCGGTGGGTACGTAGGTGGCGCCGATCGCCACCAGCGCCCAGAGCGTGCACACGCCCGCCAGCACCCGCAACGGCACCATGGCCCACAGGTACGCGCACTCTGAAAAACCGATCAGCCCCACGTACAGAATGAAGAGCACGGCCAGCACCAGCGCCGGGGTCCACCCGTTGAGCAGCCGATCTCTCCAGGTGATGCGCTCGACCTGCCGGGCCAGCGCGTCGTCGAGCTCAATGGAAAACGTCTTCACCGGCACCGCCGGCCCAGCCGCTTCGCTCGCCATCTAGTTTTCCGTCTTCAAGACCGCGAGGAACGCCTCCTGTGGAATGTCCACAGTGCCCACCTGCTTCATGCGCCGCTTGCCCTCTTTCTGCTTCTCCAGGAGCTTGCGCTT
Organism: uncultured Myxococcaceae bacterium; assembly: GCA_964522795.1. Lineage (GTDB taxonomy): Bacteria > Myxococcota > Myxococcia > Myxococcales > Myxococcaceae > CAZFXD01. The sequence continues at coordinate 4,613 of CAZFXD010000344.1, forward strand.
GCGACTGATGTCACCGCCGTAGCACTTGGCGAGCACGTTCTTCCGCATCGCAGAGATCGTCTCGCGCGCGATCACTCTCGAGCCGATCGCCGCCTGAATCGCCACCTCAAACATCTGTTTGGGGATCACGTCCTTCAGCCGCTCGCAGATCTCGCGGCCGCGTTGGTACGCGTGCTCCTTGTGGACGATCACGTTGAGCGCGTCGACCGGCTCGCCGTTGATCAAGATGTCGAGCTTGACCAGGTCGGCTGGCGCGTAGGTGGACAGCTCGTAGTCGAGTGACGCGTACCCGCGCGACAGGCTCTTCAACTTGTCGAAGAAGTCGAACACCACCTCGGCCAGCGGCATCTCGTAGGTCACCTTCAG
>CAZFXD010000345.1:0-4968 GCA_964522795.1 uncultured Myxococcaceae bacterium
CGCGAGCTGTACAGCTCCGACGGCACCGCGCTCGGAACGGCGATGGTGATCGATCTCTACGCCGGCGCGACGTCTGGCGTCTCGACTGCCCCCGTGCCGTTGTTGGGTGGGGTGGTGTTCGCCGGTGGCACAGCGGCCGCGGGCGTCGAGCCGTATTACTCATCGGGCACGCCCGGAAACGCGACGCTGCTGGGAGACCTCGTGCCTGGCGGCAGCTCATCTTCGCCGTTGAACTTCGCCTCGCTGGGGCCCGCGGCCGTGTTCATGGCCAACAACCAGACCGTGGGCACGACCGAGCTGTTCCGCAGCGATGGTTCCGCGGCGGGCACCAGCGCGATCGCGCCGGTCGGACCGAGCTCGAGCAGTCCCACGCCCCCCATCGCGGGAGGGGCGCCGTACGTGTTTCGTGCCTTCACCAACGACGCCGGGGTGGAGCCGTGGGTCTCCGACGGAACGGCGGTCGGCACGGTGCGCCTGGCCGACATTTATGCGGGTCCGACGAGCAGCACCCCGGTCTTCACTGGCGGCGCCGTGATGGGCGGGAAGATCTACTTCGCCGCGGCTGAACCCCTGACCGGCACCGAGCTCTACGTCTCTGATGGCACGCCCGCGGGAACCGTTCTCCTGAAAGACCTCGCGGCGGGGTCCACCTCCAGCTCGCCGGCCAACTTCCTCACCGTGGGAACCACCGTCTTCTTCGTCGCCACCGACGGCGTGAATGGCCTCGAGCTGTGGAAGACCGATGGCACGGCCGTGGGCACGGTGATGGTGAAGAACATCAACACCACGGCGGGCGCCTCCTCGTCGCCGTCCGGGCTGTGTCAGCTGGGCACCAAGATCGTCTTCGCGGCCACGGACGCGGCCAACGATCGCGAGCTGTGGGTGAGCGACGGCGTGGTCAACGGGGCGGGCACCGCGCGCGTGGCCGACATCAACCCCGGCGCCGGCAGCTCGAACCCCAGCGAGCTCACCGGGCTCGGCGGCATCGTGATCTTCTCGGCCTGTGACGCCGTGGCCGGCTGTGAGCTGTGGAGAACGGACGGCGACACCACCGGCGCGGGGACGTTCCGGCTCTCTGACATCTATATGGGGGCCACAGGCTCCTCGCCCACGGGGTTCACCGTGGTCGGCTCGTTCGCCTACTTCAAGGCGACCGACGCCGCCGCGGGCCTCGAACTGCGCAGCACCACCGGGGCCTTCGGGAGCGCTGCCCTGGTCAAAGACATCAACCCCGGCGCGGTGAGCGGACTGTCCGCCGGCACCACCTTCACCGTGGTGGGGAGCACGATCTACTTCACCGCCGACGACGGCACCTCGGGGGTCGAACCCTGGCGCTCCGACGGGACGGCCGCGGGAACGCGGCTGCTCAAAGACGTCTGGCCGGGAGCGCCGTCGAGCGAACCGTTCGGCTTCGCCGCCGGTGGGAACAACCTCTACTTCACCGCCAACAACGGCACGGCTGGGTTTGAGTTGTGGGGCAGCGACGGGACCGCGGCCGGCACGCAGCTCATCCAGGACCTGGTGAGCGGCCCTGCCAGCGGCTACCCGCAGCGAGGAACGGTGGTGGGCACCAACCTGTTGTTCTCGGCGTTCGATGACACGGGCGACAACGAGCTGTACGGCATGACGCTCGACACCACCGGCCCGGTGGTTGCTCCAGCCATCTCGGGCACGCTCGGGCTCAACGGGTACTACGTCTCGACGGTTAACTTGTCGTGGAACGTCTCCGACCCGCAGTCTCCGTCGTACGCCAACTCGGGGTGCGCCACGCAGGTCCTTTCCACCGACGGCACCACCAACGCCAGTTGTCAGGCCAACTCACTGGGCGGGTCGAGCAGCGCCAGCGTCACCATCAAGCGCGACGCCACGCCCCCCAGCGTCACCTGCCCAGGCAGCTCCTCGAAAGAGGCCAACGCCTACGGGGGCGCTACCTACGCGTACGCCATTTCGGCCAGCGACAACATCGACCCCAGCCCGGTGGTGGTGGCGTCACCCGATTCGGGAATTGTCTTCCCCATCGGCGCCAACACCATCACCGCCAAGGCGACGGACCTCGCGGGCAATCAGGCGACCTGCTCGTTCGTGTTGACCGTGAGCGACACGCTCGCGCCCGTTCCGAATTGTCCGCCCACCCAGGTGGCCGAGGCGATGAGCGCGGCGGGTGCGGTGGTGACCTTCAACGCCACCGCGAGCGACGTCGCCGACCCCACGCCCGCCATCACCATCAACCCGCCGTCCGGGACGACCTTCGCCGTGGGCACCACCAATGTGTTGGTGACGGCCACCGACAACCAGAACAACTCCGCGCTCTGCACCTTTCAGGTGAAGGTGCAGGACACGACCGCGCCGACCATTTCGTGCCCGAGCGACATCTCCGTGGCCGCCACCAGCGCGCTGGGCGCGCTCGTCAGCTTCAGCGCGACCGCGGCCGACACCGTGACCGCCACACCGGCGATCACCTACAGCAAGAATCCGAACACGGTGTTTCCCGCCGGCACCACGACCGTGGTCGCCACCGCGAAAGACGCCGCCAACAACGCCGCGACCTGCACCTTCACCGTGACGGTGATCGGCTTGCCCGGGAGCGACGCCGGGGCGGACGCCGGTCTCCTCGCCGACGCCGGCAGCGACGCGGGCCTCGACGCGGGCGCTGTCGATGGGGGCGAGCCCGACGCGGGGGCGGGCGGTGGTGGCGGCGGTGGGGGCGGGGGCGCGACGGGTGCAGACGCCGGTGGCGGCGCTGGAGGAGTGGGAGGAGGCGGCGGTGGCGCAGTGGCCATGGGCGGTGGCGGTGGCAGCGACCCCACGAGCTCGGGCTGTGGTTGTTCCGGTGGGTCGGGTGGCGCGGCCGTGTTCGGCGGACTGCTCCCCGTGTTGTGGGTGCGTCGCCGACGCCGCGTGGCGCCTGCGCGCTGAGTTACCGGGTCGCGAGCCGACGGGCGCGGCGTCGCGCCAACAGCACGAGCCCCAGCATGGCGGCCAGCGAAGCGTCCTGCGAGCCGGCGCCGCAGCCGCAGCCTTGCTTGACGTAGTGTCGATCGTCTGGAGGCAGCTCGGCGGGCGGAGCCTCCGGCATCGGCGCCTCGAGCGGCTCGGCCACGTGGCTGTCACCGGTGAGGGTGAGCGCCATCGCGCCCAGCGGGTCGCTGCAGTCGACGCTGACCAGGCCCGCGAACGACCCGACGCCGGGGCGCGTGAAGCGCACCGCGCGGAAGGTGGCGGCGCCTGGGGCGATGATGAAGTCCGGATCGCCCTTGAGCTCAAACCCGGCGCCCTGGACCACCAGGTGTCCGGTCAAGGCCGCCTTGCCGGTGTTCTTGAGCGTGAAAGCGCGCTCGGTCACCGTGCCCATCGCCTCGTCGGTGAAGCCCACCGGCGCGCTGCGCTTCGTCGCCAGCAGGGTGCCGCCGCCGTTGTCGAGGACCAGCTCCAGCCGCGGCAAGCCGAACGTTCCGCCCACGTCGCTGAACACCCAGGTGTCGGTCTGCTTGGGGAGCGCGATGGGCAGATCAAACTTGGCCAGGTCCCAGTCGAAGGGGCCCACGTGCACCACCACCGCCGGCTCGAGCGCCAGCGTGGCCTGCGCTTCGACCGTGCCCTCGTAGTGCGAGTTGACGTCCAGCTGCGAGGTGGTGGGAATGCCCCACGGCAGTTTCTCGTTGTTCCGATCGATGTCGCCCAGCGTGGTGTAGACGCGCTTGCCGGTGAGCGTTGAATCCATCGACCCGCCGACTCGCAGCTCGAAGTCGCCGGAGATGCCGGGAATGGGAATGAAGGCCTGCGTGAGCGACACCTTGTAGAGGGTCTTGGGCGAGATGGCGTCGTGCACCTTGGTGGTGTTCGGCACCTGACCCGGGAGCAGAAACGGCGTGAACCGCGACGTGTCGTTCAGCCGGTAGTCGAAGTTCGGCACGTAGGGAATGTTGTCTTCCCACGTGTAGTGGATGTTGGGCGGAATGCTCAGGCTCAGCTTCATGCGCGCGTGGAGCTCCACGCCCATGTCCATCGTCAAGTAGCCGCCGTCCGGTCGGCCTTCGACCTCGAACGTTCGCCCACCGCCGTCGTTCGACCAGTCCAACTTCATGGTGCCGTCGGCCTGGGCTTTCATGCCGCCGCCCACGCCCCCCGAGAACTTCACCTGAATCGGGCCCGAGCTCGGCTTCCACCCGGTGTCGAAGCTCCAGGAGCTGAAGAGCTGCCGCGAGTACTTGTACGAGGCCGCCTGCTCCAGCCGGTAGTGCCCCGCATCCTGGGCCAACGCCGGCACGCAAAGCACCCACGCCGCGAACCCGAGCAGAACGCTCGGGCGGAGCCGGAATTTCAGTGAGGCGGAGGGGGCCATGTTCACGTGAGTTATCGGTTCGGAATTCCCAATGGTTGCGTCGTCACTTCGCAGTTGTCACCCGGTCGCGACGGCGGAGTGTCGGTCTTTGAAGATCGACAGTCCAATCGAAACCTTGCGACGTCAGGCCTCGCCCCCCGGCGCAGCCAGTGCTTGACGAGTTCGGCGTTCATCCCTACGGTGCCTTTCGTCGAACAGGCGCATCGCGACTCGCGCCCCGTTCGACTCAACAACACGCACAAGCGACAGTGGTGGTCCCAACGGCCCGCCCGCACATCAAGAGAAGATTCACATGCCAAAGCCGCGCACCGCGAAAGAGAAGAGTCCCGAGGGCGAAGAGACCCGGAAACGCCGCGTCAAGCCCGAGGACGAGAAGGGGGCAAAGCGCAAGAAGGACGACGAAGGCGGCGAGGATGCTGCGGGGGCGGAGACCGACGCCGAGGCGCCCAGGCCGGTGATGACCCCGGTGGCCCGGCCGGTTCGCGACGACGAACTGCAGGAGACCGGCGCGGTCGCTGAGGAAGAGGCGCCATCGCCCACCCCGACGCGCGGCGAGACCTCTGAAGCTCCGTCGACCGGCAAGCTTCAGTTCATCAAGCTGATCGACATGAAGCGCATGAAGATCA
>CAZFXD010000346.1:0-4905 GCA_964522795.1 uncultured Myxococcaceae bacterium
TTCCATCGCCGTCGCCGTCGCAGGTCAGCACCAGGTACTTGTCGGCCGGGTCTTTTCGCAGCCCGAAGTAGGCCGTGGCCGCGTGAGTGAGGTGGTGATCGTAGTGCTCCAACCGCGCGTTCTTGAGGCCCACGCGCGAGAGGTTCTGGCTGAAGTTCGACTTTCCGAAGTTGGGCGCGAACGTCACCATCAAGGGCATGGCCACGCGCTGGCGCAGCTTGCCCACCAGCGTGTCCTGCCGCTGGTACCCGGCGAGAATGTCGTCGCGGCTGTGGTACTCGGTGAAGAACTGCTTGCCGCCTACGGCCACGTCGGCCACGTCCTCCGGCCGCGCGCCCACGTGCTTCAAGCACGCCTCAATCGCCCGGTCGGGGAACCCCCAGTAGTTCTTCTCGCCGCGCAGCCGCTCTTCCTGAATCGCAAATCGCAGCCCGTTCTTGTCGCCGATGGCGACGGCCGCGTTGTGACCGGCGTGAAGCGCGAGAATCAAATCACTCATTCCCGCGATTTCTCTTCAAAGTGGGGTTCTGTCAACACATCCCAAGAACGTTCACGCGACGAGAGACACGAGGTACACGGGGGCGGCCCATGAGCGAGGCTCCCGCGCGCGCCGAAGGACCCGCCCACGCGCCGAAGCGCGTGAGCCCCGCGTGGCCGTGGGTCGTCCTCACGGCGCTCTTTGTGCTGAGCCGCGTGGCCTTCCGCGCCGCGGGCCTTCACTTCAACTTCAGCACCGACTGGATGTTCCTCGCCGACCCGGTCGACCTCCGCGACGACTTCTGGCGCACCGTTTGGGTGTTCCAGGTCTTTCCCCCCGGCATGAACGTGCTCACCGGGCTCTTGTTGTGGCTGTCACCTGAGCATCACGCGACCCTCGCACACCTGCTCTTCGCGCTGGGGGGGCTCGTGCTCACGCTCTCCCTCTTCGCGCTGGGTCGCTGGCTCGCGCTGAGCGTGTGGGCGGCGGGCGCGCTGGCGCTGGCGTTTGCCTGCCTGCCGCAGTCCATCTACCTGGAGAACCTCTACCTCTATGACGCGCCGGCCGCGGCGCTGGCCACGCTGACCGTGGCGCTCTTCGCGTGGGCCACGGTTCGCCAGTCGTGGGCCGCGTGGGGGGCGACGTTCGCCGTCGCCAGCGCGCTGGTGTGGTGGCGCTCGGTGTTTCACCTGGCGTGGTTCGCCGCTCTGGTGGCGTTCGCGCTCTGGGTGGCGGGCGGCGCGCGGCGCGCCACGGTGGCGAGCGCGATGGTGGGTCCCGCCCTGGTGGCGCTCGCGCTGTTCGCGAAGAACCTGGTGCTGTTCGGCGCCTTCAGCTCGAGCTCCTGGGGCGGCGCCAACCTGATGGCGAGCACCGTGGACCGGCTCCCGCCCGAGACGCGCACGGCGTGGTTGAACGAGGGGCGCCTGTCGGCCGCGTCGCGCCAGAGCATCTTCGCCCCGCTCGACGCCTACGGCGGTGAACTCCCGCCGGGCGCGGCCGATGCACCGCCCGCTCTGACGCGCGTGACTCGGCCCACCAGCGGCTCGCCCAACTACAACCACCCGCTGCTGATTGAGCTCAACCGGGCCCGGGCGCGCGACGCGCTCGAGTACCTCCGCTCGAGGCCCGGCGACTACGCGGGCGATCTGGTGCGATGGAGTCTGCCCACGTTCTTCTCCCCCACCACCCACTGGCACCCGCGCGACGATTCACCCTCGGGACCGCACGCCAGCCACCGCGCCGCGCTCGGAGCGTACGAGGCCACCGTCAACGCCTTGTTTCACACCGCGCCCGCCGCGCCGTGGGGGGTCTACGCCTTTCTCCCCCTGGTGCTGTGGTTCGCCATTCGCGCCGTGTGGAAGCAGCGGGCGGCGGGGTGGACGCCGCGGCGCGTGGCGTTGACGCTGCTCTGCTTTCAGCTCCTCTACGTCACGGCCTTGAGCGCGGTGTTCGGCTCGTCCGAGAACGCGCGCTACCGGTACCTGGTGGAGCCCTGCATCTGGCTCCTGTGCGCCGCGGCCGTGCAGGCGCTGTGGCAGCGCGCCCGCCAATACGCGAGAGTGCGCGCGCCATGAGTTCCAAGCGGCTGGGGTTCGTCAGCGCGAGATCGGCCTACCTGTTGCCGGACGGCGGCGTGATGCTCGACCCCGGCGTGGGGCGCATTCTCGAGGTGCTTCGCACGCGCTACGCCGCACTCACGGTGGCGATGAGCACCTCGCCTGCGCCCATCGCGATGAACACGCACCGCCTCTCGCGCGACGCCCGCTTCCTCCCCATGCCGTTCTTGACGGGGGTTCGCGAAGGCGTGTTTCAGGCGCGCGGGTGTCACGCGGTGATCCGTGAGGTGGAGCGCGCGAGCGACGCGGTGGTGGTGCAGCTGCCCTTCGCGTCGCCGGCCGCGCTCCTGCTGGCGAGGAAGCCGCGCGTGTACCACCTGTGCGGCGACACCCGGGAAGTGGCCCGCATCACCGGCGGCTACGGAGGCATGGGGCAGATCGCCGCGCGCGCCGCGGGCGAAGCCATCGACGTCTTCAATCGCGGCCTGTTCCGTTGGCCGCGAACCCGGGCGGTCTCCAACGGCGCCGCCATGCTGGAGCACTACGGCCTGGAGTCGAAAGGCCGCGCGGTGGTGTCCTCCACGCTGCTGGAAGCCGAAATCCAGTCGGCGCGTCGCACCCGACCCGCCCACGCGCCCTTCCGCCTCATCTTCGTCGGCTACCTCCGCTACGAGAAGGGCATCGACACCCTGGTGGAGGCGTTCCGCCGCCTGCGCGCCGAGGGGCGCAATGTCGAGCTGTGTTTCGTCGGGGTGCGAGACACCGGCGACCGCGGCGTCTCGGAGCGTGTGGCCAGCGCGCTGGCGGGGTTTCAGGCCGAGGGGCTGGTGCAGTTCACCGGCGCGTTGCCGTTTGGCCCCGCGCTCTTCGCGGCCTACGCCGAGGCCGACGCCCTGCTTCTGCCCAGCCTGTCCGAGGGCACGCCGCGAGTCCTGGTCGAAGCGCGGGCCTTCGGGTGCCCGGTGATTGCCTCCAACGTCGGTGGAGTTCCCACGTCCGTCACCGACGGGGTCGACGGGCTCCTCGTGCCGCGCGGCGATGCCGAGGCGTTGGCCAGAGCCGTGGCGCGGCTGATGGAGGACGCGGGGCTTCGCCAACGCCTCATCGAGGGTGGGTTGCGCCGGGCCCGGGCCTGCACCGTGGAGGCCTTCGCAAACACGATGGCAGATGAAATCGACCTCGCCGCGTCGTAGACGACGCCCGTACAACGGAGAGTTCGTTGCCTAAAGACGCTTCCATCAAGAGAGTCCTCGTCGTCGGTTCCGGGCCCATCGTCATCGGCCAGGCCGCGGAGTTCGACTACTCGGGCTCCCAGGCCATCAAGGCGCTCAAGGCCGAAGGCGTGTTCGTTATTCTGCTCAACTCCAACCCGGCCACCATCATGACGGAGCCGGACCTGGCGGACCGAACGTACATCGAGCCCATCACGCCCGAGGTCGCCACCACCATCATCGAGCGTGAGAAACCGGACGCGCTCTTGCCCACCATGGGCGGCCAGACGGCGCTCAACCTGGCCAAGGCGCTCGCCGAGTCGGGCGTGCTGAAGAAGTACGGCGTGCGGTTGATCGGCGCGTCGCTCGAAGCGATCAACAAGGCCGAGGACCGTCAGCTCTTCAAAGCGGCGATGGAGAAGATCGGCCTGGAGCTACCCAAGAGCGTCTCGGTCGGATCCTGGGAGCAGGCCAAAGCGGCGATCAAGAGCATCGGGTACCCGGCCATCGTTCGCCCCAGCTTCACGCTCGGTGGCACCGGCGGCGGCATCGCCCGCACTCCGGAGGATTTCGAGCGCATCTGCCACGAGGGCCTGCGCGCCTCGCCCATCTCCACCCTGCTCATCGAAGAGTCGGTGCTCGGCTGGAAGGAGTTCGAGCTGGAGGTCATTCGAGACAAGGCCGACAACAGCATCAACGTCGGCTCGATTGAGAACCTGGACCCGATGGGCGTGCACCCCGGCGACTCCATCACCGGGGCGCCGGCCCACGTGATCGATTTCGAGGACGGCCACCGCATCGAGCGGACGGTCGATGCGATGGCCCGCTCCTTCGCCAGCGGAAGCTGGACCGCGGTCAGCTGAGATGGTCGGGGCCGAGCCCGGCGACGAAAGCGCCAAAGGCGTCATCGTCGATGGCCACGACATGGCGCGGTTCGGGATAGGCGCCGCTCGCCACATCGGCCTTGAACTCGGCGAAGGCGGCGATCCGCTCGCGCTGCAGCCGGGCGAACTCGGCGGCGAAATCGCGATAGGTCTTGGCGTGGCGCGGCCGATGGCCGGCGGTATGGCCGAGCACATCCTCGCAGAACAGATATTGCGCATCGGCATGCGGCCCGGCGCCCATGCCGAGCATGATCAGCGGCGTCGACCGGCAGATCAGCGCGGCGACCCGGTCGGGCACGACCTCGAGCTCGGCACCGAAACAGCCGATCGCCTCCAGCCGCTTGACGTGGTCCCACAGCGCGCGGGCGCTTTCCGCCGTCTTTCCGACCGCCTTGAAGCCACCGGTCCAGGTGCATTGCGACGGGATCAGCCCGACATGGGCGACCACCGGCAGGGCATTGTCGCACAGCGCCTTCTGGATCGGCAGCGAGGCGGCGCAGTAATAGCAATCGCCGCCGATGCGGGCATGAGCGAAGGCGGCGCGCAGATAATCCTCCGCGGTGGCGAGATCGCCGGCCGGCCCGTAGGGCAGGCCGACCTGGACGAAGCAGTCGCCGGCCGCCTCGCGCATCGCCGGCGAGAAGAAACGCGCCTCGATCGACAGCATGGTGATGCCGGCGGCGGCGGCCGCCGCGGCCTCCTCCAGCGTCGTCACATAGAGCATCGAGATTTTCTCGCCGCGCGCCTTCATGGCGCGGATGTCGGCAACCGTC
>CAZFXD010000347.1:0-4853 GCA_964522795.1 uncultured Myxococcaceae bacterium
CCTTGGTCTCCTCGCTCCAGGGCAGCGAGAGCACCCAGTCGATGTAGTTGCGCACCACGGCCGCTTCGGCGCTCATCGGCCCCATCATGCGCAGCTTCTTGATCTCTTTTTTGACCTTGGTGGTCGCCTCTTTGGACATCTTCTTGGACTTGAGGCGGTCCTCGAGCTCTTGAATCTCGCTCTTGGCGTCTTCCTTCTCGCCGAGCTCGCGCTGAATCGCCTGCATCTGCTCGTTGAGGTAGTACTCCTTCTGCGAGCGCTCCATCTGGTCCTTCACGCGCGAGCGAATCTTTCGCTGCACCTGAAGAATCGAGATGTCCTGCTGCATCATCTCGTACAGCTTCTCGAGCCGCTTCTTGGGCGACGCCAGCTCGAGCAACTGCTGGCGGGCCTCCATGTCTTTCATGGGGAGGTGGGCGGCCACGGTGTCGGCGAGCCACGCCGCGTCGTCGATGGCGGTCACCTGCTGCAACAGCTCGGGCGGCAGGCGCTTGTTCAGCTTCAGGTACTGCTCGAACGAGGTGTGGACGAGCCGCACCATGGCGGACAGCTCGACCGGCTCTTCGGCCGCGTCGTCGAACTCATCGACCTCGACGAGGAAGTGGGTGGCGCACTCCAGGAACGCCTTCACCTTCACGCGGCGCACACCTTCCACCAGCACCTTCATCTGGCCGCCCGGGAGCGGGAGGAGCTGAATGATGTTGGCGAGCGTGGCGGTGTGGAACACGTCGTCCATGCCGGGGTCGGTGACCTTGGCGTTCTTCTGCGTGGCGAGGACGATCTGGGCGTTCTTGTTCGGCCCCTTTTTCGCCACGGCGTCGTTCAAGGCGTTGATGGAGCGCTCGCGACCGACGTTGAGCGGCACCACCATGTGCGGGAACACCACGATCTCCCGCAACGGAAAGAGCGAGTACGAGGCGACGGGCTTTGAATCATCTTTTCCGAAGAGCATGCCCACTACTTCACCCCCAAAACCGCCTTGAGGAAAACAATCTGATCGACAGAGGACTCGATGCTTTTCTTGACCTGGTCGGCGCCGCCGTGTCCGGCGTGCATCTCGATGCGCAGCCACGCGCGGGGGTTCTTCGTCTCGTTCTGAACGCGCGCGACGAACTTCCGCGCATGCATGGGGTCGACGCGATCGTCATGGTCCGCTGACATCATTAACAACGGCGGGTAGATCGCGCCCTTCGCCACGCGGTTGTAGGGGGAGTACGCCGCCAACACCGGGAAATCCGCGGCGACTTCTGGGTCGCCGTACTCGGGGATCCAGGTCTTGCCGCTGCCGTACTTGTGGTACCGGATCATGTCGAGGAGCGGCACGGCGCAGATCACACCGCCAAACAGGTCCGGGCGCTGGGTCAACGCGGCGCCGACCAGGAGCCCTCCGTTGCTGCCGCCGCGAATCGCGAGTTTCGCGGGCGAGGTGTAGCCCTCTTTGATCAGGTACTCGGCCGCGCCGATGAAGTCGTCGAACACGTTCTGCTTGTGCGCGCCGCGCCCGGCGTCGTGCCACGCTTTGCCGTATTCGCCGCCGCCTCGCAGGTTGGGAACCGCGTACACCCCACCCGCCTCGAGCCACGGGTAGATGAAGCTGACGAACTGGCTGGTGACGCTGATGTCGAAGCCGCCGTACCCGTACATCAACGTGGGGTTGGACCCGTCTTTCTTCAGGTCCTTCCGCGCGACGATGAACATGGTGACCGGCGTGCCGTCCTTCGACGGGTAGGTGACCTGCTCGACCGAGTACGGCGCGGGATCAATCGGCACGTCGATCTTCGCCCACAGCTCGCTCTGGCCGGTCTTCACCGACGTCTTGAACACCTGGCGCGGCATGGTGAAGCTGGAGAAGGCGTAATAGGCCTCGTCGTCCTCCGGGAGCCCGATGAGGGACGACGACGTCCCCAGCCCAGGCAGCGCCACGTCGCGCACCTTCTTCCCCTTGAGATCGAACAACTCCAGCACCGAGACCGCTTTCCGGAGCGAGGCGATGGCGAAGTGCCCGCCGACGAGCGCGACCTCCTGCCGCGCGGCGCTCTTGTCCTCCGGAATCAGCTCTTTCCAGTTGGCCCGCTCGAACTTCCGCGGGTCGACCTTGAACACGCGCTTGTTGGGCGCGCCCTCATCCGTCACCACGTAGAAGACGTCCTTCCACGCGGTCACGTCGTACTTGGCGTCGACGCCCTTGATGAGCAGCTTCCACGTCTTGTCTTTGGCGACCTGGCGAAAATAGATGTCGTTCTCATTCCAGCCCCGCTGCACGTAGGCGAAGAGCCAGTGGCCGTCTTGAGACAGGCCGCCCGCGAGGAACGTCTTGGGGTCGCCGGTGCGGGGGTGCCAGATGACGTCTTTGCGGGGGTCCGCGCCCAGGCTGTGGAACCGCAGCTCGGTGTAGCCGGGACGCTCCGACACCGGGATCGACGGATCGACGGGCAGCCACTCGTAGAAGAACCCCTTCGAGTCCGGCGTCCACGATGGGCTGGCGTACTTTCCACCCACGATCACGTCGACTGTCGAGCGGCGGCCTGAGTCGACGTCGAGCACGTACAGGGTGGCCTCATCGGCCGCGTTCGGCTTCTCCGCGAAGACGACCTTCTTGCCGTCCCACGAGGGGACCCACGCGCCCAGCGATACGGTGTTGTCTGTGGACCACGCGTTGGGATCGAGCAGCACCTTCTCGGGGCCCTTCTCGCCCTCTCGCCAGTAGACGATGGCCTTCTCGCGGTCCTTGTGCTGCCGCGAATAGAAGTAGCGGCCGTTGCGCTTGATGGGGGCCGAGATGGCCTCGATGTAATAGAGCTCCGCGTAGCGCCTGGAGAGCGCCTCGTGGCCGGGGAGCTTCGCCAGCTCCGCCCGCGCCCAGGTGTCCTGGGCCTTCATCCACGCCTGCACTTCGGGGGCGTGCTCGTCCTCCAGCCAACGATACGGGTCGGCCACAGGCTGTCCGTGGAGCGTCTCGTTGATGTTCTCGGCGCGAGTCGCGGGAAAGGTGGAAACGGCGGAGCCGGCGTCAACAGTCGTCATAGCGGTATCGGGCGTTGAGTCTTCAGCGCGAACGGCCGGCGTCGAGCTGGCGCACGCGAGAACGAGGGACATCGAAAGGGCTGAGAGGAGAAATCGCATGAACGCGGAATAGCACTGCGCTCCGACGTTTGCGCCGTTGACGAGCCCTCGTTTCGACTGGCGGGGCGCGCGAATCGCCGTATACCTGTGGCATGGGTGATCTCGACGGGAAGATAATGCTCATCACCGGGGCCAACACCGGCATCGGCCGCGCGGCCGCGGAGGCTCTGGCGGCGCGTGGGGCGAAGATGCTCCTCGCGTGTCGCTCCGAAGAGAAGACGCGGCCGGAGCTGGAAGGCATTCGCACCAAAGGCGGCGCCGCCGAGATCGTGCCGCTCGACCTGGCCAGCCTGCAGAGCGTGCGCGACTGCGCCGCGGGCGTCCTCGGGCGCGCTGAGCCACTCCACGTGCTCATCAACAACGCGGGGCTGGCAGGGAAGCGCGGAAAGACCCGGGACGGCTTCGAGCTGGCGTTCGGCACCAATCACCTGGGGCATTTTCTGCTCACGCAGCTCTTGCTCCCGAAGCTGCGCGCCAATGCCCCCGCGCGGGTGGTCAACGTCGCCAGTCACTCGCACTTCAACGCGCACGGCATCGATTTTGATCACCTGAGGCAGAAGAGCCACCTGCTCGCCGTGTGGGACTACAACGTGAGCAAGCTGTGCAACGTGCTCTTCACCAAGGAGCTCGCGCGGCGGGAGGCGAAGAGCGGCGTGACCACCTACTCGCTGCACCCCGGCGTGGTGGCGTCAGACGCCTGGCGGGAGATGCCCTGGCCCATTCGCCCGCTCATCAAGCGGCGCATGATCTCGCCCGAAGAAGGTTCGCGCACCACGGTGTTCCTCGCCTCGGCGCCCGTGGAGACGTTGGAGAACGGCGGGTACTACTCCCACTCGCGCATCTCCAAGAGCATCAACCCGATCGCGCTCGACACCGCGCTGGCGGCGAAGCTGTGGGAGCAGAGCGCGGCCTGGGCGGGGCTGCCTCCCGCGTAACCAGCTTCAGGTGGCCGGCTATGACGAGGCGCTTTTGGTCTCTTCCTGCGAGTAGAGGACCACGGGCTCGGTCTTCTTCAGCACCACGTCCTCCGAGACCACCACTTCGCGAGCGTTCTTCTTCGACGGCAGCTCGTACATGGTGTCGAGCATGGCCTGCTCGAGGATGGCCCGCAGGCCGCGAGCGCCCGTCTTGCGGCGAATCGCCTCGGAGGCCACGGTCTTCAGCGCGCCGTCGGTGAACTTGAGCGCCACACCGTCGAGGTCGAACAGGCGCTTGTACTGTTTGGTGATCGCGTTTCGCGGCGTGGTGAGAATGTCGATCAGCGCCTTCTCGTCCAGCTCTTCGAGCGACACGATGATCGGCAGGCGCCCGATGAACTCGGGGATCATGCCGAACTTGAGCAGATCATCCGGCTCGACGAACTTGAGGAGCTCGGAGACCGAGCGGTCTTTCTTGCGCTTGATGTCCGCGCCGAAGCCCATGCCCTTCCCGCCCAGCCGGCGCTCAATCACCTGCTCCAGCCCGCCGAAGGCGCCGCCGCAGATGAAGAGGATGTTGGTGGTGTCCACCTGCAGAAACTCCTGCTGCGGGTGCTTGCGGCCGCCCTTGGGCGGAACGTTGGCCACCGTGCCTTCGATGATCTTGAGGAGCGCCTGCTGCACGCCTTCACCTGACACATCGCGGGTGATGGACGGGTTCTCGGACTTGCGGGCGATCTTGTCGATCTCGTCGATGTAGACGATGCCCCGCTGGGCCCGCTCGATGTCCAGGTCGGCCGCTTGCAGCAGGTT
>CAZFXD010000348.1:0-4827 GCA_964522795.1 uncultured Myxococcaceae bacterium
CGCCAGGCGCCTCCGCTCGGCCACGGTGAGGCCGCGGTAGAGCAGCGGCAGCTCGACGTTCTCCAGGGCCGTCGTGCGCGGCAGCAGGTTGAAGCCCTGAAAGACGAAGCCCAGGTAGTGGCGGCGCAGGAGCGCCCGCTGCTGTCGGTCGAGCGCCCCCACGTCGACACCGCGAAAGTAGTAGTGGCCGGCGCTGGGCACGTCGAGGCACCCGAGCAGGTTCATGCACGTCGACTTCCACGAATTCCTTCTGCCGCACTTCCAGCGCCACGTGGTCCAGCGCGTGCACCTCGGCTTCGCCACGGCCGTAGGTCTTGCTCACGTCGTCGAGGCGCACCAGCGGCGGAACCTCGCGGCGGGCCTCGGAGTTCATGGCGGCACCCGGGTGGAGAGCAGCACCTGCGTGCCCTCCGCAACAGCGCCCTCCCGAAGCTCCACCAGCACCCCATCGGTTGCGCCGGTCTTCACCGTCACCGCCACCGGCTTGCCCTCTTCCAGCTTCCACACCCGGGGCGTGTGCGCCTCCTGTGACTTCGAGGCGCCTGGCCCCATGGCCCCAGCGCGTGCCGCCCCTGGAGGCGCGAACCGCAGCGCCGCGGAGGGCACGAGGAGCACGTCTTTGACCTCGGCCGCGTGAATGGTGGCGTTGGCGGTCATGCCCGGGCGCAAGAGCCGCTCGGGGTTCTCCACGTCGAGCACGGCCTCGTAGCTGACGACGCCTTGCACGTTGCGCGCGGCGTTTCGAATGCTCTTCACGCGCGCGGTGAAGACGCGCTCCGCGTACGCGTCGACGGTGAAGTCGGCGGTCTGCCCTTCGCTCACCCGGCCGATGTCGGCCTCATCCACGTCGAGGTGGAGGTGCATCTGGCGAAGGTCTTCCGCGAGCGTGAACATCACCGGGGTCTGAAAGGCGGAGACGAGCGCCTGCCCCCGCTCCACCTTGCGCGCGATGACCACGCCGTCGATGGGCGAGAAGATCTTCGCCTTGGTGAAGGTGCTGCGTGCGTTCTCCAGCTCGGCCCGCGCCGCCGTCACCTGGGCTTTGGCGCTCTGGAGCACCGCCTCCGCGCGCGCGCGCGTGGCCGTGGCTGACTCCAGCTCTCGGGGGGCGACCACCTCGCGCTGCGCCAGCTCGCTCACCCGGGCGGCGTTGGCCCGCGCCTCTTCGAACGTGGCCTGGGCCTGCCCCACGGCCGCCTCGGCCACCGCGAGCGTGGCCGTCACTTGATCAAGCCGCGCCTTCAGCTGCTCCGTGTCGAGCTCGGCCAACAGCTGGCCCTTCTTCACCGCGTCGTTGAAGTCGACGTAGAGCGCCTTGATGCGGCCCGAAATCTCCGGCCCCACCTCGACCGTGTTGGTCGGCTGCAGGGTCCCGGTGGCGGAGACGACGACGCGCAAGTCGCCGCGGTGAATCTGGGTGGTCTCAAAGACCGGCACTCGGGCCAGCTTCTGCTTCCGCTGGTAGAGGACCCCTCCCGTCACCGCGGCGACAAGCGCGACAGCCAGGCCCACTCGCCACGCCCAGCGGCGCCCGGCGCGCGAGACGCCCAACTGCAGCGTTTGCGCGACCTCAGGCTCGACGTGGGCAGTGGCAGCCATGGCTGCTTCAAGGGCTGCAATCGGGTGGCCACATCGGCGCGCGGGGCCTCGGCCGGACGAGCGAACCTTGATGCGGGTCATCGCGAAATCTCGTCGCCTGCGTTCGCCGGTGAGGCTCGCGGCCCCAGCACGCCGTGGTGCCGTGGTCAACACAGGGGCGAGATCGTCTCGCGCCTCGGGCCCTCTCTGGCCACGCGTCTGCGCGCGAGGAAAACCGCGGTGCCGCGCGCAGGTTTTACGCGGCGGCGAAGCCGGAAGGCTCAGCGTCGGGTGGAGCCCGGCGCGCGCCTACGCGCGGGCGGCGAGGTCCGAGGCAGGTCGAATCTCGTACTCGAAGCCAAGCGGCGTCGGCCGAGGCAGCTCGGTCAACAGCAGGAGCAGGTCGGTCGAGGTCACCAACCCGACGAGTTCGTTGTTCCGGGAGACGATGGGGAGTGCGTCGATCTTCGACTCCACCATCTTCCTGGCGATGTCCGCGACCGAGGCGTCGGGCCCGGCCGAGACGGGCGCCAGGGTCATCACCTCGCCCGCGGTGAGCGTGGGGTACACGAAGCTGCCGTTCGTCAGCTTCCCGCTCGCGAGCAGCACGTCGCGGTCCGACAGCATGCCGGCCAGTCTCTGCCCGGAGACCACCGGCAGGTGTCGCACGCCCAGGCGCAACATCAAGCGATGCGCCGCCTCCAACTGCAGGTCGGGAAGAATCGTGGTCACCTCGAGCTTCATCAGTTTGCTGGCCTTCATGGCGTCACCTCGCTTTTTCCACCGAGCGCTTGCGAGGCCCATGCCAGCGACGCTGGCCGCGCGCCGCGCGAAACTCCCTCGAGAAACGCGAAACCAACTCCGAGTGACGATGCAAAACGTGCGGGGGCGGACGCAGCGCTCGCAGACGCGAGGCGACGCCGGTCAACGCGCCGCGCTCCGGCGAACGAACTACTTCAGCTTGGCTTGAATCGCGCGCAGGCGTTCAGCGCCCACCTCAGCGCCTCGGGCGCCCGTGGCGGCGATGCGGGCGCGAATGTCGCTCACCCGCTGCGCATGCGTCGGGTGGGTGGACAGGAAGACGAGCACGGCCGGGGTATCGCCTTTCGCCTGCATGGCTTCGAAGAAGGTGGCCAGCCCGTTCGGGTCATAGTTGTTCGCCGCGGAGTACTTCACCCCGTACTCATCGGCCTCGGTCTCCATGTCGCGACCGTAGGCCAGCATGGCGCCCTTCCCGGCCAGGGCCGCGGCCAGCGCCGCCACCTCGTTGGGCCGTTGTCCCAGCGCCATCGCCGCCACCAGCTCCAGCCCCTTGGCGGCCACCAACTGCCGAGCGGTGTGTCGGGCCACCACGTGACCCAGCTCGTGCCCCAACACGCCCATCACCTCGGCCTCGTTGCGCGCCGCCAGCAACAGCCCGGTGTAGACGTAGATGCGGCCCCCGGGCGTGGCAAAGGCGTTGACGGTGTTGGGGTCGTCGATGACGAACCACTTCCAGTCCACCCCTGGCCGGTCCGCGTTGGCCGCGCGCGAGGTGGCCGAGACGAGGCCGTCGACGTAGCTCTGCACCGCGGGGTTGGAGAGAAACTTCACGTGCTGCTTGAGCAGCTCGTCGTGGACCTGAAGGCCGAGCGCGGATTCCTGCTGGTCCGACACCAGAATCTGGGCCGCCGCCGTGTCCATGCCGCGCCCGGAGCTCCCGAACAGCGTCGCACACCCGGTGGACCCAAGGCCCGCCAGCACCACCAGCGCGCCGACCCACGTCCTCCGGTTGGTCATTCCAGTCGCCATGCCTTTTCGACCTCGCTTTCGAACGGTAGAGCCCGACTTCAATCGCCGAAACACATGCCCATGTCGCGGCCGGTGAGCAGCGTGTCGCAGTCGAGCGGAACGGCCTTCATGCGCCCGGCCACTTCTTCCAGCGGCACGTACTTCACGTTGGGGAAGGCCAGCGCCACCATCACGTCGGTGTTGCCTTCGTCGAGCGCGCGCACCGCGGCGGCGCCGAAGCGCAGCGCCGCCAGCCGGTCGAAGGAGGTGGGACTGCCGCCGCGCACCAGGTGTCCCAGCACCACCGTGCGGGCTTCTTTCCCGGTGCGCTTCTCCAGGTCGGCCGCCACCTGCTCGCCGATGCCGCCCAGGCGTTCGGCGCGGCCTGGCGTGGCGGGGGCGCGAATGGCCATGGTGCCGTCGTGGTACTTGGCGCCCTCCGCGACCACGACCAGCGAGTACCGCCGCCCGACGCGCTCGCGCTGCCGCACCTTCTCCGCCACCTTCTCGATGTCGAAGGGAATCTCAGGGAGCAGAATGGCGTGCGCGCCGCCGGAGATGCCGGCGTGGAGCGCGATCCACCCCGCGTAGCGCCCCATCATCTCCACCACCATGATGCGCTGGTGGCTCTCGGCGGTGGTGTGGAGCCGGTCGAGGCACTCGGTGGCGAACGAGACGGCGGTGTCGAAACCGAACGTGGTGAACGTCTTGTCGAGGTCGTTGTCGATAGTCTTGGGCACGCCCACCACGCGCAGCCCCTTGGTAGCGAGGTGGTGCGCGATGGTGAGGGAGCCGTCGCCGCCGACCGAGATGAGCGCGTCAATCTGCTGCCGGGCGAAGAACTCGAGGATTTCGTTGGTGCGGTCCACCTGCTTGGTGGTTCCGTCGGGCAGCGTCACCGGAAACTTCATCGGGTTGCCGTGGTTGGTGGTGCCCAGAATGGTGCCGCCGAGGTGCGCGATGCCGCGCACGCGGTCCCGGGTGAGCCGAATCATCCCGCCTTCGGGGTAGCGCTCGGGGAAGAAGATGCCGTTGAAGCCTTCGCGAATTCCGTAGATTTCCCACCCGCGATTGACCGCGCCCAGCACCGCCGCGCGGATGACGGCGTTGAGGCCGGGCGCATCTCCGCCGCCGGTGTTGATGGCGATTCGTCGAATAGGCGTCATCGGGAAAACTCGATAACCAAAATCCACGCGCTTGGCGTGCGAATTCGATCGCTGCGTCGTTTGAGGGTGGGACCGTGGGCGCGATAGACACGGCGCCCTGACCCTCAAACCGCCACGCGTCGCCTCGGTTGTGCTCCTGGCTCTGGCCGTGTGGGTCGCGGTGCGGCCGTGGCCCGGAGATTCGCTCGCGGCGCCAGCCGAGCCGACGCTCATCACGCTCGAAGGCGACGGCGAGAGCGGGTTGACGCACGTGGTGGAGCGCTCGCGCGCCGGCGCCCGGCCGTGGGCCGAGGTGAGCCACGCCCCCGGGGCC
>CAZFXD010000349.1:0-3354 GCA_964522795.1 uncultured Myxococcaceae bacterium
GGCACGGGTGGCACGGGCGGCTCCGGCGGCGGCGCGATTGGCGCCGGTGGCGAAGGCGGCGGGTCAGCTGGCGCCGGCGGCACGGGCGGCGTCGGCGGCAGCGGCGGCAACCCGCAACCGGCCGGTGGGTGCGGCTGTGGCGTCGGAACCGACGCGTCAAGCGTCATGGCGCTTGGCGCCCTCGCGCTCTCACTCGCGCGTCGGCGTCGCCAGCCGCGCCGCTAGGCGTCGAGCTACAAGAGAATCGACGTGTGCGGATTCGGCCCGAACGGCGAAGACGCCACGTCGAGCGTGTTCGCGACGTACGCCCAGAACGGCAGGGCGCCGGGAGATCCGGTCGGCAGTTGAACGGACGCGTTCACGCGACCGGTGGTGCCGACCTTGACGCGTTTGCCGATGACCGTCGGCGACAGCGAGGCGGCGTGATCCGACCCCGGCAGGCTCCTGGCGAACTCACCCATGATGGCGACCACCACGTTGCGCCCGGGGGCCTCAATCATGCGCTTCAAGAACGTGCGCAGGCCGGGGAGAATTCTCGAGTTCATCTGCGTGCGGACCTTGGCGCCGTCTCTGTCTCCGTGCGTGTCCCAGCCGCTGTCGCGGGCAAACACCACGTTGGCGCCGGCGGTAATCATCAGCTCCGCCGCGACCATCTGCGCGGTGAACCCTGACACCGAGGTCGCCGTGGGAGAAATGCCATACGCCGTGGCGAGCGCCGTGTAGTCGAACTGCTGCACGGGCTTCGAGAGCGTGTCGATGCCCGCCTGGTACCCCTCGGTCACTGAGGTGAGCGCCTGCGGACTCGCGCTCAGCTCGGAGGCCGACATGGCTCGAGCGTTGGTCAGCCCTCCCATGGCGATCTTGCGATCGGGAATGGTCGGGTCGGTGAGGCCACCCAGCGCGGCGATGGTCGACTTCATGTCGGTAATCGACTGAAGCGAGACCGCACCTTCCGCGGTGCGCGGGCCCGGCGGGCCGTTCGAGCCCACGACCGCCGCCTTGATGGCGGCGTCTCCGCCAATCGCGGCGGCCAGCTGCAGCAGCACGTTGTGCGTGCCGTTGGTCATGGTGGCCGCCTGGGCGCCCGCGTGGTTGGTCACCCCGTGTCGCATACCGACGGTGGCCATGTGCCCGAGCGAGAAGGGATCCAACGTTCCGTAGGTCGCCTTGTCGACCACGAGCCCGCCCCCCAACGCCTGCGTGTTGGTGGAAGAGACGCCGAAGGTGTTCGCCGCGACGAAGCTGTCCGCGCTGCTGAACAACGAGTTGTACCCGCCCGCGAGGTAGACCACGAGCAGCGCCGGCTTGTCGGCGGTCACCGCCGCCCTGGCAGCCGGAGCCCACAGCGAGGTTCGGAACGCGGCGGCCGCGGCGAGCGCTCCGCCGCCTCGAATGAGCCCACGACGACTGAAAGGGTGGCGTGAAGTCATGGTGGCTTCCTCAGTAGGTCAGAAATCCAGCGGAGGAGAGCACCGCCGCGCACGTATACGCCCAGCGACGTCGGGCGTTGGTCTCGGCGGCGGTGTCCACCATCGCCACGTTGTGGCAGGCCGCCAACTCTGCGGCGGTTGGCGCGCGCGCCCACATCGACAGGGCCCACGCAGTGCACTCCGCGTCAGCCGTGGTGTTGGACGGCGCGGTCCCGTACTTCGCGGGACTGGTGGTGAGGGTCAAGCAGCCCTGAAAGGCCACGCGGTAGGCGGTGTAGAGCGACACGGCGCTGGCTTCAGGTTCGTCGAACCAACGGTCGGCGACGGCGCCAAAGGTCGAGTCCGCGCCGGAGAGCAGCCCGGGGGTGTTGCCCAGCACCCGGGGGTACTCCCTGGCCAGCGCCGCGAACGGCTTCACGCGAGATCGGTCGACGCCAATGTCTCCGTCGGTGCGGGTGGCGTTGAGATTGGATCCACCGAAGCCGGTGTAGGTCTTGCCCAACGCGCAGTGTGGCGGCGGAGGCGAGGGTGGCGGCGGGTCACCTGGGTTGGGCGTGCCGGGGTCGGGGTCTGGCCCCGGCGAGGACGGCGGAGTCGACGGATCGCTCGGGTCGCCGCCCGGCGTGGTGGGCCCCGGAGTGATCGCGCCTGGAGACTTGAACTCGCCCTGCGCGCAGCTGAAGAGGAGCGCAAACGACATGACGACGATGCCTCGAATCATGGGGTCGGTCCTCACTGGCAGAAGGTTGCGTCTTTGGCGACGGCGGCCAGCGCCGACTGAATGGTGCCCGCCTTGGCGTACGCGGCCATGCAGGTGTCGAACACCGGGCCCTCGCAGGTCCGCTCGGCGCGCCCGTACAGGTACTGGAAGGCGAGTCGACACGCGTTGAAGCGAAAGGCTTCAGACTTCACCAACGCGGTCATCAGCTCCTTGTCGTTGGCGATGGTGATGCCGCCGAGAAGCTGTTGCGGGCCCGCGGTGGGCGGGTCGAACTTCATCGAGTCGCCCGTCCCGTTGCGGCGCGTGAGCACGCTGGCCGTCTTGTCGAGCGCGAACCAACCGTCGTAGTGGCACCCGCGGCAGGCGGGGCTCTCACGCCCGGCCGCGGAGATGTCGAGCCCGTCGGTGTTGGTGACGGCCTGGAGCTTGATGCCCAGGGTGTTGTTCAGCATGCGGTAGGCGGTGGAGATCTTGATGCCCGCCAGCTCGTTGCCCGCATACCGCTTGAGCCACGGCAGGCTGCGGAAGTAGCCCAGCCCGTTGGCGTCGTTGGACACGAGGACCTTCGTCTTGTCGGCCGGATCGACGTCGACCTTGTACGGCCCGAGAAAGAGGTCCTCCCAGCCCTTGCCGTTGGTGAGGAGGTACCTGGTCAGGTGGTAGGCCGAATCCTCCGCCGAGGTGGCGCCCGGTTCGTCGTTGAACATCGCGTTGACGAAGCGAGAGAACGACTCGATGAAGTCCGGCGTCGCCAGCAGCGCGTCGACCTGGGTCTGCGGGTCCACCTGGCCGAGCAGCGCCGAGGTGGGACTCTTTCCGGTCACTGAGATCGCCAGCCGAATCGCACATCGCTTCGCTTTGTCCGAAGGCGCGGCGGTCTGCCCGAAAGCGTCGAGCGTCGCGAACACCATCACCATCGTCAGGAGCAGCCGACTTCGCATGGGGACCTCCAGCGTCCGCTCCACATTTCAAGTCCCATGCCTCATGGATGAGCTGCTTCGGTTTCGGACACCCCCGAGACAGCGCCGAGCGAGGCCTGACGCAAATTGAGGAGTTGAGCCCGAGGCCCCCACCCTGGCTGTCAGACGCCGTTTGACAGGTGCCCGAGGCGACGACGCGCCAGAACCAGCCAACGCGCACGGATGTGCCGTCTTGATCTCAGTCAACTTCTGCAAACGAAGGCGACAATTCGCCTCGCGGCGG
>CAZFXD010000349.1:3454-4758 GCA_964522795.1 uncultured Myxococcaceae bacterium
ACGGCGGTGACGCAGTCTTTCGCGGCGCCTTCAAGCGCCTCGGCGGTGGTGGCCTGGCGCATCTTTTCGAAGGCCACGAACAGCTCTATCACCAGCACGTCTTTCCCCGGAACGCCGGGAGGAGAGAACAGGGTCGACAGCCAGGCGTCGATTCCGTCGCCGCCGGCCTGCTCCACCGCCTGCCGCAGGAAGGGCAGCATGCCCGAGCGAATGGCCTTCACCCGCTCCCAGAGCGACGCCGGCGTCGACATCACGTCGTCAATCACAGCCTCGAGCGCAATGGTGAGGTTGGCCAGCGGCACGACCGCCCGGGGTTGATAGGCGCGCTCCCGCCACGGTCCCTGCGAGACCTCGGGGGCGGCAACTCCCGGTGCCGGCGCAGGCCCCGCCCGTCGGGGCGCGGCCACGAAATCGGACCTGTCGCGTTGGGAGGGCCCCGCCGCCGGCCTGGCCCCTGCCCCGGGTCGTTTGCTCTTTCGCTCCACGGCTTCGATCTACCCCGCGAGCCGCCGGGCGCGGAGCCGGAAAAAGCGTTGCAGCGCCGCGCCGTACTCCTCGTGCGACTTCAGTTCCACGTAGTCGAGCTGGAGCTTCTTGAAGAGCTTGTCGCGCTCCTGGGCCCGCCGTTTCATTTCTTTGGCGAAGGCGCCGCGAATGCGCGGCTGCGCGCTGTCGACGACAAAGGTGGCGCCCGTCTCGGGGTCTTCCAGCTCCACCAGGCCCACGTTGGGGAAGGCACCTTCGAAGGGGTCGGCCACCGCCACCGGAACGAGGTCGTGCTTGCGACCGGCGATGCGCAGCGCAGGCTCGTACCCGCTGGCCAGAAAGTCCGAGATGAGAAAGGTCACTGCGCGGCGCTTGGCCACGCGTTGCAGGTAGCTCAGGGCCGCGGAAATGTCGGTGCGCGTGCCCCGGGGGGTGAAGGTCAGAATCTCGGTAATCACCCGCAGCACGTGCTTCTTGCCCTTCTTGGGCGGGACGATGCGCTCGATCTGATCCGAGAACAGCACGAGCCCTACCCGGTCGTTGTTGGCGATGGCCGAGAACGCAATCTGCGCCGCCACTTCGGCGGCCATCTCCGCTTTGCTCCGGGCGGTGGACCCGAACGTCTGCGAAGCGGAGACGTCGACCAGCAACATCACCGTCAGCTCACGCTCCTCGGTGAACACTTTGACGTAGGCGTCGTTCATGCGCGCATTTTTATCACGCCTCTGGCGCGGGGGCGCGCCCCGCGTTATCTCCACAGAACTCAAAATGCAGCTCGATTTCGGGATCAACGCTGGGTTCGTCGAGGAGCTCTACGC
>CAZFXD010000350.1:0-4743 GCA_964522795.1 uncultured Myxococcaceae bacterium
CTTCACCTCGGTCGTCGGGCGGTCTTTCCCGTCTTTGGGGAGCTAGTTGGCGATCCGCTCCGCGTGTTCGAACCCCTGTGTGACTTCGCCGAAGATGGTGTGCTTGTTGGTCAGCCAGTCGGTCTTGGCCACGGTGATGAAGAACTGCGAGCCGTTGGTCCCCGGACCCGCGTTGGCCATGGCGAGGAGCCCAACCTTGTCGAACGCCCGACCGCTCTGGAACTCATCGGCGAACTTGTAGCCCGGGCCGCCGGTTCCGCGGCCAAGCGGGTCTCCGCCCTGCACCATGAAGTTCTTGATGCAGCGGTGGAAGATCGTCCCGTCGTACAAGGGCTTGCCCTTCATCGCCTCGCCGGTGCCCGGGTGGGTCCAGTCTTTCTCTCCGGTCGCGAGGCCCACGAAGTTCTCGACCGTCTTGGGGGCGTCTTTGGCGAACAGGCGAACCACGATCGTGCCTTCGGTGGTGTCGAACGTGGCGTAGAGGTCGTGACCTTTTCTCGCTTCTTCCATCATTCCCATGTGATCGCTCCCGAGGTGTGAGGTGAGAACTTCGAGTTGAACCGGGTTACTTCGCCTTCGGCGCTGCTTTCGCGGGGGCCGCCGGGGCCGCGGGCTTCGCCGCCGCGGGGGCCGTCGCTGACAGCTTGACCGTCTTGAGCACCACGTCGGTCACCGGGCGGTCCATCGGGCCTCGGGGGACGTTGCCGATCGCCTGGAGCACGTCCATGCCGGCCACGATCTCCCCGAAGATCGTGTGGTGGTTGTCGAGGTGGTGCGGCGTCGAAGTGGTGATGAAGAACTGCGAGCCGTTGGTGTTCGGCCCCGCGTTGGCCATGGCCAGAATGCCCACCTTGTCGAACGTGCGACCGCTCTGGAACTCATCTTCAAATCGGTACCCGGGACCGCCGGTGCCGTTCCCCAGCGGATCGCCGCCTTGAATCATGAAGTTCGGAATGATGCGGTGGAAGATCGTCCCGTCGTACAAGGGCTTCTTCGTGCCCTGAGGCCCCCAGGCCCTTTCGCCGGCCGCCAGCCCCACGAAGTTCGCCACCGTCTTGGGGGCGTCTTTGGAGAACAACCGCACGGTCATCGAACCCATCGAGGTCTCAAAGGTGGCGAAGATCTCCTGGCCTTTGAGCGCCATCGCGGTCCATTTCCCTTCGCCAGCCGCCGCTTTTTCCTGAGCGAGGGACGAGGTGGACAACAAAACGAGGAGCGCTGTGGAAGTGAGTGATTTCATGACGGCGAAACCTATTCGCCGTCGCCCTTCGGCGGAAGCGCTTTCGAATTCAGCAGGGCCAGCGCTGTTTTGGCGGCCGCCTGCTCGGCCTCCTTCTTGTTGTGGCCTTCCGCCGACGCCAGCACCTGATCGTGCAGCAGAACCTCCACCACGAACGTCTTCTCGTGATCTGGCCCGCGCTCGGCGACGACCCGATACCTCGGCGACAGCCGGTGCTCGTTCTGCGTGCGCTCCTGCAGCACGGTCTTGAAGTCCTGCCCACCTCGCCCCTGCGCCACACCGTCGAGCGCCCCCTGAAACAGGCGGTCGATCAGCGACTTCGAGTCTTCAATGCCGTTGGAGAGGTAGACCGCGCCGATCACCGCCTCCAGCGCATCGGCCAGCACGGACGGTTTTTCGCGCCCACCGGTCAACTCCTCCCCGCGTCCCAACGAGAGCAACGCCCCGAGGCCAATGGCCCGCGCCACCCGGGACAGGCTCTCTTCGTTGACGATCAGCGCCCGCAGCTTGGAGAGCTCGCCCTCGGTCGCCGCGGGGAAGCGCTCCATCAAGCGTTGGCCGATCACCAGGTCCACCACTGCGTCACCCAGAAACTCCAGGCGCTCGTTGTCGCCACAGGAATCGGCGCGATGCTCGTTGAAGTAGCTCTTGTGGGTGATGGCCGAGACACCCAGGATCGGGTTTTTGATCTCCACGCCCAGTAGCGTGCGGAGTTCGACGAGGATTTCCGCGTCGGTCTTGCGAGGCGCCGGGACGGTCACAGGGCGGCCGACACTTCCTCAGCCAACGCGTACGGGTCGGCCTCACGAATCGCGATGCGGCGGGCCAGCTCGTCCAGGTTCCCTCGCTCCTTCTCCAGGCGGGCCAGTGCCTTGCGCAGCAACCGTTCACGGAGCAACGCCACGAATTGAGTCAGCGCCCTCGCCTGTTCTTTCTTCGCTCGGCGTCCACCGCCGTCCAGCCACGCCGTGTGGGAGGCGATCGCCCCCACCAGCGCGTCAATGCCTTCGCCCCTGGAGGCGACGACCTTCTCGATCACCGGCTCCCACTCGTCGGGCGAGTGGGTCTGCTTCGCGGCCTTGCCTGTCTTCCGGTGGTGCGCGTCGTGATTCTCGGCGGTGGCCGGGGCTCGGACGGCATGCCTCAGCTCCAACATGGCGCGCAGCTCGCGCACCACCCGGTCCGCCCCCTCCAGGTCCGACTTGTTCACCGCGAACACGTCAGCGACCTCCAGAATGCCGGCTTTGATCGCCTGAATGTCGTCACCCATGCCCGGCACGAGCACCAGCACGGTGGTGTGCGCCAGGGCGGCGATGTCGATCTCGTCCTGCCCCACCCCGACCGTCTCGACGAGGATCACGTCTTTCCCCATCGCGTCCATCACCCGCAGACAGTCCCCCGTGGCTCGCGACAGGCCGCCCAGGTGCCCGCGCGTGGCCAGGCTGCGAATGAATACGCCCGGGTCGGTGGCGTGCGTCTGCATGCGAATGCGGTCGCCCAGAATGGCCCCGCCCGTGAACGGGCTGGTGGGGTCGACGGCGAGCACGCCGACGGTCTTGCCGGCCGCGCGGTAGTGCGCGATCAGCCGATCGGTCAACGTCGACTTCCCCGCCCCTGGCGTGCCCGTGATGCCGATGATGTAGGCGCGCCCGGTCTTCGGGAAGATCTGCTGGAGCTGGGGCACCGACGAAGGATCGTTGTCCTCCACGCCCCGCATCAGACGCGAGGCGGCGCGGACGTCGCCGCGAAGCACCGCGTCCGCCAGGGAACTCACTCGTCGACCTCGACCCGGGACACGTCGATCTTCAGAATCGATGCCAGCAACGCGTGCGGGCCTTCAAAATCGCTCAGCGAAAACCGGGCCGACCACAGCTTGCCCGCGTTCGAGGTCAACAGGCCGCGGAACTCTTCTTCGGCCACCCGGACGGCGGCGAAGCGGTATTGCTCGTCATCGACCCGCATCGGCACCATCACTTCGAGGGCCGTCTTGGCGGGCAGTTGCGCGCCCGGGCCAAACAGCCGCGCCAACCCGTCGAGCGTGAGCGCCACGGGCGCGGCCGGCTGGGCCGGCATCGCCATGGGAGCGAGCTTCGCCGGCTCGGCCCCGAAGAGACGAAAGACGTGTGCTTCCAACGCCGCGCGATCGGCGAACTGCGCTGGCTCGAACGGCGGAAACGCCGACACCGTCGTCTCAGCGCCGTCGCGCAGTGCGCGCGTCACCCGCAGCTGACCGGCGCGATCGAGCCCCACGAAGATCTGCAGCTCGCCGTTGGAGAACTCGAGCTGCAGCTGCAGGGTCTCCGGGTTCACCCCAGGGACCAGCCCGATGGCCGAGAGCTCGGCGGCGCGCCGCTCCACGTTGCGCAGGTGCTGCGTGAGCCGCGCCACGATCTCCCGCTCCAGCTCGGCGCCGCTCGAGAGCGACGCCATCTGAATCGGCGCCGTGCCCACCAGCTCTGGAGGGTGAATCGGGATCAAGCGGCCGGCCAGCACCGCGAACCGGGCGCGATCGATGCGTTGGCCGGTGAGCGGGTTCATCGCCTGCCCAGAGGCGAGCGCCAGCTCCGCCTCGGGCGCGCCATCGGCTTCCGAGACCGAGAGACCCAGGCTCTGCAGGTGCCCCATGCTCATGCGCTGAGCAGCTCCCGCGCGATGATCATGCGCTGGACTTCGCTCGTCCCCTCGCCGATCTCGCACAGCTTCGCGTCACGCAGGTAGCGCTCCACCGGAAACTCGCGCGTGTAGCCGTAGCCGCCGTGGATCTGAACCGCCTTGTTGCAGGCGCGGGTTGCCGCCTCGGAGGCGAACAGCTTGGCCTTCGAGGCTTCGCCGCCGTACGGCAACCCGGCGTCGGCCATGGCGGCGGCGCGCATCACCAACAGCCGGGCCGCGTCGACCTCGGTCTTCATGTCCGCCAGCATCCACCGCAGCGCTTGAAACTCGCCGATCGGCTGTCCGAACGCCGTGCGCTCCTTCGCGTACCGGCTGGACTCTTCGATCGCCCCGCGGCCGAGCCCCACCGACAACGCGCCAATGGTGATGCGCCCACCGTCGAGAATCTTCAGGGTGTCGATGAACCCACGCCCCACCTCGCCCACCCGCTGCGAGTCGGCCACGCGAACGTTCTCAAAAAGAAGTTCGGCCGTGTCGGACGAACGCATGCCCAGCTTTCCGTGGATCGGACGCTGGGTGAACCCCGGCTGCCCCTTCTCCAGAATGAAGGCCGTGATGCCTTTCTGCTTCTTCGAAGCGTCGGTCACCGCCAGCACCACGAACACGTCGCCCACCGTGCCCTGGGTGATGAACATCTTCGCCCCATTGAGGAGCCAGCCGTCGCCGTCGCGCACCGCCGTGGTCCGCATGCCGGCCGCGTCAGACCCGCTGCCAGGCTCGGTCAGCCCCCACGCGCCCAACCACTCGCCAGTGGCCAGCTTCGGGAGGTACTTCGCCTTCTGGGTGGCGTTGCCGAACACCCGGATGTGGCTTGAACCGAGCCCGTTGTG
>CAZFXD010000351.1:0-4728 GCA_964522795.1 uncultured Myxococcaceae bacterium
CGGCCGCGCCACCCGCGCCGCCGCCGACGCCGCCGCCGACGCCGCCCGAGCCACCGCCGACGCCACCTCCAGAACCACCGCCGGACGCGCCGCCAGAACCACCGCCAGCCGCTCCGCCACTGCCCCCACCCAGCCCACCGTCACCCGCGGAGGGCGGCGAGGAGCAGGCGATGAGCGAAGCGCACGCGGCCGCGCAGAACGACAGCGTGGACCACGAGCGAACCTGTTTGTTCATCGGGAGGGGAACCGCCGTGCAGCGACGGCGCGGCTAGTTCAGCTCGACGTAGAGGTAGAGCGAGAGCGCGAAGTCGAAGAACGCGGGGAGCTTGTCGGCGTTGGAGTGCGCGGTGATGTCGAACTCGGTCGTTTCGCTCAGCGCGCCGCGGAGAATCTCGTCGACGGCCTTAGGGTTGATTTGCTTGGCGTCCACGAACGCGCCGGGCACCACGTTCAAGCCGCTGTAGGACTCGAGGACGATCACGTTGCCGTTGGAGTCCACCACGGTGGCATCGCCGTTGCCCACGGTGGCGGTGTTGTGCGGCCGCTCGGCCGAGCCGTCCCCGGTGTCGGGGTTGACGATGCGAGCGCGCAGCTTGCGCACTTCGATGTGGGAGACGCGGCTGGCGATATTCTTGTAACTCTCGTCGGCGTTGAGCTTGAAGTGGAGCACGTCGGTCCGCGGGTTCTCGTCCATCGGCTTGCCGTGCACGCTGATGGTCTTCGAGACGGTAAACTCTCGAGCCTGGCAGCCCTGGCACCCAGACACAGCCAATGCGGTCATCACCACGAGCATCTGAAATCGGATCATCGACGTCCTCGCTTGCGAAACTTCGGTGCCGGCCTGACTACCCCCAAAGACGATACCACTCAAGGCTCGCCGGGACTCGCTGCGTTCTGTGGATCTCTCGACATTCGAGCCACAAAGTCGTCGGCATTGACGTTCGAATCCCACCCATTCCCACGTGTCGCATCTGAACCTCCCTCCATGGAGGCCTGGGTGGAGTTGGGTCCGGCGCGGCGTTCGTAGCTGCCGGTCTTGGGCGGCGTGGTGGAGAACGGCTTGTTCCCTTCCGCGCTGTTGGCCGTGCTGCCGTACCCCAGCACGTCGACGGTGGCCGGGTCAGTGGCCGCGGTGGTGAGGTTCTCCGTCCCAAGCCGCACGTGGCCCGCGGTGGCGGAGATCTGGAAATTGGTGGTGCTGGTCGCGTCCGGCACGACCGCGCTGGTGTACGCCTTCCCCGCAATCAAGAAGTAGTGCCTGGGCAGAATCACCGCCGGCGGAGCGATGGTGTACTTCGCCTGGTACGTGGTGCCGGTGGCCGACTTGTACTGAATCTTCCACCCGCCGATGTCCACCGGGGCGGAGGTGGGGTTGTACAGCTCGATGAATTCGTCGTCGCTGCTCGCCGGACCTTCGGTCGCAATCTCGCTGATGACCACATGGTCCGTGGTGATGACCTGAGCGTCGACCGTCGCGGACGCGGTGCCTACCGTCGAGCTGGCCATGATGGTGCCCATGCCCATCGCCGCCGCGTCGACCAAAAGGTCGAAGCTGGTCGTGGTCGCGTCTTTCAGAATGGTGACCGTGGCGGGCAGCGTGCCGAAGGTCGACGGAGCGACTGAGAGGGTCACTACCGTGTCCACCAGCGCCGGCAGGTCGGTGCTGAGCGTGAAGGAGACCGTCTTCCCGGGACTGGCGGTCGTCGCCATCGGTTTGAACGTCATCGTCGCCGGGCCTTCGGTCGCGCCCAGCACGCGAATCGTCCCGGTCTTCACCGACGGCCCCAAGGTGGCGGTGAGCGTCACCGAGGCGGCCTGGCTGACGCCGGTGAGCGGGAGGGCCACGCTGGTGATGCCGGCGGGAACAACGACTGCGCCGCCATTCGCGATGGCGACGTCACCCGTCGAAGCCGCGACGTTGACGGTCAGCTGCGCGGTCGGCGCGTTGGACAAGCGCACCACCACCGCGCTGGGGAGCGTGCCCGAGCTGCCGACGCGAATGAAGGCGGGCTGCGGCTCAATCGCCACGATGACCGGATCGCCCAGCGCGAAGTCCGCCGAGGCGCGCGGCTCAAGCTTCGAGTCGTTGTTTCGAAAGTCGAGCACGCCGGTGATGCTGCCGAACGTCTGTCCCACCACGGGGAACGGGTTGGCGAGGTAGAGCAGGTCGTTCACGCGCAGGCCGCCGTCGAGCGAGAACTCGTTGGTGGGCGCGACATCGCCCGGGCCGGGGGGAAGACCGATGGCGCCGACACTCACGTTGGTCACTTTCACCACCACGCCCTCCAGCTTCGAGGCGCGCGTACCGCCGGTGGCGACCTCGGGCACCGAGACGTCAATCGGCGCGGGCGCCGCGTTGCCCGACGACTGCGCCACGCCGCCGTCGCTGCCCGTGGCCAGTACGACCGTCTGGAGCTGCGTCTGCCCGTAGTAGTTCGTCACCGCGCCTTCCGAAATCGTGACGCGGTCGCCCACGCTGACGTCGTTGCCGGGGCGGAAGACGAAGAGGCCCGAGTAATCGCTGCCGTTGTAGGCCGTCTCGGACTCGTGCACCTGAACGAAGAAGCCGGTCGGCGCGACGCCGGTGACGAGCACGTTGTTGAGCGCGACCTTGGAGCCGACCATCGTCACCCCGGGCTTCTTCACCGCGTAGATGGTGGTGGGGCACGCCGAGGTGCCGAAGTTGGGCGCCGGGCAGTCGTCGCAGGCATCGCCCTTCATGTCGCCGTCGGTGTCGGCTTGATTCGAGTTCGGGTCGTTGGGGCAGTTGTCGAGCGCGTTGCTGACGCCGTCGCCATCCGCATCGTCGGGGTTGGGCGGGGTGCAGTTGGTGGTGCCGGCGTTGAGCGGGCACACGTCGCAGACATCGCCCACGCTGTCGCCGTCGGAGTCCGCCTGCTTCATGTTGTCCATGGGGCGAACCGGGTTGAACACGTCGGGGCAGTTATCCTGCGCGTTGGGAATTCCGTCGGCGTCGCGGTCATCGAGCGTCACCGTGGCCGCGTAGGTCGTCGAGCCGTTCTTGCTGTTGCGCATCGGGCGGCTGGGCGTACACGACGGCTCGTTGCTGGGCGAGCCGCAAAAGAACAGCGGGTAGGTGGTGGGGTTGGCGGCCTGCAGCGAAGCGAAGGTGACGGCAAACTCATCCTGCACACAGACCGACTTCATCGAGCCGCACACGTCGAGCGACTCGCACTTGCTGGCGGCGTCGAAGGCGCTGACGATGGTCTTGTCGCCGTAGAGAATCTTTCCGCCGCGCATCGTCATCACCACGTCGGCCGGGTCAGCGTCGATGACCGCGCGGTGGGTGGCGCTCCCCTTCTGCTTGAAGATGACGATGTCCCCCAGCGCGCCGTTCTGAATTCGCCCCAGCTTCTGCCCCACCCCGGCGAGGTCGGCGGCGTTGGCGGTGGCCATCTTCCACAGGCTCTCGTCAGAGAAGGCCTTGCCAAAGCGGGTCTGGTTCAAGCTGTCGGCGCACTTCAGCTCGCGCAGCATGTTCATCGAACCCGAGATGACCCAGTCGGTCCCCAGCGCCACGGTGGCGTTGAGCCGGCGGTAGAGCGGAATCGCCGCCGTGTCGCCGTACAGCGAGACGTTTGAGCGGGGCGACCAGATGAGACCCGAGCTGGCGCCGGTGAGCTGCGCGATGTCGGTCGCCTTGAGCGCGATGCCGTGGACGATGGCCGTCTTGGGCGAGAGCAGGTTCGAACCACCGTTGGCGGTGGACGAGAAGCACTTGAACTCGTTCTGCGCCGAGGCCTCGATGCCCTCCGAGACGTGGGCGAGGTACACGCTGTCCGAAGGAATGACGGTGGGCTTGTCCACGCCCGGGTACGCACAGCCGCTGGTCAGCTCCGTCCCGTTGGAGTCGCCCATGGGGAACGTCTCCGAGTTGATGCCCTTGGCCCCGGCGCCCGCGCCCTCCTGGTTGGCGGACGAGTCGAGGTTGCGCATCATCCCCTTCTGGCCCGTGGCGCCACCGACGACCGACGTGGTGCCCGCCATCACCTGGCGAATCTCCGCCCACTTCACCTGGTTGTTGGACGCGAAGCCGCCGCTTGAGATTTTGGTGTGGCCGTCGTGCGCCGACCCGCCCACGCGCCAGTCGTGGCGGTGCTCGTAGCGCTCGTCCACCACCGCAGCGGCCGGAACATACGGCGGCGCCTGGAAGGTGATGTGGTCGTGAATGTTCAGCATCGCCGGAGAGACGACGCCTTTGGGGCAGACCAACTTGGTGGCGGTGGACGCGCCGGCCGCCGCGCTGCAATCGCACGCCGCGCAGGTGATGGTGCCCGAGTTGTCGACCATCACCTGACCGCCGGTGAGCACCTTGTCCGGGAGCAGCACCACGCCTTCGATGAGCACGCCCTTGTCACCCGGGGTGATGTCGCAGGTGCCGGAGACCGCGGGCGTGGTGTGCGCGCCAGGGCAGGACACCATCTGCGCCACGGTGGGGGTGCAGTCGGCTTCGCATCCGTCCCCAGAGTTCATGTTGCCGTCGTCGCACTCTTCGCCGGTCTCGACCTTCTTGTTGCCGCACACGGCCATGCCGACCGCGGTCTTCTTGCAGTCGTTCTCGCAGCCGTCGCCGGCCACCGCGTTGCCGTCGTCACAGTCTTCGCCGGTCTCGACCACCGCGTTCCCGCAGCCGGGGTTGCCCGAGAGGGTGCAGTCATTTCGGCAGGCGTCGGTGTCGACCATGTTGCCGTCGTCGCAGGCCTCGGC
>CAZFXD010000352.1:0-4714 GCA_964522795.1 uncultured Myxococcaceae bacterium
ATCTACGAGGCGATGGGGTTCCCCGTCGACTTCTTCCCCGTGCTGTTCGCCATTCCCCGCACGTCGGGCTGGGTCAGCCAGTGGGAAGAGATGATCACGGACTCCGAGCAGAAGATCGCGCGCCCGCGCCAGGTCTACCTGGGCTCGAAGCGCCGCGAGTTCGTGGCCCTCGGCGCCCGCAAGTAGGCGCCGGGCCGTCAGTCAGTCGCAGGCGACTGGTACAGCGCATCGATCTGCGCGGCGTACTTCTGCGCCACCACCGCGCGGCGAACCTTCAGCGTCGACGTCAGTTCTTCGCCTTCGATGGAGAACTCGTTCGGCAGCACGTGAATCTTCTTCACCATCTCGAAGCGTGAGAGCCGCGGGTTCACCTCGGCGTCAATCTTCCCCATCAGCCAGGCTTGAAACTCCGCCGTCCGGGCCAGGGCGCCCGGTTCCTGGGGCCACCCGTGCTCGGCGGCGATGGCGGGCACGGCGTCGGGGTCGAGGGTGATCAGCGCCACCAGGTAGTTTCGTCGATCTCCCACCACCATCGCGTGGCCGATGGGCTTGACGGTCCGGAGCAGCGACTCGATGTTGGCCGGCGGGGTCTTCTTGCCACCCGAGGTGACGATGATCTCCTTCTTGCGCCCGATCACCCGCAGGTAGCCGTCGGCGTCGAACGCGCCCAGGTCCCCCGAGTGCAGCCAGCCGCCCTCCAGCAGCTCGGCGGTCGCGGCCGGGTCTTTGTAGTACCCGGCGCACACGTTCCCGCCGCGAACGAGGATCTCCCCGTCGTCGCCCAGGCGAACCTCGACCCCGGGCATGGGGCGCCCCAACGAACCCAGCCTCGTCGCCCCCGGAGTGTTGACCGAGGTGGGGCCGGTGACCTCGGACTGTCCGTAGATCTCGCGTACGACGATGTCGATCGACGCGAAGAACTCGAGCACGTCCTTGCCGATGGGGGCCGCCGAGGTGGCGAAGAGCCGGGTCCGGTCGAACCCGATGCGTTCCTTCACCCGCGACAGCACCAGGCGGCGTGCCGCGCGGTACTGGGCCGTGGTTCGAATCGACGGTTCCAGCTTCTCCAGGTCGCGCTGGTGGTACGCCAGGGTCACCCGGCGGGCCCAGGCAAACAAGCGCTGGCGGGACGGCGGTTGCTCCAACACGCGCGCTTCGGCCCTGGCCTTGAACTTCTCCCACACGCGCGGCACACCGAAGAACACGGTGGGGCGAACTTCACGCAGGTTCTCCGGGAGTTTGTCGAAGGACTCGGCGAAGTAGACCTGCATGCCGTGCCACACGGGCCCGTGAATCGAGATCACCTGCTCCGCGATATGGGACAAGGGGAGGTACGAGAGAATCACCTCGGTTCGCTCGAATCGAAAACACGACGAGAGGTACTCCGCCGTCCAGGTCATGTTGTGGTGGGTGAGCATCACGCCCTTGGGGAACCCCGTCGTCCCCGAGGTGTAGATGAGCGTGGCCAGGTCGCCGGGCCGGGCGCTCTGCATGCGTTCTTCCAGCGGTTCGACGGGACCGGCGTTTCCGAGCTGGACGATCTCGTCGAAGCTCCTCGCCCGTTCGGGAGCGACGCCCGCCGGGTTCATCACCACCACCGTCTTGAGCGCGGGGAGCTGCGCGCGCACGGCCTCGACGCGCGCGACGTACGACGCGTCTTCCACCACCACGATCGGCGCTTCGCAATGGCCCAGCACGTAGGCCAACTGCTCGGGGCTGGAGGTGGTGTACAGCCCGACGGGCACGCCTCCAGCCGCGATGGTGGCGAGGTCGCCGATGACCCACTCTTCGCGATTGAAGGCCATGAAGGCCACGGCCTGGCCTCGCTTGAGTCCGAGGGCGATCAACCCCCGTGCGAACGCCGAGACGCGGCGCTGGTATTCCGCCCACGTCGTCGGCTCCCACACCCCGCGTCGCTTGGAGAAGAGGGCCGGCTCGTTGGGGCGCTCTCGCGCGCGATCCCAGAGGGCATGCACAACGGTGGGCGGGCCGGCCATGGGGGTTCTCAAGCTCAGAACCACGCGTGAAGTCAATTGACAGCGTTTCCCGCGCTCGTCTAACCACGGCGTCAATGAACATCGATTTCAGCTGTCAGAAGTGTGAAGGCGCCTTCGAACTCGACCTGCAGGACCTGGTCGACGCCACCGAGAAGCTCGAGTGCCCGCACTGCAATGCGAAGGCGACGACTACGCAGACCGAGGACCTCGCCAACGCCCTGACCGAGGTCCAGACGCAGCTGGCCGCCCTGGCCAAGAAGTTCTCCGTCTCGGTCACCATTGAGACCGACGACCTGGAAGAGGTCGACGACGCCCCTGAAGACGAGGACGACGTCGAAGAAGAAGAGGACGACCTCGACGAAGACGACGAGGACGACGACGAAGACGCAGACCTCGACGACGAACCCGACGACGACTGAGACGCCGTCTGCCACGAAAAAGCGCCGGGCCCGAAGTCGCTTCGGAGCGCCGGCGCTGAACCGTTCCGGCCCTGCCCTACAGCTTGTCGGCGATCTGGGCCGCGGCGGGAATGCGCCACCGCACGCCCCCCAGCGACTTCAAAATCCCCACCACCACCAGCACCAGGTAGAGCGCGAAGGCGAAGCAATTCACCACCGGGACCCAGCTCGCGAGCAGGAACAGGAGCGCGAGCCCCAGCCCCTGCTTGGCGTGCCACTGCACGTACGGTGAGTCTTTGACCACGATCAGCGGAACCAGGGCCAGCACGCCCAGGTACGAGAGCACCAACATGATCTTGTCGTCGGGGCGCACCGTTTCGGTGGCGCCGATCGACTGAATCCCGCCCTGGGGGTCGCCCGGCCCCGTTCCGTGAGGGTCCGTCATCGCGGCTAGAGCTTCACCATTTCGACCGTCTTCTTCA
This sequence comes from uncultured Myxococcaceae bacterium, assembly GCA_964522795.1. GTDB lineage: Bacteria > Myxococcota > Myxococcia > Myxococcales > Myxococcaceae > CAZFXD01. The sequence continues at coordinate 2,878 of CAZFXD010000352.1, forward strand.
CCGACTCGAACGACTTGGCCATCTGCGCCTTCTCATTCGCGTCGAGGTCGATCTCGATCACCTTCTCCACCCCGCCCGCGCCAATCACGGCGGGAGCGCCGAAGTAGTACCCGTTGATGCCGTACTGGCCGTCCAGGTACGCCGCGCACGGCACCACGCGCTTGCGGTCCAGCAGGTAGCTCTCGGCCATGGCGATCGCCGAGGCCGCAGGTCCAAAGTAGGCCGACCCGGTCTTGTAGAGCGCGACCAGCTCCGCCCCACCCTCGCGAGTGCGCTTCACGATGGCGTCGAGCTTGTCCTGCGGGATGAGCTTGGTGAGCGGCACACCGCCCACCGTGGAGTGCCGGAGAATGGGAACCATGTCGTCGCCGTGGCCGCCCAATACCAGCGCCTCTACGTCGCGAATGGAGCAGTTGAGGGCTTCGGCCACGAAACACTTGAAGCGCGACGTGTCGAGCACGCCGGCCATGCCCGCCACCATGTTCTTCTTGAAACCGGTGATCTTCTGGAACGCGAAGACCATCGCGTCGAGCGGGTTGGCCACGTTGATCACGAACGCGTTGGGCGCGTGCGTCTTCACGTTGGTGGCGACGTCCTTCATGATCTTGAGGTTGATATCGAGCAGATCTTCGCGCGACATGCCGGGCTTGCGGGGAACACCCGCGGTGATGATGATCACATCGCAGCCGGCAAGTTCCTTGGGATCAGTGGCGCCGTAGACGCGCGAGTCGTACCCGTCGACCGCGGCCAGTTGGTTGATGTCGAGGGCCTTGCCCTTCACCAGGCCTTCAGCCGCCGGAATGTCGTACAGCACCACGTCGCCGAGGCTCTTCTGCACCGCGATCAGCGCGAGATTGCCACCAATCTGACCACCGCCAATCAACCCGATCTTTCGTTTGGAGCTCATTGATGTCGTCCCTTTCACATGTGCTTGATGATGGCCTGACCGAACTCGCTGCACTTCACCTCTGTCACCCCGGTTTGGTTCTCGTTCTTCATCTGCCGGGCGAAGTCGTATGTCACGGTCTTGGCCGCAATCGATCGGTCCATGCCCTGGATCAGCAGATCCGCCGCTTCATTCCACCCCAGGTGTCGGAACATCATTTCACCTGAAAGAATGACTGAGCCGGGGTTCACCTTGTCCTGGTCGGCGTACTTGGGCGCCGTGCCGTGCGTGGCCTCGAACACCGCGTGGCCGGTGACGTAGTTGATGTTGCCGCCCGGCGCGATGCCGATGCCGCCCACCTGCGCGGCCAGCGCGTCGGAGAGGTAGTCGCCGTTCAGGTTCAGGGTCGCGATCACGTCGAAGTCTTCCGGCCGCGTCAGCACCTGCTGGAGCGTGATGTCGGCGATCGCGTCTTTGATGATGATCTTGCCCGCCGACACGGCCGCCTTCTGCTCCGCGTTGGCGGCGTCCTCACCCGACTTGGCCTTGGTGACCTCCCACTGATCCCAGGTGTAGACCTTGTCGCCGAAGTCCTTCTGCGCGAGCTCGTAGCCCCACTTCCGGAAGGCGCCCTCGGTGTACTTCATGATGTTGCCCTTGTGGACCAGGGTCACGCTCTTACGCTTCTGCGCGATGGCGTACTCGATGGCCGATTTGGTCAGGCGGCGCGAGCCGTCGCGAGACACAGGCTTGACGCCAATGCCGCACGTCTCCTTGAAGCGGATCTTTTCGAAGTCTTTGGGGAACTCCTGCTTCAAGAACGCGAGGAACTTCTTCGCCGCGTCCGAGTCGGCCTCGAATTCGATGCCGGCGTAGATGTCTTCACAGTTCTCGCGGAAGATCACCATGTCGACTTTCTCGGGGCCCTTCACCGGGGAAGGCACGCCTTTG
>CAZFXD010000353.1:0-4685 GCA_964522795.1 uncultured Myxococcaceae bacterium
GCCAGAGCCGCCACCACCACCCGCGCTTCCGCCAGCGCCACCACCGCCGCCCGCGGCCATTCCACCACCTCCGCCGCCAGCGCCGCCTCCCGCTTGGCCGCCACCGTTCCCGCCGCTCGCCCCACCGGCCGTACCGCCTTGCCCACCACCGCCGTCGCTCGCTCCTGGCGGCGGCGCCGCGCAGCCAGACCACACCAGCGCGAAGGCGACGAACGCGGCGAAGGCCACACGCGAAGGGGTGACCCCGCGCGACGAAGAGAAGGGGCGGCTGGTGCGCATCATGAAATACCATTTAGCAGAGCCATCGAACTGCGTGACGAGAAGGCGGGAGCGCCGGCCCCCCCCACAGGTGCCAGACACCCTCGCGGGCGCCACCACTGGCCCGGGGAGCGGTGAGACCACGGCGCCACGGCAGGAGTCCGTTCCTGCATTGCGCTTTGGCAATCTGGAGGCAACGGCAACGCCGTTCCACGCCTGCCCCCGCGGCGAGCGCGAGCGCCGCAACAAGGAGAATTCGCACCACGCGCTGCGTCGATCGAAGGCGACCGCGATCGCGCACGCGCAGGGTGTCACCCCCAAACGCCGCGTGTAACGTGCCGCTCCTATGAGCCCGTCACGGCACGACTTGATTCGACGCTTCACGCTGGCCGCCACGCTCGCGGCCACGGCGGGCTGCTCCATGTTCGTCGACTGCACGATCGACGCCGGCACGAGCTGCGCGTCGAAGACCACCACCACGCTCGTCCGGGGAACGTTCCGCGACTTGATGCTGCGCGACGACGTCACCTCGGCGCCCATTGCCGTTGACACCGCCGCCATGGACGACCCGGCCATCGTCCGGGCCGAATTGGCCGATGGCGGCGTTCGGGTCTACGCGCTCGACGCCGGGCGAACCTACCTTCGCTACCGCGCGCAGCAGCTGTGGGGTTCGGACACCGACGCCATTCCCGTCGTCTCCCAGACGCCATCGGCGTTCGTGCTGAACCCGTCGCAGTGTCGAGGCGGCGTGGTCGGTCTGCCCTTGCGCATTCCGTTCGTCTTCACGCTCGACGGCGGCGCCCAGGAAAGCGGGGCCGGCTGGTACCCGGTGATTGTGCTCGCCGGAGCCGCCACGGTCGATGAAGCGGCCAGTACGGACACGTTCGTTCGGCTCAACGTCACCGCCAGCCCGGTCACCATCGACAGCGCGCTGAAGAGTGCGTCTCCCGGACCGGCACCACTGACGTTCGAACTCTTCCCAACCAGCGCCATTGATACGGCGGTGCTTCAGCTGACGTCGCGGCCTTCAGAGTCGGAGAAGCAATTCGCGGTCTTCGCGGCCAGCAAGAACGGAATCACCACGGCCGATGGGGGCGTGGTCACGCTCACCTGCGCGGCACCGCGAGTGCGCGTGTCGAACGCGTCGAAGTGCGTGCTGCTGGACGCGCTCGGGCACGAAACGTCGGAGTTGATTGCGACAGATGGGACGTTCGAGGCCAGGCGTGAGTCGCTCAGTTCCTCGGCGAACTGCACTTTCATGCTGACGCTGCTCGACTTCCCGCTGCTCGCGCCCGTCACCGCTGAGGTCAATGTCACCGGGTCGACGACGTCGTCTGGCAGCAGGCACCACGCCTCGATTCAACACCATCACCACCACTAGGCCGCGAGGGGGCGCAGGAATTCTCAGTGACACTGGTGACGGTTTTCGCGCCCCGCAGGCCGACCTGGTTGAACGCTTGGGCTTCCAATCGCGGCATGACCGGGCCGGATCGGGGTTGAGGTGAACCAGTGAGTCGTGCGCAAATCAGGCGGAGCACGCGCTCCACCTCAGCGAGTCCATAGGCAAAACCACCTGGCGGCGCCGGGAGCGAACCCGAGGGCACCTATGGAAGCGAGAGGCAGCGGCGCTCGTACAGTTCGAACTTTTGCCCTTGGCCTTCGCGTCGGCACCACTCGGCAATTGACTTGAGGGACACGCGCTTCTTCTGCGCCGCATACACAGCGATCGCTTGTTCGAGTCCCGCCAGGTCGTTCCAGAACAGATACGAGGCCAAACGGTCGCGACACGAGTCCGTCGGAGTCAGCAGGTGTAAGACCTTCCCTCGTCTGCGAATCGTGTCCCAAGAGGTCACAAGGTCTTCGCCGATCGCAAGCGGGCCCACTGGAAAATCGAGCGAAAATGCCGAACGCGCGTGGACATAGAAGTGTCCCTTCCGGCGAAACCCGAGATCGTGAAGCGCTTTCTCGCCATCTGCGCCGCGAAAGGTGATGACGAAATCGAGATCGAGCGACTGGTACGCATTGGGCGCGTAGTACGTCGCCGCACTCCCGCCGGTCAGCACCGCTGTGAACCGTTGCCTCCCGAGCGCTGTACAAACTTCGAACGCAATATCGGTCAGCGAACTCTTCGCCGTAATCAAGGCAGCCCCGGCTTGCCTGGTTGCCTCGGGCGACGCCGTTTCGCCGCCAACATCTTTTGCAGCTCAACGTCCTGGCTCCCCAACTTCCAGAGCAGCGCGCTGATTTCCTTCGCCGCGAAGTAGCGGGGATTCAGCGTCACCTGTCGAGTCTTGCCCACGAGGCGGCTCACGACGATGCCTTCGCGTTCAAGTGCAGCCAGAATGCTCTGGGCCGAGAACACCCGCATCCCGAGCAGAGACGCCAGTTCCGACGGGTATGTTTCTTCGAGCAGGCGGAGCGACACCAGCACCATCGTGCGATTTCTGCTGCCGAACAGCTCTGGGACGCTGGAGAGCATAACCAATATTATTGGTTATACCACCAAATATATTGGTTGTTGCAAACTGCCCGCAAGGCACGACCGCGGGGGTCGCAAGAATGGAGGCGCCGGGAATCGAACCGATAAATCGGTCGAGCCGCGCTTGCCCAGCCGGTGCCTCGCGGTGCCGTCGCGTTGTGCGTTCGGCGGAGAGAACGCGGTGGAGTTGGCGCGTGCGTCCCGGGTGAGCGTCACTCGTTCCGTCTTGAGCCACAGGCTCGCGGAACACTGACGGAACATCGGGAGACACGACCGTCCCGCCAATCACGGCCACACCGTTCCGGGGTTCGCGACCGGAATTCGCCGGGAAGGCGTGCTGCGAACGAGTGGAGAACGATAGAAGGTATCCATGACCAACGACGAACTAAGAGAGCTGCGGCTACCCAGTCCCATGCCACTTTGCCCGGAGTGTAAGGCCCTCACTGATTGGCAGAGGGTGTCAGGAATTCGGTGTTCGGCCGGAGTGGCGGGTTAAGCCACTCGGCGCGTGATGCCGCCGCGTGGCAGTAGATGCCACGTTCTTCAGGCCAGGGGCAAGCGGCCCTCGAAGTGGATGTTGAGCTGCAGCCGCGCCGTCAGCCAGTCCCTGTGCCCTTTGCCCCACGTCGCCTTCGCGTTCTTGATGGCCAGGTACATCAGCTTGAGCGCGGCCTCGTCGGTGGGCAGCGGCCCTCGCGTCTTCAGCGTCTTCCTCAAGATGCGGTTGAGCGCCTCGATGGTGTTGGTGGTGTAGATGGCGTGCCGCAGCTCGGGTGGGAATTGCAGGAAGGGCTGCCACTCCGTCGCCCTCGTCCGCCACGGCTTGAAGACGTGGCCGTACTTCGGCCCCCACTTCACCTCGGCCGCCTCCAGGGCCCCCATCGCCTCGTCGACGTTGGCCGCCTTGTAGATGGTCTTCAGGTCCTGGCAGATGGGCTTCAGGTCCCGGTACGAGACGTAGCGTGTGCTCGAGCGAATCAGGTGCACGATGCATGTCTGGAAGATGGCCTTCGGGAAGACCGCCTCGACGGCGGCCGGCAGCCCTGTGAGGCCATCGGCACAGAGGATGAGGATGTCTTCCACCCCTCGCTGCCTCAGGTCGGCCAGCACCGATGACCAGAATTTGGCCCCCTCGGTGCGCTCCAGCCAGAGCCCCAGCACCTCTCGTTCGCCGTCGAAGTTGACGCCCACGACGATGTGCACCGCCTTGTTCTCGACCTTGCCCTGGTCCCTCACCTTCAACACCAGCGCGTCGATGTAGACGACGGGGTACACCTGCTCGAGGCCTCGGGCCTGCCACTCGGTGAGCTCCTCGACGACGGCGTCCGTCACTCGGCTGACGAGGTCGGGGCTGACGTCGACGCCGTACATTTCCCTGAGATGCGCCTGGATGTCGCGCGTCGACATCCCCCGCGCGTACATCGACAGAATCTTGTCGTCGAAGCCGTCGAAGTGGCGCTCGTGCTTGCCCACCAGCTTCGGCTCGAAGCTGCCCTCTCTGTCTCGGGGGACGTGCACCTCCATCGCCCCCTGGTCGCTGCGCACCGTCTTCGTGCGGTGCCCATTCCTCCGGTTGCCTTGCTCCTCCGGCGGCGGCTCTCTCGACTCGTACCCGAGGTGCTCTGACATCTCGGCCTCAAGCGCCTTGTTCAACAGCGCGGCCGTTAACTGCTTCAGCAGGCCGTCCTTGCCGGTGAGGCCTGCGGGGCCCGCCGCCGCCAGTAGCTCTTCCAGCAACTCGGGCCTGATGACAGGCGCAGCCTCCTTCGTCGGCTGCGCGTCACCGCTCGTCGCTACGTCCTTCGGCCTCGTCTGGTTCTTCTTCGCCATGGGGGGTCCTCCTTTGCAGAGCCACCCCGGGTCGAAACACCGAAATCACGACACTCCCGATTGGCAACTCCGGGCAGATGACCAATACATCAGAACGGAACGTGGCCGCCTTGTGTTT
>CAZFXD010000354.1:0-4676 GCA_964522795.1 uncultured Myxococcaceae bacterium
GGCCTCGGCGCCTTCTTTGACGCCGTTCCCGCACACCGCTTTGGGAGGAGGGCGGGCACACGAGACAGCGAGACAGCACAGAAAGACGACTCGAAGGTGGTTCATGGGTCTCGCCGCGGGAGGGAGGGCATCAAGGCGAGGCCTATTAAGCACGTCCCGCGCGGGCCTACCGGGTTTCGTGGCGGGCTTGTCACGAGGGGCGGACGCGTCCGCGGCGTGTCGGAGGCCGGGGGTATTTTCGGGGCGTGACTCGAGCTGCAAGCGCCCAGGGGTTGGAGCGACTCTCGATTTCCCACGACCTCGTGAATGAGCTTGCGCGCATCGAAGCGTTTCGCGGCCAGTGGGCGGGCACCTGGGCCCATGCGTTGGAGATGTTGGATTCGTTCCGTCAGTCCGCGCAGACCGCGTCGCTCCGCGCCGCGCTGACGATGGCCGGGGTCGAGATGTCTGAAGGTGAGTTGGAGCGGGCGGGTGCGCGACTGCTGGTCGCACCGTTGGTGGATGGGGAGCAGAGATTTGCCGCCGCATACGTCGATGCCTTGTTCGACGCCACCGGTGGGTCAACCGCTGACGTCCTTGGCTTTGACGACGTCGAGCGTGTGCTGCGTGCTTTCGACGAGCGCTGGCACTCCGAAATGAGTCCGGCTCACTCGGCATGTCTGGCGGCGTTGGTTCGCTGGGTCTGCGAGGCGTTGGGGGCGAACCAGCAACATCCGCTGTTCGTCGTGGGGACGTTTGTCGTTCGCTTCGTCGCACTCCACTCTGGCCTCGCCTGGGCCGAATCGGTCGCGCGCCTCCTCGCCATCGCCCTCCTCGCCCGCGTCGGATACGAATTCGTCATCTACGAATCGTTCGACCGCGTCTGGCTTCAGCGGAATCGTGAGCTCACGAAGGCGCTGTACCGAGCGGTGGACTCACGACCCGGGGCCGACGCGGGCCTCCACGACTGGCTCCTCGCATTCCTTCGGGCCCTCAACCACCTCATCCGGCAGCTGGAGGGCCATGCCGCAGCACAGCGCGCCCTCGTGCCGCTCTCCGCGCTCGATGATCAGCTTCTCGAGCTCGTGCGTCGCCGGGGTCGCGTGCGACTATGCGACGCCGAAGCCGCAACCGAGGTCAGTCGCAACACCCTCAAGGTCCACTTTCGGCGGCTTACCCGATTGGGCCTCCTCCAGCTCCGCGGTCGCGGCCGAGCCACCTGGTACGAGGGGGGCTGAGGGAGGGTCCTCAAACACTTCACCCGTATTTCACCCGTATTTCCGATTTGCGGGTGAAATACGGGTGTCGCGCCGAGGGTCCCCCCACGCCCCGTCGCCGCGAAGAACATCGCGAATCCAAAGCGCCCCGCGCCTTCGCGCCCCCGCACCGATTCGGACCGCGCGCACAATCGAGCCGCAGTTCAACGCGTGTCCTTTCCGTCGCTCCGGGCCCCGCACGCGGCCGCAGCCCGTGAACTTCGTGCGACCACCGACGCGCCCGTTCTCATTCCACGCGCTCCCCCGTGCTACGAACCCGCGCATGGAGCCCCGGGTCGACCGGCGTCGCGAAAAACTCTTCCCCATCTCCCGCCACCCGACGGCGGAGGAAGCCGCCCATTCGCGCTGGTTCTCCCCCATTCACGCGGGCCGGTTCTCCCTTGAGACCCGCACCTGGATTCCCGCCATGGTTCCCTGGCGCGCGACCGACGAAGGTTTCGTCACGCCCGCGGTGTTGGAGTGGTACGCGCGCTTCGCCGAGGGCCGCCCGGGCGCCATCGTGGTCGAGGCCACCGGCGTTCGCGACGTGAAGTCGGGTCCACTCCTTCGGGCCAGCGACGACCGCTTCATCGACGGCCTCAAGGCGCTCGTCACCGCCGTGAAGCAGGCCAGCGGCGGCCACACGCGGCTGTTCATTCAGTTGATCGACTTTCTGGCCATCAAACGTCGCCCCACCAAAGAGGCCTTCATCACCAGGTTCCTGCAGGAGGGCGAGGTCGTCCGCGCGGCGCTCCCCGCCGAGCTGCGCACCCAGGCGTTGGCGACCTGGAGGCCCTACCTGCTGGCGCTCGACGACGATGGCCTGCGCGCCACGCTCTCCGCGCGCGCGTTCGAGTCGTACCGCATGGGGGTTCGCGAGCGCGTCACCGATACCGACTCGCCCCACATTCGCGACCTGCCGCAGACGCTCCCCGGGATTTTCGCCGCCGCGGCGCAGCGCTGCGAGGCCGCGGGGTTCGACGGCGTCGAGTTGCACTACGCCCACGCGTACACGATGGCGAGCTTCTTGAGCCGACTGAACACGCGGACCGACGGCTACGGCGGCTCACGCGAGAACCGCGCGCGGCTCCCGCTCGAGGTGTTCCGCGCCGTGCGCAGCGCGGTGAGCGACCGCTTCGTCGTCGGCACGCGCTTCCTCGCGCACGAAATCATCGACGGCGGTTCCACGGAAGAAGACGCAGCGTTCTTCGGCGTGGAGTTCGCGCGCGCGGGCATGGACTTTCTCTCGCTCTCCCGCGGCGGAAAGTTCGAAGACGCGCGGCAGCCCAAGATCGGCGCTGCCGCCTACCCGTACACCGGCCCCTCAGGTCACGAGTGCATGCCGACCACGAAGATGGAGGCGCCTTTCGGGCGAAATCTCCCCGCCGTGGCCACGGTGAAGCGCGCGGTGGTGGCTGCGGGGTTCCACACGCCCGTGGTCGCCTGCGGAGGAATTTCCAGTTTCGAACAGGCCGAAGCGGCGCTCGAGAACGGAACGGCGGACGTCATCGCGTCAGCTCGACAATCGCTCGCCGACCCCGACTGGTTCGAAAAGCTCCGCACCGGACGCGGCGCAGAGATTCGAAGGTGCCTGTTCACGAACTACTGCGAAGGCCTGGACCAGGCGCACGACGTGGTGACGTGCCAGACGTGGGATCGCTTGAAGGGACTGGCCGACGACGCGACCTGCGCGCGCTTGTCTGACGGCCGCCGCGCGGTGGCCCCGCGCTGAGTCGAACGCGTCGTTGACTTCGCGTTCTTCACAGGTAGCGTGCGCGGCCGTCCAAGTCGCGTCCCACACTCGCTGAGGAAACGCTCCCGATGAAACTCCGCCCTGCCCTCATCTCGCTGTTGGCGCTGTGTGCCGCACCGGCTTCGGCCGAAAGCTTCCTCGTCAACCTTCACCTCGAACCGGGCTTCGGCATCGGCCTCGACGCGGACCGCTTCGTCAACGGCGCCTCGCTGAAGTTGGACACCACCGCCTTCTGGGACGGCGCCGTCGTTCCCCAGGTGGAGTTCTTCGGCCTCGGCACCACCAGCTCCACCTATCTGGCCCAGGGCTCCGCGTTCGGCGGCGGCATCGGCCTGCGCTTGCGCCTGTTTGATGATCAGAAGGGCTACCTGTGGAACCCGGGCGGCGTGAGCGGCAACGCCTGGGGCAACCTGTGGGTCGACGCGCACTTCATCGTGGCCCACGGCGGACTCGGCGCCGGCTTCAACCTGGGCGCGGGGTACGAGTTTTCGCTCATCGACGGGCTGCAGGTCGGCCCCTTCATGAAGTTCTTCTTCATCGGCCCCAACAAGCTGCTCTTGTGGGGCTTGTCGTTCAGCATCGGGTTTCCGGCCCAGACGCCGCCCGACGCCGACCCGGACGGCGACGGCATCAAAGGCGCCGCGGACAAGTGCCCCAACCAGGCCGAAGACATGGACGGCTTCGAAGACACCGACGGCTGCCCTGAGAAAGACAACGACAAGGACGGCATCGAAGACGCGAAGGACAAGTGCCCCAACGACCCTGAAGACAAAGACGGCGTTCAGGACGAGGACGGCTGCCCCGAGACCGACGCCGACAACGACGGCGTGCTCGACGCCAACGACAAGTGCCCGCTGGCCGCCGAGGACAAAGACGGCGTGCAAGACGACGACGGCTGCCCGGAGACCGACGCCGACGCCGACGGCATTCTGGACGAGAAGGACAAGTGCCCCGTCGCGGCCGAAGACAAAGACGGCATTCAAGACGACGACGGCTGCCCCGAGACGGACGCGGACAAAGACGGGGTGTTGGACGAGAAGGACAAGTGCCCGCTCGAGCCCGAGACCATCAACGGCGTCGATGACGAAGATGGCTGTCCCGAAAAAGACGTGAAGGTCTTCATTCAGCAGGACCACATCGTCATCACCGAGAAGATCTTCTTCGCCTTCGGCAAGGCGACGATTCTTCCCAAGTCGAACCCCATTCTCGACGGCGTGGCCACCATCATGAAGAAGTTCCCCAACGTGAAGAAGGTCAGCGTCGAGGGACACACGGACGACGTGGGCGACGCCAAGAAGAACCAGACGCTCTCAGAGAATCGCGCCAAGGCCGTGATGGACGCGGTGGTGGCGCGGGGCGTCGAAAAAGCGCGCCTGGTCTCGAAGGGCTACGGTTCGACCAAGCCGCTCGCGACCGGCACCACGGAAGCGGCCCGCGAGCAGAACCGGCGCGTGGAGTTCGTCATCGTCGAGCCGGCCGCGAAGTAACGCGAACCGCGCGGCGGCGCATCACCCGCGCGTGGAGCATCAACGCCGCGAGAGCAAACACCGGCAGGCCCGCGCCCGGCGCGCCGCACCCGCAGCCGCCGTTCGCCACGGGAGGCGTCACTCCGCCGTCGCCCGCGCCCCCAGCGTCGCCGCCCGAGCCTCCCGGGCTAGCAACGCCGGGTGCGCCGCGGCTCACGCTCC
>CAZFXD010000355.1:0-4617 GCA_964522795.1 uncultured Myxococcaceae bacterium
CAGCGCCGGGCGGCCGTGCCGCCCCCGTGCAGCCCGGGTTGGGGAGCCGGAGCGGGTACGGGGCCGCGGAAGCGCCGAGGCCCTTCAGGCCGGCCAGGGTTTCGGTGCCGGTGTTCTTGAGGGAGAGCGTGAGCAGCCCGGACTCCTGGGAGTCGAGCACCCCGTCGGCGTCGCACGAGTTGGCCGAGTCATCCAGCCGGGCGGAGACCACGGTGACGTCGCCGCCCGAAATGAAGCTCTCTTTCAACGGGCCGTTGGTCCGCGAATCGCGATCCGGAGCCACAGCGCGCACGCCCAGGCCGCGGCGGGCGAACGCCCGGGCGAAGAGCTTCAGATCAGCCACGTCAGTGGCGGCGGCGGCGGCGAGCAACCCGTCGCGTGCGTCGACGAACGTGGGGAACAGCGGCGTCGCCTTGTACCCAGCGACCAGGTACGCGCGCATCTTCCGCTGCGCCTCGGCGAACGGGAGGCCCGAGTTGAGCAGTGCCGCGTAACACTCCCACAGCATCGACGACCACACCTCGCCCGTGGCGTGGGTTTCGTGGTTGTTACGACCGTCGGCCCCGAAGGCCGTGGGCACCCCCGCAGGCAGCGGAACGCCCGCTTCAATGTGGCGGAACGTGAGCGCGTTCCTGGAGAAGTCGGTGGAGTACGGCAGCCGACGAATGCCGAAGTACGGCGCGCGAGGCTCGAAGCCCGACGCGGCGTAGGCGCCGGTGGCGTAGGTCCCCGAGAAGTTCGCGTTGCCGGGCTTCGCGTCGTCGCCCTCCGCCACGATCAGGAGCAATGAATGAAAGTCCGCCCAGCCCTCGCCCATGCCGTACGCCTGGTAGTTCGACAGACCGCTCCCGTCGCCGATGAGGCGATTGGAGATGAAGTGGCCCCACTCGTGCGCCACCACCGAGTTGTCGAGGGCGCTGTTCTTGTCCACCGCGTCGATGCGGGTCAGCGTCAACACGGGGTTGCTGCCCAGGACCTGACGCAGCGCCTCGGAGTTGCTCCGCGAGAGCGAGACCACGGGGATGTGGACGTCAGGGGCCATGCCGGTCAGATCCGGGGCCGGGCCGAAGGTGTTGTTCAAGATGATCAGCCCCACCGCGCCTTTGAGTTCGGCGATCTGGGCCTTCTCCACGAAGGTGCACTGGCCGCGGTCCACCACCGCGATCATTCCCGCGAAGGACGTGGTGTACGTGTTCTGGCACCCGTCGTTGTTGGTGCTCCCGTTGGTGGCGTTGGCGTCGTCGACGAGGCCCGCTTTGGCGCTGACCGTGAAGACCTGGGGCCCGAACTGCGCAGGCCCGCCGGAGTACGTCACCGGCATCGCGCCCGGCACCACCACCCGCGGCCCATTGCCTCCGTCAAAGATGTACATCTGCAGGCGGGGGTGCGCGCCGTCGGAGGGCGTGGACATGCTCGCGTTGTTGGTGCCGGCGTAGTCGTTGATCTCGGCGAACATCGCGTCGCCTTCCACGCCGCCTCGCCCGTAGTTCGACGCCTGACCGTTGCCGGCTTTCTCGTCGAACCCCACGTCGTAGTACCAGTCGTGGAAGAAGTTCACGTCGTAGAACACCTGATCAATCGCCGCGCGCTGCTGCATGACGCCAGCGTTCGGCTGCAGGGTCGGGTCGTAGGCCTCATCGAACGAGTTGGGCGCCGAGGTGAGACCGAGCAGGTCATTGGGCCCGAAGCCGTCGGGCGAGGCGAGGTCCGCGTACGCCTTGGCGTTGTTGCCGTCGGTGGTGGTCTGCCCCGCGGTCAACCAGTCGTCGGTGGTGCTGATGGGGCCACGGGCGAGCGTGATCTGGTTCGGCGTGGCGAAGGTGAACTTGAGGGCCTGCGCCCCACCCTGCGGGAACGGGGTGTAGTCATTGCCCTGGGGCCCGTCGAACGGGAGGTACGGCGGCGTGGTGCTGGCGAACACGCGCCAGGAGAAGGTCTCGGACTGCGTGAGGGAGTGGCGCGTCAAGATCGCCCCGTCGGTGAGCGAGACCGTGAGGGCCTCGAGCCGGGAGCCCTGTGGGCCATCAAGCTCCAGCTCCACGTACGCCGCGGGCTGCACGCCCTGGGGAAGCGGGACCTCGACCGCTCTCGCTCGGGCGAGCGATGCTCCGGGCAGCCCGGAAAAGAAGACGTCGGTGCCGCGGTGTTCGGCCTTCGCGTCGAGGACGTCGTAGGAGAGGTTGCCGGTCAACTCCCGATAGGCCACGCCCACCGCGGTCTCGAGGGTCAGCGCCTCCGCGCCGAGTCGGTTCACGTGCGGGGCGAGATAACCGGCGATCGCCACCGGCTCGAGCTCGTGGGTCAACACCACCCGCACCTCGTCGCGAAAGAGCGGGCGCCCGTTGGGCGATTGCACGAACGAGACCACCACCGCGCCTTCGCCGCGATCGTGCACCTTGAGGACCCGGTACTGCCCCACGTCTTCAGTGGCGTGGCGATAGAACGGCGCGGTGACGAACAGGGCCTGGCGTGCCGATTCTTCCGGCGTCAGCCCCTGGGCGCGGGCCGATCGGGCGACCGGCGAGCGGGGAAACCAGAAGAACGAGGGCACGCCATAGCGAGGCTCGACCGACGTCACCGCGCCGTACTCCAGCGCGTGACGGGCGAGCGGCGGGAGCGTGGCGGCGTCAGCCAACGGCAGCCGCTGCGGGTGCTGGAGGAACGCGTCAGTGCCCTCGGGCACTGCAGCCACGCTGACCAGGAGCGTGAACGAGATGATGGCGGCGATCATGGGAGCTCGGTCTTTCAGCCCGCGACGTCGGCCCTGCGTGCGTCGCGTGCGAAGGGGTGATTGCTAGCGGAGCGATGCCCCGAGCGCAATCGAATCGATCGCAAATCCGGTTCGCTCCAGCGCGAGCGAACAGGCGCGCTTCAAGCGCTCGGGGTTGAGGAAGAAGGGAACGTCGAGCGCTTCGCCGCTGGTCAGCACCGCGATCGCCCGTCGGTACTCACTCGCCGCGTCGGCCTTCTGCCCCCGCTGCTCGAGCAGCATGCCGAGCAGGTACCTGGCGGGCGCGAGGTTGGGCGCGAGGTACAGCGCCTGGCGCAGCTCCTGTTCGACCCCGTCGTCGTCAGACAGCTCAACCGCCTCGTCCAGGACGGCCTGAAAGCGAGCCACCCCGTCGGCGGTGGCCTGGGTGAGCACCGCTGAGTCCGACGGCGTGGCCTTGCGCGGCACTTTGCGAAGCGCGATCTCCTCGTGGGCGTCGCGGAGCGCCGGGCCGAGATCGACGAGGGGGTCGGACGGCACGGTGGAAGGTACAGGGACGGCCGCCGGGGGCAGCGTCGCCTCGGCCGTGCGCGCGCGCGGGTGGGCGTCGTGCACGTAGAGAAACGCGTTGGCGAGGCGGACCGTGTTGATGTTCGCCTTGCGGGCCAGAATGGGCTCCGCCGCGCCGAGGAGCAGGTAGCCGTCAGGCGCCACCCGGGCCATCAAGCGTTCGACGGTCGACTCGAAGGCCGCTTCGGTGAAGTAGATGAGCACGTTCCGACACACCACCAGATCAAACACCTCGCCGTGTCGTGGCGTGGGGTACGGGGTGTCCATCAGGTTGTGCTGCGCGAACGAAATGCCGGTTCGCAGCGCAGGCGACAGGGCAAAGGCGTTGCCGGAGCGAACGAAATATCGCTCCTTCAGATCGTGCCGCACCCGCGTCATCGCTTCGGCGTCGAAGGTCAGCTTCTTGGCGCGCTCCAACGCCCGCTCGGAGAGATCCGTGCCGAGCACCGAGGTTCCGTACGGAGCCCGGGCGTCGGCCAGCATCACCGCCAGGGTGGCCACCTCTTCACCGGTGGCACAGCCCGCGCTCCACACCTGCAGCGGACGCCCCCTTCGGACCAACTCGGGGAGCACCTCGTCCTGCAGGGCGGACAGTTGCACCGGGTCGCGAAAGAGGTCGGTCTTGTGGACTGAGATCTCCGCCATCAACTCGCGAAGTTCGAGCCCACCGGCGCTGGCCAGGTAGGCGGCGTACGCTTCGTCGCTCCGATCGCCGCGACGCGCGGCGATGGCCCGCTCCAGCCGGTCCTTCTGCTGAACAGACAGCGCCGACCCCGTCCGGGCCGCGACCAACGCCACCACCTTCTGATGTGTGGGGCGATTGTTCGCAGCCGACGTCACAGCAACTGGCCTCGTGCGACGGCCATCAGGGTGCCGGCGAGTTCATCGCCGTGAACGAAGTGCTTCACCGCGCCTTTGGCCGCCGCGGCGCCCGGCATGCCGTAGACCACGCACGATTCCTGGTTCTGGGCGATGGTGATTCCGCCCGCTGCGTGAATGGCCGCCATGCCGTCGGCGCCATCGGCGCCCATGCCGGTGAGGATCACCCCCACGGCGCGCCGGCCGTACACGGTCGCCGCCGACTCGAGGAGCGTGGTCCCCGAAGGACAGTGGCCGTCGCGTGGGGGCGCAGTCTTGAGCCCCACCTTTCCGCGGGAGGCCACCACCAGGTGCTGGTTCGACGGGGCGATGAGCAGGGTCCCCGGGGTCATCGGGTCGCCGTCGGCGGCGATCTTCACCCGCAGCTTGGAGCTGGACTGGAGCCACCCCGAGAGCGAGTCGGTGAAGGCCGCGTTGATGTGCTGCACGAGCAGAATGGGCGCCGGAAATTCCTTGGG
>CAZFXD010000356.1:0-4597 GCA_964522795.1 uncultured Myxococcaceae bacterium
ACCGTCACCGTGTCACCAATGGCCGCCGTGGCCGTCGACGTCACCACGATGTCGTTGTCTTTGGAGGCTTCCGCGCCTGAACCATCGCGGAGGTGGAGCCAGTTCTTGCCCAGGACGCCCGCGGTCACCTTCACCACTTTTCCGCGCACCGTGACCGACTTGTCCTTGAGCGCAGCCTTCTGCGCGAACACCTCGGCGACCGTCTTCGCGTCAGCCCCGGTGGCCTTCTCCACTTTTGGATCCACCGCGGGCGCGGCATCGCCCGGCTTGGCCCCTGGCTTGAGGCCGAAGCCCGCCATAGGGGCGGCGGCTTCACCCGTGGCCGGGTGTCCTTCCGGGAGCGCGGCCTCGGCACCACCGGGGGCGGCCGCTGCGCCCTGGATTCCGCTCGCGAACTGAATCACGTCGAAGGTGCGATTGAGCGTCTTGCTGGTGAAGTTCGCCATGGCCTGCGGGTTGACCAGCGTGACCTGCGCACCGACGGCGACCTTGGTGGTGGGAATCGCGGCCCACATCTCGCCGGAGGCGGTGGTCAGGCGCAAGTAGGTATAGGTCGCCACGTCGATGACCTCGGCGACCGTCCCGCTCAAGGCCTGGGCCGCGGCGGTGGGAGCCGGCGGCGCGACCCGCTCCGGAGGTTTGCCGGCGGCGGCGCTCTTTTCCTGCGAGCTGCAGCTGACGAGGGCAACGGTGAGAAGCATTCCAAGTGCGATGCGCATGTGGCCTCCGGGAGAGTCGATGCGCGCCACACAAGCACAGCTTGGAGGTTTCGGGGGCACCAACCTCGCCTCGAGCATTCGCCGGAACGCTTACTCAGATAACAATTCGTGCAGCGCCGTGACCAGTCGCTCCGTGACGAACGGTTTCTCCAGGTAGCGCGTGCCTGGGTGCTCCAGCAGCTCGTTGAGCCCTTCGCCCGGCGCGTAGCCCGACATCAACACCACCTTCAGGTCAGGTCGGTGCGCGCGAGAGCGCCTCACGAGCTCTTTTCCGCCCATGCCGGGCATGAGCACGTCGGTCACCAGCACGTCGAAGGTGGTCCCTCCGCGCTCCAGCATGTGCATGGCTTCTTCGGCGCTCTCCGCTTCTTCGACGGTGAACCCTTCGGCGCGAAGGCTGAGGCTGAGGACCCAGCGCGCGTTCTTCGAGTCCTCGACCAGCAGCACGCGGCCGTGCGGTTTCGGACGAGCGGCCGCCGGCTTCTCCCTCGCGGGCGCCGGCGCCTCCGCGGTGCCTTCCGAGGCCGGGAGTGTGACCCGAAAGGTGGCCCCCTCGTCGGGCGCGGACTCCACCTCGACGCGCCCCCCCGCGGCGGCGACGGCCGAGGCGAGGGTGGAGAGCCCGAGGCCGGTCCCGTGCCCCGGAAGCTTGGTGGTGAAGAACGGCTCAAAGATGCGTACCTGCAACTCCCGCGACATGCCGTGTCCGGTGTCACGCGCAGTGAGGAGCACTGCGGGTTTTCCGTTGAGCGTGGTGCGAGCCAGGGAAAGGAAGAGCGAGCCCGAGTCGTGAATGGCATCACGCGCGTTGAGCACCAGGTTGAGGACAATCTGGTTCCACTGGCCGGCGTCGATGAAGACGTAGAGCGGCGTCTCCTCGACGGCAAAGTGAACGCCGATGTTGTCCCCGCAGATTCGCCGCAGCAGGTCGCGCGACTCGTTGAGCGCATGCGCCACGTCGAGTTCCTGCGGCTGCACGGGTTGTTTGCTGGACAACGAGAGCAGCTGTCGGCTGAGCGCCGCGGCCTGTTCGAGCGTGGCCTTGAGGCGACTTAAGTGTTCACCCGCCACGGCGTCAGCGGTGGGCGCGCGCTGGGCGAGGGCCAGTTGCCCCATCATCACCAACAACAGGTTGTTGAAGTCGTGCGCCACGCTCCCGGCCACGCGGCCGGCCACATCCATCTTCTGAGCGTGGAGGAGCTGTTCCTCCAGCACCCGCCGTTCGGTCACGTCCACCACCATGCCGGTGATGAGCGGCACCCCGTCGGCGTCGCGCTCCGCATCAGCCCGGCCCCGGAGCCACCGAACAGACCCGTCGGGCTGGGGAATGCGGATGTCCGTCACCAGCGGCTCGCGGTGGGTAATCATTCGCTGGCGGGCCGCCGCGTACGAGCTGCGATCATCGGGGTGCATCATCTCCAGCAGCGCCTCGTTGGAGTACTTCCACGTCGCGCGGTCCACGCCCAGAAGGGCGTACATCCCGTCTGACCAGTTGCCGACGTCGTCCGCGCCCAGGCGTTGCGACCACACGCCGAACGACGCCACCTGCTCGGCCTTGGCGAAGATGGCCGCTTGCCGCCGAAGCGCTGCCTCGGCCGACTTTCTCGGCGTGACGTCGCGAAGAGTGGCCAACACGACGTGACGACCTTCCACCACTAGCCGAGACGACTGCAGTTCGATGTCGACGGCCTGCCCATCGACGCGCACGGCAAGCCCTTCGAGGGGGGGAGCGATGCCCTGCGCAGTCTCGTGAGATCGCTGTCGTTCAATGAGTGCGGTGTGAAAACTCGGGTGTGCGAACTCGAGAATCGAGTGTCCCACCAGTGCGTCGGGGCCCGAAGCCCGGAGCAACTCCACCATGCCCCGGTTCACGTAGATGAGGACTCCGCGCTCGTGGAGCCCCATCGCGTCGGGGCTGGCGTTCATCAATTCATGAAGTCCATCGAACGTGAGTGGCACAAGTGACCCGCCCCTTTGAAGAGGGCTCATTTCAGAGGCTAGCACTCGTGTCGAGACCTGGTCGCACCCTTCGCGACGCGTTCAGTGGCCATGCGCGCGAAGTCGGCGCAGTACGTGCTCGACGTAGAGACAGTCAAATGGCTTCGTGTCGTAGTCCTCCGCACCAAGTTCAAGACAGGTCCGCCGAACGAATTGATCATCACAGCTCGACAGCATGTAGACGGGAATTCGCGCGGTTCGGGGGTTTCTCTTGAGTGCCGCCAGCACGTCGCGCCCGTCGACTTCCTGCCGTATGTCGAGAACGATGAACTCGGGTTGGGCCGCCTCCGCACGATCGACGACCTCGCGGGCGTGCGTTTCAATGAGAGACGAAATTCCAACCCGGTGAAAGGCACGAGCCAGCGTTCGGGCCACGATCATCTCGTCGTCGGCAATCAACACGGTGGGTACGCGATTCATGTTCCGGCTCCCTCGTTTGGGTCCACTTCAAGAGAAAGCAAGGCCGATGCCGTCGCCGGGCCCCAAGAACACCGGTGGTTGCGGAACCAATATCGGGTCACGGTGACCCTGGGTGCGCCCGTTACCAGCGGGGTAAAGGAAAGCCCCGTTCGGGTCGCGCAAACAAGTACCCCTGCAACAGCGAACAACCCTGGGCCGTCAACGCATCGCGCTCTTCGATCCGCTCGACCCCTTCGCTGACCACTCGAATTCCAAGTTCGTCTCGGCACAATCGCGTCATCGCGCGCACGACCATTTGTTTGCTGGTGGAGGAGTGCACACCGCGAACCAGAGACATATCCAATTTGACGAACTCGGGCTCAAGTTGCGCAAACGTCGCAAGCCCGGCGTACCCTGCTCCGAGGTCGTCGACAGCGATTCGGTAGCCTAACGCCCGGAGCCGCCTGACTTTCGCCGCCAGCCCCCGCACGCCATCGAGCGAGGCCCGCTCGGTAATTTCAAGCACCACCGTGTGGGCATGCGGCGTCAGCGGCGCATCGACCGCGAAGAGCTGCTCGTCGTCAAGGTCCGCGGGGTGAAGGTTGACGAAGAGCAGCGCATCCCCGGGGGCGCTGGGGGCAAGTCGCGCCACTTCAGAACGAACCCTTCGCCCGAGGTCCTTCAGGCGTCCAAGCCGCTCAGCCGAATTCAACAAATCAGCGGGAAATCGCTGTGCTTCCTCGTTGGACCGAACGAGCGCCTCGTACGCGAACACCTGGCGTTGGGGCCAGTGGACGATGGGCTGAAACGCGACCCAGAGTTCCTCGAGCGCAACGTCGAAGCGAGCTTCAAGCGACGCGCGGTCTCCCAGTCGCATGCCTTCGGTGCCCAGGAGCTCCATGGCTTCTCGCTTGAGGGTTGCCATGCGGTGCATGCTGGCGGCGCGGTGAACGACCCGTTCCAGTTCATCCAGCGCGACGGGCTTGGTGAGGTAGCGAAATGCGCCGTATTCGACCGCCTTCACCGCGGTGTCGAGTGCTGGCTGCCCGGTGATCAGGACCACCGGAATATCGAGGTCTTGTTCGCGCACGGAGCGAAGAAACTCCAAGCCGTCCATTCTCGGCATCATCAAGTCGCACACGATGACGTCGAAGATGTTGCCCCCCAACATCTCGATGCCATTCTTCCCGTCGACTGCGGTCTCGATCTTGAAGCCGAGCTTGGTGAGCGCGCGTCCGTAGTCACGACGAATGCCTTCGTCATCGTCGACAAGGAGTACGCTGGGACTCGGTGCGAGTTCGGTCATGGTCCGTGTTCCTGAAACTAGCGGATTCGATCGTTAATCAGCGTGCGCAGGTGTTGGGTATCAAATGGCTTTTCAATACGCTGATTGGGCGTGGAATCGAGAAACTCCCGGGTGCGCGGGGTGAATGCCCCTCCGGTCAGGAAGATCATTCGGGACGAAACATCGCCGGGAAGTC
>CAZFXD010000357.1:0-4574 GCA_964522795.1 uncultured Myxococcaceae bacterium
GCGGCGGCGGCGGCGCGGCCTCGTACACGCTCACTGTCACGGTCAACGCGACGGCACCCGCGAGCGGCTCGGTCACTTCGAGTCCGACGGGCATCAACTGCCCGGGCACCTGCTCCGCGTCGTTCGCTTCGGGCACCTCCGTGACGCTCACCACCAGCCTCACCGGGCGCTCCGCGTTCGGCGGCTGGAGCGGCGACTGCGCTGGCCTCAGCACCACCTGCGCGTTGACGCTCAACGCGACCCGGGCGGCGACCGCGGCCATCACCCCGCGCAACTACGTCTTCGCGAGCTCGCAGCGCGTCAACCCCGGCTCGCTCGGCGGCTTCACCGCCGCCAACGCGTTCTGCCAGAACCTCGCCGCGGACGCGGGTCTCCCGGGCACGTTCATGGCCTATTTGTCGGGGTCCTCCGACGCCGGCTCGCGGCTCGGCAACGCGCGCGGGTGGTACCGGCCCGACGAGAAGCCGTTCGCCGATTCGCAGCAGACCTTCCTCGGCGCCTACCAGGTGTTCTACCCGCCGGTGCTCGACGAATACGGCATCGACGTGCGCGCTGACGGTGGGGCCGAAGTCGTGGCCACGGGCACCACGCGGAGCGGCTCCTTCCAGGGCATCTCCTGCGGCGACTACACCATGCTCGACGGCGGGTCCGGCATCACCGCCGGGAACGCGTCGAACGGCGCGGGCGGGTGGACGAACTCTGGCAGCGCGTCCTGCAACTCCCTCGCTCGCATCTACTGCCTCGGCACGTCCTACGTGGCGCCGGTGCCGCCGCTGCCGCTCACCGGTGGGCGCGTGCTGTTCGTCACCGCTGAGCCGCACGTCTCGGGAGGTGGCATCGCCGCGGCCGACGGGCACTGCGCCAACAACGCGCAGGACGCGGGCCTGGCCGGCACGTTCAAAGCGGTGCTGGCCACGAGCTCGGCCTCGGCCGCGAGCCGGTTCACCAACAGCGCGCTCGTCGGCGCTCCCGTGATCCGCTCCGACGGTGTTCGCATCGCCGACAGCCTCGCCCAGTTGTTCGACGGTGGCATCCCCATGACCGCGGCCCCCACCGCGCTCGCGAACAAAGACGGCGCGCACGTCTCCGCCAACTGGGTGGTGTGGGGCGGTGCGACCCACCCGGGTGAGGTCGGCAACGGCGTCTCCACCTGCAACAATTGGACGCTGGTCGATGCCGGCACGACGGGGCAGGGCGTACGCACCGCGTACCTGACGACGAAGTTCTTCTACACGGGCGGATCCGCGGGCTGCGATTTCACCTCAGCGCTGATGTACTGCCTGCAGGACTGAGCGTTCGCCGCGCAGCGGGCGCAGGACCCTTGTCGGTCGGGGGTTCGCGACCAGAGCTTGTCGGCCCGCGTGCCGATGCCCGGTATCAGCTTGGCGCTCGGCCGCCGGTCACTCGAAGTAGATGCGCGGCCGATCGGACGCTGCCTCGCGCGACTTGAACGACGCCGTCATGTCCATCACCCGCGGAGTGTTCCAGACGGGCATCACCGAGAAGGTGATGTTCTTGCAACCCTGCGCGATGGCTCCGTTGACCGCGTCGGTGACCTGGATGCGGACCGGCACGCCCAGGTGCGATTCAGGGACGAAGCCGTGAAAGGTGGTGGTGATGGCGGTGAGCGCAGGTGGGTTCGCGTAGGTGGTTGAGTCCTCTTTCACCGCGCCACACGCGGCGCCGACGACGACGTCCACCGGGTTCTCGCGGTCGGGCATGAGCCGCACCGTGGCCCGCTGCACCACAGTCGCGGGCAGACCGAAGGAGAAGTAGGCCTTCCCACGAATCTCGTCGCCGATGATGAACTCGTCGCGCGCGAGCACGCTTTGCGCGTGACCTTCGGGGACCGTCGGCGTGGCGGAGCTCGTCGCGGCGTCCGCGAACGCGGCCCGGGTGTTCGTCGTCTGAAGCGGGGCCGTCTCGATGATCAGCTTCGGCGCTGCGCCGCCTTCTCGCGTCACGAACGCGTACTGCCAGACGAGAAAGGTCGGCGACGATTTGCTCACGATGGCGCTGCTGACGTCGAAGTCGGCGGTTCGCGCCACGTTGTCGACGGCGACCGCGAAGAACCCGTAGAACGCGCCACCGCAGGGGAAGCTCGTGCTGGCGTCGGTCCAGGCCCCACAGTTCCACGGCTGCATCAGGGCGAAGTCGAGCCCGAACGGGTAGTCGGCGGGAACGGTGAGTCGCAGAATGGCGCGCTTGACCGCGGCGATGCCGGGAATCACGAAACGAATGGCCCCCGTGCCGCCACCATTGGGGCCGAAGTAGTTGAACTGCGGCCGGGTGCCATCAAACGGGCCGTTGTTCGGCTTCTCGCCGTCGGCCACGGCCGTCAAGGTGATGGTCGTTGCCGCCGCCGTCAGCGCGGCGGTGTCTTCACCGGTCGTGTCGAGGGCCGATTCGTCGACCAGCGACTCGTCGAGTTCTGCCGCTCCGCAGCCTGAGATCAGCGCGGCGAAGGCGATGTAGAGGAAGGTAGGAGCGGGGCGGCGAGCGCTGCATGGGGGCGTGGGGGTCATGCCCATCGAGATTGCAGGGGCCGCGCCACGGGAAAGCCCAGTGAAGACGGGGCGCTGCGCCTGGAACTCGAGCGATGGAGCTGGAGGCGCGTCAACCCGGAGGAGACACGTGCTGCCCTATTTTCGCCAGCGGTCGGCGGGCTTGGGTGTAGTTTCGGGCCGATGCTTCGGGGCGGATTCACCTGCTGGACCTGGGTTGTCGGCGCACTTGCTCTCGCAACGGCCAGCTGCGGAGCCTGCCTCGAGAAGACCGCCGCGGTGGTTCAGGCTGAAACCGTCACGCCGGTCATCGAAGCCACGGGCGATGAAGAGATTGTCGCGCCCGATCGCGCCCACACGGCCACGGTGACGTCGGTGCGTGATGGGCATCGCGGCAAGACCGAGGTGGTGGTCTCCTCCTCGCGCGCGCCCACCAAAGGCATCGTGGTCTTTGCGGTCCCGCTCCCCGAGGTGCCGCTTCGGGCCCGCTGGAAAGACGCGCAGAACCTGATCGTCGGGTACCCGCGCGAGCTGACGTCGGTAGAGGCCCTCACCTCGTTTCCCGAGGGTAAGCGGGCCATTTCGATCTCCAGGGAGACGTTCGAAGGGGCGGGCACCAAGGTGGCAGAGCTGCAGAAGGAGTACTCGGAGGCCTTGCTCGCGGCGCGACGCGCCGAGCTCCAGGCGCCCCCCGCCGCGCCCGCGAAGACCGCGTCGCGAAAACCGGAAGCCGCCCCCGCTGCCAAGCCCAAGTCTCTCGACGAGGCGCTCAAAGCCGCCGGCGGGAACTCAGAGCTCCAGCTGAAGGCGCTCGAAGACGCGTGGGACGCCGGGCTCCTCGAGTAGCTGCGGCGCGCGCTGGCGCTCGACTCAGAACGACGGGTAGTCGTGGGCGACCGGGGCCGACTCCTGGCACGGGCGGCAGATGGCAGAGGCGATGCCGGTGTTCCGGCGCGTTCGCCCGGCCACCTGCTTGAAGGTGGGGCCGCTCTCGCGCTCGTCGCAGGCGAGGCAGCCGTTCAGCCCTCCGTCGGCCAGGTGGTAGGGCTTGTCGCCGTTTTCGAGGCATGGGCCCAGACACTTGTTGCGCGTGTTGACGGTGTTCCACGCCCACACCTGCGCGCACGGGCGGGTGAACCCAAGCCCCTCGAGGCAGGCCACGTTGGCGTCGAAGCCCTTGCCGAACGAGTCGACGCCGCATTGCCGCACCGGCGCGCCGAGGTCGGTGTTCTCGGCGTAGAGCGCGAGATCCTTCAGCGTGGAGCAGACGCCGCACGGGCTGTGGTGGGTGAGGTACGCGCCGGCCGAGGCCGCGGCGGCGACGTCAGCGAACGTCTGCACGCGGTAGCGATGCGCGGCGCTATCGGTCACCACCACCGCGCACACTCCGGCGGTAGAGACCCCCGCGTCGGCGCTGTACGGGTTGTCCTTCACCTCCGCAAACGGCGTCTCGAGGACCCACGCGCGCAGCTCTGCCAGGCGACCGGCCGAAAACTCCGGAGACTGGAAGGGCGTGGCTCCGCAGAGGCACGCAGGCTGACAGGCGTCGGCGCCCAGCCCGGTCTGCGCCGCCGGACGGCCGAAGAGTGGGCCCTGGCACCCGGCGTCTTTGGCGGACTGGGTGGAGCACGCCGTCAGAAAAACAGAGACGATGATCGAGATCAGCGCTGCGAGGTTGCGCATTGGGCGCTTATCTCACGCTCGCTGCACGCTTGGGCGATTCTCGACGTGCGATCTGCGGATGGCACGCGAACCCCAGCGGTGGATCGAGTACCCTTCACCCTATGCTCACGGTCGCGGAGTTGAAACGAATGGCGGGCGCGATGAGCGCGACCGAGCTGACGCGCCAGTTGGGGCCGTTCGCGCTGGTGACCTTCCCCGGCGAGCCCGGCACCCGGCTGGCGGAGAAGGTGCTGGCCGACATCGAGGCGGCTGATCCCGACCGCGGGCCGGCCATGTTCCTCGGCTACACGCAGGACTATCTCGGGTACTCTCTGCTGGAAGAGGACTGGTGGTACGGCGGCTACGAGGCGTCGGGGGCGCTGTGGGGGCCGCGGCAGGGGGAGTACC
>CAZFXD010000358.1:0-4553 GCA_964522795.1 uncultured Myxococcaceae bacterium
GTGCGGAATCACCTGCACGGTCTTGCCCAGGTATTCCCCGCGGCGCTCTTTCTGAATGACCGAGTTGTAGACGCGGCCGGTGGTGAAGTTGTTGAGGCGCGTCATGCGCGCGCTGGTGAAGCGCTCGTAGTGGCCGAGGTCGAGGTCGGTCTCAGCGCCGTCCTGCGTGACATAGACCTCGCCGTGCTGAAACGGGCTCATCGTGCCCGGGTCCACGTTGATGTACGGGTCGAGCTTGACGAGGGTGAGGTTGAGCCCGCGATTCTCGAGGAGGGCGGCCATCGTCGCCGAGGCCATGCCTTTTCCGAGCGAGCTGACCACGCCCCCCGTGGTGAAGATGTACTTGGTCTTCTTGGAGCGCATGACCGTGTATTTCAGAGGCACGCGCCCCTCGTCAACGCTGCATTTTCGACCCGGGCGGTGAAGGGCGGAGTAGGCCCGTGTGGTGGTTCGCGCACGGTGTACGCCCCGAATGTGCGTGAGAACTGATCCACTTTCGCTCTACAATTTCAGGCAGTCGTCGCTACATCTGCCCCCGGAAGAGGTTTCGTGAGTTTCGGAGCGAGAGTTCTCCTCATCGATGACGACGCCTTTGCGCGTAACTTTCTGCAATCGCTCATCGACGAGCTGCCCAAGTCGGGCATCACGCTCGATTGGAAGGGCGACTTTGACGGTGGCCTGACCGCGCTGCTGTCCGGGCAGTACAATGTCTGTTTCCTCGACTACCAGCTGGGCGAGAAGTCGGGCCTGGAGCTGCTCCGGGTGGCCACCGCCGCCGGGTGCCGAACGCCGGTCATCGTGCTCACCGGGCAGGGAGACCACGACACCGACGTGGCGGCGACGCGCGCGGGCGCGCACGACTACGTCGAGAAGGGCTCCTTCGACGCCAAGCAATTTGAGCGCATGGTGCGGTACGCCGCGCAGCGCGGTCGGCAGCTGGAGTCGCTGCGCCTGAACTCCGAGCGGCACCTCCTCGCCGCCCAGGGCGCCAACGACGGCATCTGGGATTGGAACATTCGCACCGACGAGCTGTACCTCTCGCCGCGGTGGAAGAGCATCATCGGCTACGAAGAGGACGCGCTGGAGAACCGGCTCGAGTCGTGGTTCGGGCGCGTGCACGACGAAGACGTGGGCCGCTTGAAAGCCGACCTGGAGGCGCACTCCTCGGGCGCGACGGCGCACTTCGAAAGCGAACACCGCATCCTGCACCGCGACGGCACGTACCGCTGGGTGTTGGTGCGTGGGCTGGCGGTTCGCAACGCCACCGGCGCGGCTGACCGCATGGCCGGCTCGCTCAGCGATGTGACGCAGTCGCGCAGCCGCGACTCGCTCACCAACCTGCCCAACCGCGTGCTCTTCATGGACCGCCTGGAGCGCTCGCTGGCGCGCAGCCGCCGCGAAGAGGACTACTCGTTCGCGGTGCTCTTCCTCGACGTGGACCGGTTCAAGGTCATCAACGACAGCCTGGGGCACAACGCAGGCGATGAGCTGTTGATTGGAATCTCCGCCCGCCTGGAGAAGTGCCTGCGCGGCATCGACACCGTGGCGCGCCTGGGGGGCGATGAGTACGTGGTGCTGCTCGATGGCGGCCGCGAGCCCGACGGACCCACCCGCGTGGCGGCGCGAATGCTGGAGTCGCTCTCCAAGCCGTTCATCGTGCAGGGCAAGGAAGTCTTCACCGGCGCGTCGATCGGCGTGGCGGTGGCGAAGCCGCACTACCGAAAACCTGAAGAGGTACTCCGCGACGCAGACACGGCGATGCACCGCGCCAAGGCGCTGGGCCGAAACCGCTGCGTGGTGTTCGACCCGGCGATGCACGAGCGGGCCGTTCAGTTCCTGCAGATGGAGTCGGACCTGCGCAAGGCCGTGGAAGGCGACCAGCTGGAAGTGCACTTCCAGCCGGTGGTGTCCGTCGCGGCGCGCAAGCTTTTGGGGTTCGAAGCGCTCATCCGGTGGCGGCACCCGACCAAGGGCCTGATTCCGCCGGACCGCTTCATTCCACTCGCCGAAGAGACGGGCCTCATCGTCGCGGTGGACCGGTGGATTTTGAAGAAGTCCTGCCTGCAGATGGCGCAGTGGCACGGGCGCCTCAAAGACGGCTCGCACCCGTTCATCGCGGTGAACGCCTCGAAGTGCGAGTTCGAAGAGGACGACTACGCGGACTTCGTGATTCGGACGCTGTCGGAGACGAAGCTTCTGCCCAGCTCGCTGTGCATCGAGATTACGGAGAGCGCGATTCTCGATAACTCGCCCAAGGTGACCGACACGCTCCGCCGGCTGCGCGAAGCGGGCATTCAGATTGTGATGGACGACTTCGGCACCGGCTATTCATCGCTCTCCTACCTGCAGCGCTTCCCGTTCACAGGTCTCAAAGTGGACCGGAGCTTCGTGAACCAGATGCAGCAGGCCGGCAGCTCGCTCGAAGTCGTTCGCGCCATCGTGACCCTCGGGCGCAGCCTCGGGCTTCGCGTGACGGCGGAAGGCGTGGAGACCGAGAGCCAGCTTGAAGCGTTGGCGCTCCTCGACTGCGAGCAGGCGCAGGGCTACTTGTTTTCGAAGCCGGTCCCGGCCGACGTCGCTGGCGGCTTGTTCAAGATCTGACGCACGCGCTTCAGGGCACGCAGCGCAGCAGGGCCAGGACTCCCAGTCGTAAAACCGACACACCGGGCCGTCGAACTGGCCGCTGAGAGATGACCCCTTCGTGAGCGCCGGTGCGTGCTGCCCATGGGGCAACTCAGAGTCTCATGCCGCCTTGATCAGACGCTAAAAGCGCACCCGTCGAACGAACGGAAAGCGGTCGAAGCCTTCGTCCTGACTGAGCAGCGACTGAACGTCGTGGTCGCGCATTGTGAGCGCAATCGAGGCGTCGAACACGTCGTTGCCGCGGAGCGTGCGCAAGCCCGGGTGCGTCGCGAGGAGCCCGGCGAGAGCCTCCAGCCAGTCGGGCGCAAGCTCGAGAATCTCGACTTCGAAAGTTTCCAGGAAGCCGAGAAGGGTCGCGGTTGCTGCGGCAAGAGTCGCCGGTCGGGGAAACACTCGCGGGTGTGTCATGAGGCGGAGCGTTTCACCGACGTTCACCGAAGTCGTCGACAGGCGGTCGACATTGGCCTTGAGCCAGGAGACGGCCCGCGAGTGATCAGCCGCCGTGGAGACCAGCGCTGCGACCAGGAAATTCGTGTCGAGGCAGATCATCAGTCAAGGGCATCCAATTCGTCCATCCACCGCGACCGCGAGTTGATCGTCACTCTGGCCACGCCCCCGAGATTCAGTGAGGGCACCTTGCTTCGCCGCTTTCGGGGGGTCTTCTCCAGCGCCTGCCGTCCGACGCGCGCCCACTCAGAGACGACGGCGCTCAACGTTCGACCCGAGCGTTGAGCTTCGGCTCGTGCCATTCGAAACAACGCGTCATCGAGAACGAGGCTTGTCTTCACGTAGACATCGTAGCCGACAGAATACGTATTCTCAACGCCCCGCCCGACCGTCAGAGCGGAATATTGCCGTGCTTTTTCGGTGGGTTCGTCTGGCGCTTGTTCTTCAGCATCTCGAACGCGCGAATGACTTTGGGGCGCGTCTCTTCCGGCCGGATGACCTCGTCGATGTAGCCGAGCTCGGCGGCCTTGAAGGGGTTGGCGAATTTCTCGCGGTAGTCCGAGACGAGCCGCGCCTTCTCCACGGCCGCGTCTTTCGCCGCCACCAGCTCGTTGCGGAAGATGATGTTCACCGCGCCGTCGGGGCCCATCACCGCAATCTCGGCCGTGGGGTAGGCGAAGTTGATGTCGGCGCGGATGTGCTTCGACGCCATCACGTCGTACGCGCCGCCATAGGCCTTGCGCGTGATGAGCGTGACCTTGGGCACCGTGGCCTCGGCGAACGCGTAGAGCAGCTTCGCGCCGTGCTTGATGATGCCGCCCCACTCCTGCGTGGTGCCGGGGAGGAAGCCGGGCACATCGACCAGCGTGAGCAGCGGAATATTGAAGCAGTCGCAGAACCGAACGAAGCGCGCTGCCTTCACCGAGGCATCGATGTCGAGGCAGCCTGCGAGCACCGCCGGGTTGTTGGCCACGATGCCGATGGAGCGGCCGTTCATGCGCGCGAACCCGACGACGATGTTCTTCGCGTAGTGCTCCTGCACCTCGAAGAAGTGCTTCTCGTCGACGATGGAGTTGATGAGCGTCTTGATGTCGTACGGCTTGTTGGGGTTCGCGGGGATGAGGGTCGCGAGCGAGGTGTCGGTGCGGGCCGCGTCGTCTCTCGTCGCCACCACCGGCACGTCGTCGAGGTTGTTGGACGGAAGGTACGAGAGCAGCTCGCGCGTCATCACAATCGCGGCCTGCTCGTTCTCCGCGGCGAAGTGCGCCACGCCCGACTTCTGGTTGTGGGCAATCGCGCCGCCGAGCGACTCCTTCGAGACTTCCTCGTGCGTCACGGTCTTGATGACGTCCGGGCCGGTGATGAACATGTAGGAGGTGTTCTTGGCCATCACGATGAAGTCGGTGATGGCCGGCGAGTACACGGCGCCGCCGGCGCAGGGCCCGAGGATGAGTGAAATCTGC
>CAZFXD010000359.1:0-4541 GCA_964522795.1 uncultured Myxococcaceae bacterium
CATCAGGTCTTCGTAGGTGGCGTACGCCTGGTAGAACTCCAGCATCGTGAACTCGGGGTTGTGCCGGGTGCTGATGCCCTCGTTCCGGAAGTTGCGGTTGATCTCGTACACGCGGTCGAAGCCGCCCACGAGCAGGCGCTTTAAGTACAGCTCGGGCGCGATGCGCATGAACAACTTCATGTCGAGCGTGTTGTGGTGGGTGGTGAAGGGCCGCGCCGCCGCCCCGGACACCAGCGGGTGCATCATCGGCGTCTCGACCTCGAGGTAGCCGCGCGCGTCCAGGAAGCGTCGAATGAACTGCACCAGTCGGGTGCGCTTGCGAAACACCTCACGCACCTCGTCGCTCGACATGAGGTCGAGGTAGCGCTGGCGGTAGCGCAGCTCCTGGTCTGACAAGCCGTGAAACTTGTCAGGCGGCGCCCGCAACGCCTTGGTGAGCGGAATGAACTTCGAGGTGGCGATGGTCAGCTCGCCCGTCTTGGTCCGGATCACCGTGCCTTCGGCGCCCACGAAGTCGCCCAGCCCGACCGGCTTGGTGGCCTCGAACGCGTCACCCAGCACGTCTTTCTTGAGCAGCAACTGCACGCGACCGCTCCGATCCTGCAGTGTGAGGAACGTCATCTTGCCGAACGAGCGCATCAGCACCACGCGCCCGGCGAGCGAGAATACGTCCTTCACCTGCTCCAATTGCTCGGCGGTGGAGTCGCGAAAACGCGCCTGGAGCTCCCCCGCGAGGTCGCGCGGGGTGAACCCATTGCCGAATGGGTTGTGCCCGAGCGTCTTCCACAGTTCAGCGTCTTTCAGGCGCTGTTCGAAAAGCTCGTGTTCTTTCTTCGATTCGTCAGCCGACATGACGCCTTCAAACGAAAAGGCGAGCGGCACTGCAAGGTCAAAACGCGGGGCGGCACCTTCAGGCTCTACAGCCCGTAGAAGAAATAGAGCGCCACCAGCGCCGCCACCAGAATGGGCACCAGGGCTTCGGCCGGCACCCGGAAGTGCGCGTAGGTGGTGTGGAGCGACCGGGAGCTGAAGAACCGGCGACGCCGCACCCGGCGCATGATGAGCCGCGAGAGCGCTGGAGGTGCCTTTTCGCGCGGCAGCGAGCGCAGCCGGGCCACCGTGTGGGAGTAGCGATCGAACGCCTGCCGCAGCTCGGGCAGGTCCTGGAGCCTCGCTTCGAGCTCTTTGGCCTGCCCTTCCGAGAGCGAGCCTTCGGCGTGCCCGACGAGCAGTTCTTCCAGGCCCTCTGTTCGGGTGTTGGCGGTCACGGCGTCATTCTCCTCGAGTCGCGGCGGCGGGCTCAAGCTCGCCGAGCAGTCCGACCAGCTTTTCTCGGGCGCGGTGCAAGCGGCTCTTCACGGTTCCAATGGGCAGTTCGGTGATCTCGACAATCTCCTCGTACGAAAGCCCTTCGATGTCGCGCAGCGCCACCAGCATGCGCTGCTCTTCGTCGAGCTTCGCGATCGCAGCCTGCACCCGCTTCTGTTCAGCCGCCGCGACCAACGCGTCGTCAGGTCGGGTGGAACCGCCCAGCGACTCGCTGATGGCCCCTTCGTTGGCTTCGCCGTACTCGTCCGACCGCCCCCGACCGCGGCGCTTCAGGTACTTCATCCGGTTCAGGCACTGATTCTTGGCGATGCGGAACAGCCAGGTGGAGAGCTTCGAGTCCATCCGGAAGGCGGCCAGGTGCTGGTGCACGCTGACGAACACCTCCTGGGTGATGTCGAAGGCCTCCTCCCGATCGGTCAGCATGCGCACACAGAAGTCGTAGACCCGGTCCTGATTCTGGCGAACCAGAATCTCGAAGGCGGCCACGTCGCCCCGCTTGATTCGAGCCACCAGCGCCCGCTCCAGGCTCTGGGCTTCGAGCGCGGGGTCGCTGGCCGTTCCGGTCAGAGCGCGGAGTGACAGCGCCGAAGCGAAGCCCACGTCGTCGTCCTCCTCAGTCACGGGCGCATGCTCTCACGCGCCGGTGGGAATGAGACAACAGGGCCGAAAAAGAGTTCCCGAGCTCGCGAACGCCCGGGGCCTACACCCGCGCACATCGCTAGAACTTCGTGCGTTCCAGGGCCTTGAGCTGCACCTCGAGCGCTTCCAACTCCGCGTCTTTCGGCATGCCGGCGAGCGCCTCGCGCATCAAGAGCGCCTTCTCCTGGTGCTTGAAGGCGTTGGCTGAATGGTCGCCGATGGCGGCGTTGATGCGGGACTCGACCGAGGAGAGGCGCCTGGACATGGCGGCGATCCGCTGCTCCCGCGTCAGGCCGTCGTCGCCGCGGGGGCGCGTCTTCGCGGAGTAGGCGTACAGGCCACCGGCGGACACCGCGAGCAGCACCAGAATGAGCGTCACGAAGCGCCGCGGCCCCGACGCCTCGGCCACCTCGCCGGCGCGAACGCCGACTCCGCCGAAGCCGCCATCGGAGTCCGGGGGAGGACGACTCAAGGGCAGGAGCGTGGGCTCGGCTTCTGCTGCCGACGGACGCGGCAGCACGTCCACCCGGGGAACCACCTCCACGCGCCGGGTCGGCACCGGCATGTCGCCCGACTCGCCCAGCTTTCGGGGAGGCGGGTAGCCGGTCACCATCGTGCCGGCCGCCTGGGCGAGCAGTGCGTCGACCCCTTCCTGGGTGATGCCGCGCACCGTGTCGCGCTCGGCTTCGGGGTCTTTCTTCGGCGCCGACTCCAGCAGCGCGTTCAACGCCTCGTCCGTCAGCCCCTTGTCGGTGGTGCGCTCAGAGCGGGGATCGCTGGGGCGCGATGGGTTGGGCTTGATGGCCTCGCTCGGGTCTCCCACCACCGTGCCGTCGTTCGGGCAGACCAGCACGTCCTTGGGGAGAATGAACTGGCAGACGGGACAACGCAGCGGGCCACCACTCATCGGCATCGTTCCCGCGTTGTCATCGCCGGCAAATTTCGCACGCAATCAGCACGGCGTCCACGCACGCGTGTGCCGGCGCAGCAGTGACGCCGCCTGCGGCTCAGTCCGGGCCGGAGGAACGATTGGGGTTCTTCACCCCGAGCAGCTGCGCGGTGATGAACGGGTCCAGGTCTCCGTCGAGCACCTTGTCCGTGTTCCCCGTCTCCACCCCGGTGCGGAGATCTTTCACCAGGCGATACGGCGCCAGCACGTAGCTGCGAATCTGCGACCCGAAGGAGATGTCTGACTTCTGCGCTTCGGCCGCCTGCTTCTGCTCCTCGCGCTTCTTCAACTCCATGTCGTGCAGACGCGAGCGGAGAATGGTCCACGCCATGTCGCGGTTCGCCGACTGCGAGCGCTCCGTCTGACAGGTGATGATGATGCCCGTGGGCAGGTGCCGCAGTTGGCAGGTCGACGACGTCTTGTTGACCTTCTGTCCACCCGCCCCGCCGCCGCGAATGAACTTCATCTCCACGTCGCTCTCGGGAATGTCGATTTTGATCGACGTGTCCGCCTCGGGGTACACGTCGACCGAGGCGAAGGAGGTGTGGCGCCGGGCGTTGGCGTCGAAGGGGCTGATGCGGACGAGGCGGTGCACGCCCATCTCCGCCTTCAGGTACCCGTAGGCAAAGTCGCCCTGAATGTAGAGCGACACGTTCTTCACGCCGGCTTCTTCGCCCGCCACGTAGTCGTTGATGTCGACCTTCCAGCCCTTGGTCTCGCAGTAGCGCGAGTACATGCGCAGGAGAATCGAGGCCCAATCCATCGACTCGGTGCCGCCCGCCCCCGCGTTGATGTCCATGAAGCAGTTCTTGGCGTCGTTCTCGCCCGAGAGCATGCGCGCGAGCTCCAGCGAGGCGACGTCTTTCTCCAGCGCCTGCAGCATCGCCACCGCTTCATCGAGGCTCGCCTGGTCCTTCGCCTCCAGGCCCAGCTCGTTCATCGCCCTGGCGTCGTCGAGCGCGCGCAGCACCTTGTCGAAGGCACCCACGTTCGCCTCCAGGGTGGACTTCTCTTTGAGCAGCGTCTGCGCCTTGGCGTTGTCGTCCCAGAAGTTGGGCTGCCCGGCGTCGCGCTCGATCAGCGCGATGCGCGAGCGTTTTCGTTCGACGTCAAAGACTCCCCCGGAGCCCGTTGAGGCGCTCCAAGAGGTCTGCACTTTCTTTTGCGAAGTCGAAAGCCATGGTGCGTTGAGGCTTTTGTCAAAGGCGCATGACGAATTCAACGGAAGTCCGTAGAACCCTGCCATTCACTCGCTGTTTTCTTTTCTGGAGGACACATGAAATTCGAACTCGATCCCCTGCCGTACGCCAAAGACGCGCTCGCGCCGCACCTGACGCCGGAGACGCTCTCGTTTCACTACGAGAAGCACCACCAGACGTACATGACCAACCTGAAGAACCTGCTCACCGGCAAGCCGGAAGCGGAGAAGTCGCTCGAGGACATCGTCAAGTCGGCCACCGGCGGCGTGTTCAACAACGCGGCGCAGATCTGGAACCATGATTTCTACTGGAAGTCGATGAAGCCGGCCGGCGGCGGTGAGCCCACCGGCGCGCTGGCCGACGCGATCAAGAAGGAGTTCGGCAGCTACGCCGACTTCAAGACCAAGTTCCAGGCGGCGGCGGTG
>CAZFXD010000360.1:0-4515 GCA_964522795.1 uncultured Myxococcaceae bacterium
CTCTTTCTCGACGGCGAGGCGCTCAAGACCTTCATCGGGGCGCTCTGGCCCTCGTTCCTCGAGCTCGGCGGAAAGACCGAGCTGCTCGGCCTCTCGCCCTCGAGCGCCATCACCTTCATGCTCTTCTGGGGGCTCAACATCTTCATCATCTTCAAGGGCATGAACGCGGTGCGCGTGTTCGAGAACTGGGCCGCGCCCATCGTGCTGGTGATGGCGGCGGTGCTGCTGGTCTTCGTCGTCAATCGCGCCGGCGGCATGGGGCCGATGTTGTCGCAGCCCTCGAAGTTTCAGACCCTGGGCGAGTTCTGGAAGGTCTTCATTCCCTCGCTGACCGGGATGATCGGCTTCTGGGCCACCTTGTCGCTCAACATTCCGGACTTCACGCGGTTTGGGAAAGGACAGCGCGAGCAGATGTTGGGCCAGACGCTGGGCCTGCCCACCACCATGGTCGCGTTCTCGGCCATGGGCGTGATCATCACCAGCGCGTCATCGGCCATCTTGAAGGGAGTCGACGTGGCCAAGTTGTGGGACCCGGTGTTCATCCTGGGACAACTCACTTCGGATAAGGCGCCGGCGGGCATGATGGAGCCGTTGCTGGCGAGCCCCGGCCTGCGGCTGGTGGTGGCCGTCGTTTCGCTCCTTGGAGTCGGCATCGCGACGGTGTCGGTGAACATCGCCGCCAACGTGGTGAGCCCGGCGAACGACTTCGCCAACCTCGCGCCGCGCCACATCTCGTTCAAGATGGGCGGGCTGATCACGGGGATTCTGGGAATCTTGATCATGCCGTGGAAGCTGCTCGCCAGCGCCGACGCCTACATTTTTCAGTGGCTGATCGGGTACTCGGCGCTCCTCGGCCCCATCGCCGGCATCATGGTGGCTGACTACTGGCTCTTGAAGAAGACCGAGCTCGACGTGCCAGACCTGTATCGAGAGAAGGGGCGGTACGCGGGCGTGAACTGGGACGCGGTGTTCGCGCTCTTCGCCGGGGTCGTGCCCAACGTGCGCGGGTTCTTGAAGGCGGTGCACGTCATCTCCGGTCCCGACGACATCTTCGACGCGGTGTACCCCTACGCGTGGTTCATCGGCTTCTTCGTGGCGGCGGGCGTGTACCTGGTGTTCGCGGCGGAGCGAAAGAAGAACGGTGGGGCGGTCTCGGCGACGACGTCCGCGCCCGCGGCCAACCCGTCCGCAGGTGCCTGAGACGCTCAACGCTCGTGCGACGCCTCGCACGGCTCCGACGTGTGGAGCGTTCCTGCCGCGTCGACGCGGGCTCCAGCGGGTCGAGCAAGGCGGGTTCAAGATTTGCAGCCAGACACGTTCGAGACCGCCTCCACGTCTGGCCTTCAAGAGAGGTCGTCAATCTGCTCCGGACCTGAGGTCGGGCCGCCGCCAGGTGCAGTTCGCGCTGTCGTCGCGCAGTGACGATAAATCGCGGCAGGAAGGCGAAATTGCCTGGCTGGGGTCGGGCGGGGGGCCGCAAACCAGGGGTGGTTCAAAACGTCGTCTTTTGGCAGTAAAAGTTGACGTTTTCGACCACCCCCTCTTTTCGAGGCCCCCCCACCGCCCGGGCCCGATTCGGTTCAGAAACTCGGTTTCGGATTCGCGAGCGTGAACGTCCACCTGGGACTCCTTGAGCACTCCGCGTCGCGCGCACCATGGAGCCGCAGTTTGTTCGATCTCATGCGACCCTATGGGCCGGTCGGCGCCCCGCACCCGGTCGGGCCGCACGAATCCACTCTGGGGGCTTGAGTTCTTCGCCACAGGCGTGCGCTGAAGCCCTTCGCCAAACCGCCAGGCGACATCCCGTGTCGGAGGTCCAATTGCCGCACGCTTGATGCGGTCGATCGACGAGAGTACGACCTCGCCATGCTCCGACACCTCGCGCTCGCTTCTCTCCTCGTCGTCACCGCCGCCTGCAGCGGCTCCTCCTCCAACATGGACGGCGGTGTTCAAAGCACCTGCACGGCGCCCAGCGGCTCGGGCACCATGCACAGCGCCTACCTGACGGCGAGCGAGACGTGGACCGCCGCCGGCAGTCCGCACATCGTCACTCAGGACATCAAGATTCCCAAGGGTCTCACCCTCACCGTGGAACCCTGCGCCGAGCTCAAGCTGAGCAAGGGCGTTCACCTCATCATTGAAGGCAACATGGTGGCCGAGGGCCTCGCCGAC
This sequence comes from uncultured Myxococcaceae bacterium, assembly GCA_964522795.1. Lineage (GTDB taxonomy): Bacteria > Myxococcota > Myxococcia > Myxococcales > Myxococcaceae > CAZFXD01. The sequence goes on from CAZFXD010000360.1 coordinate 2,173, forward strand.
AAACGCATCTCCATCGCCGCCGCTGACGCGAGCCAGCCCTTCGCCCACCTCGGCGTCTGGGCCCCGGGGACCCTGAAGCTCGCCTACGCCACGGTGATGAACGGCGGCTCGGACATGTCGAACTCGTTCGGCATCATCGAGGCCCGAGGCGACCAGTACGCCGCCGCGCAGGAGATTCTCAAGGTCGACCACGTCACGGTGAAGGGCGCCCAGATGTACGGTGTGTCGCTTCGCGCCGGCGGGGCGTTCACGAAAGACTCCGCGGCGCTCGAGGTGAGCGGCTCCACCATCGCCCCGGTGCGCATTCTGCCCCGGCTGCTCACGAACCTCCCCACCGGCACGTACACGGGCAACACGCTCGACGCGATCGTGGTGGAGACCGAAGCGTACGGAGACGTCACGCTCGAGGACGTGACCATTCACGACCGCGGCGTGCCCTACATCGTGGGCAAGGACTACAGCGTAGGGGCGTTCGTGGTCGGCGGCACCACCACCACCAGCGTCACGCTCACCATCGAGCCCGGCGTGGTGATGAAGTTCAAGAAAGACGAAGGCGCCCGACTCATCTTCGACAAGGGCTCCAACGCTCGTGCCGCCAACGCCACCCTGAAGGCGGTGGGCACGGCCGACAAACACATCGTCTTCACGTCGGTCGCGTCGTCGCCGGCGCCGGGAGACTGGATGGGACTTTCGTTCGGCAACATTCCGACCGGAAACCAGCTCGAGTTCGTCGAGGTGCGATACGCGGGTGGCCCTTCGCGCGCCAACGGCTTCCACTGCATGCCGAACGGGAGCCTCTCGCCCAACGAAGACGCGGCCATCTCAGTCTGGGGCAATCAGGGGACGGCCTTCGTCACGAACTCCATCATCTCGGACAGCGCGGGGGTCGGCATCAACCTCGCGTACCAGGGCGCCACGGTCGACTTCACCCCCACCAACACCTTCACCAACATCGCCGGGTGCAAGCAGAGCACGCCGCGCCCGGTGACGGGCTCCTGCCCCGCGGCCGGCAGCTGCCCGTAGCGACGCCCCGTGCATTCACACGCTTGCTGCGCGCGCGCGACGCGAGTACGAGCCGCGCATGCTCAAACACGTCCTCTGTTCCTTCGCTGTTCTGTGCGCGCTGGGGTGCAGCAGCGGTTCTTCCAACATGGACGGCGGCGTCCAGAGCAGTTGCACCGCGCCGACCGGCACGGGCACCACCCACAGCACGTACCAACTGACGACCGAGACCTGGACCGCCGCGGGCAGCCCCCACACGGTGACCGCCGACGTGAAGATTCCCAAGGGCGTGACCCTGACCGTCGAACCCTGCGCCGAGGTGAGACTCGCCGCCGGGGCCCACGTGATTATCGAGGGCGACATGGTGGCCCAGGGCGCCGCGGACAAGCGAATCACCTTCGCCGCGTCCGACGCCATGAAGCCCTTCGCCCACTTCGGGGTCTGGGCGCCCGGCACCTTGAAGCTGGCGTACGCCACGATTTCCAACGGCGGCTCTGACACCTCGAGCGCCTTCGGGGTCATTGAAGCACGGGGCGACCAACTGCTCCCCGCGCAGGAGATCCTCAAGGTGGACCACGTGGTCATCTCGGGCGCCGTCTCGTACGGCGTCTCGCTGCGCGAAGGTGCGGCGTTCACCAGAGACTCGGCCGCGCTGGAAATCAGCGGGGCGAAAATTGCGCCGGTGCGCATCCTCCCGCGGCTGCTCTCGAACCTCCCCACGGGCACGTACACCGGCAACGCGGCCGATGTGATTGTGGTGGAGACGTCGGCCTACGGCGACATCACGCTGGAGGACGTGACGATTCATGACCGAGGCGTCCCGTACCTCATCGGCGGTGACATGTCGGTCGGCGGGTTCGTGGTGGGGGGCACCTCGACCACCAACGTGACGCTGACCATTGAGCCGGGGGTGGTGATGAAGTTCAAGAAGACCGACGGGGCGTCGCTGGTCATCGACAAAGGGTCGTACAACCGCCCGGCCAACGCGAAGTTGAGAGCCATCGGCACGGCCGACAAGCACATCGTCTTCACCTCGGCCGCTGTCGCGCCGGCGGCGGGCGATTGGATGGGGCTCTCCTTCGGCAACGTGCCCACCGGCAACCAGCTCGACTTCGTCGAGGTGCGCTACGCCGGTGGCCGCTCGGGGGCGAACAGCTTCCACTGCCAGCCGAATGGCTCGTTCTCCTCGAGCGAAGACGCCGCCCTCTCGGTCTACGGCGACCAGGGCTCGGCGTTCGTCACCAACTCCACCATCGCCGACTCGGCGGGCGTGGGCATCAACCTCGCCTACCAGGGCGCGTACGTGGACTTCACCCCCACCAACACGTTCATCAACATCGC
>CAZFXD010000361.1:0-4480 GCA_964522795.1 uncultured Myxococcaceae bacterium
CGGCGGGTCCGCGGGTGCTGGCGGCAGCGGCGGCTCCGCGGGCGCTGGCGGGAGCGGCGGCTCCGCGGGTGCTGGCGGCAGCGCAGGCGCGAACGGCGGGTCAGGAGGAACGGCAGGCGGCAGCGCAGGTGGCGGAGGCATGGGCCCGGGCCCATCCGGCTGCGGCTGCAGCGCAGTCGACCCGACGTTCATCGCAGCGGCCCTGGCGCTCCTTGGAACCCGCGCTCGGCGTCGCGGTTCGCGGCCTCGATAGGGAGAAACTCGCCAGCGCTCAGCCGGTCGTTGAAGGCGGCACGGGCGGCGCGGCCGCTTTGGCGGCCTGCTCCGCCTTCAGGCGTTCTCGAAGTCCGGCGATGAACGCGCCCGGAGCCGCCGGGGGCGCGGTCGGCGCGCGCAAGTCGATGATCTCCAGCTCCGCCTCGGGCAAGTCCTCGAGGAACCGCGACGGCGTCCGGGGCACCAGCTTGCCCCGCTTCATTCGCTCGGCCGCGCGCGTCAACACCAGCATGTCGCGGGCTCGGGTGAAGCCGACGTAGCAGAGGCGGCGCTCCTCTTCGGGGTTGGGCAACTCGCCCTGCATGCCACCGTGCGGCAACAGGTCTTCCTCCATGCCCACCAGGAAGACGAGCGGCCACTCGAGCCCTTTGGCCGCGTGCAGGGTCATCAACGTCACCACGTCGCCCGGGTCCTCTTCGTCGTCCTCTTCAGAGTCCAGGGCGAGCCGATTGAGGTAGCTGATCAGGTCAGCCTTCTTTCCCTCTTTCTCGGCGTAGAACTGGAGCGAGCCCTGCAACTGCTGCAAGGCCCCCGCCCGCTTGGCGAGCGCGCTACCCGAGGTGCTGGCGTTGCGCGCACCGGCCAGAAAATCGACGCGCGAGAAGAGCGAGTCCGACAACCCCTTGAGGCCCGCGGCCCGCTGTCCGGCGCGCAATTCGGTCACCAGGGTGGCAAAGCCGCGCACGGCTTCAGCGGAGGCCGGAGATACCCCGTCAACCCGCTCGATGGCGGTGACCGCGTCCCACACCGAGCACCCGTGACTGGAGGCGTGCTCGACCAACCGCTCCATGGTGGCATCGCCGATTCCACGCGAGGGGGTGTTGATGATGCGGAGCAACGAGGCGTCGTCCCGCGGGTTGGCGACCAGCTTCAGGTACGCCAGCGCGTCCTTCACTTCTTTCTTGTCGAAGTACTCGCTGCCGCCCACGACGCGGTATGGAATCTTCACCTCGCGCAGCGCTTCCTCGAGCGGCTGGCTCTGGCCATTGGTCCGATAGAGGACGGCGATGGAGCTCTTCTTCTGTCCCTGCCCGACCGCCTTGTCGATGCGCCGGGCCACGTACCGCGCCTCGTCAAACTCGTCGGTGGCGATCACCGACTGCACGCGGGCGCCTTTCTCTCGAAACGGAATCATCGCCTTGTCGCGGCGGTTGGGGTTCCTGGCGATGACCCGGTTCGCCGCGTGGAGGACTTCCGGGGTCGAGCGGTAGTTCTCCAGCAGCGGGACGACCTTGGCCCCCGCGAACGCGCGTTCAAACTCCAGGATGTTGCGCACTTCGGCGCCCCGCCAGCTGTAGATACACTGATCGTCGTCGCCCACCACGCACGCGTTGCCGTGCTCGCTCGCGAGCGCCTGGAGCATGCGCAACTGCGCCACGTTGGTGTCCTGGTACTCGTCGACCATCACATGCGAATACCGACCGGCCCAGGCCTTGCGAATCTCGGGGTGCGCTTCGAACCAGCGCGCGGGCAACACGATCAGGTCGTCGAAGTCGACCGAGCCCTGCGACTTGAGCGCGCGTTCGTAGCGGGGGAAGACCTCGGCAGCGATGAGGTCGTAATCGTCTTTCTGCCCCTCGGGCGCGGGTTGGGGCGTGGTGAAGCTGTTCTTGGCGCGCGAGATGATCGACAGCACGCGCCGAGCATCGAACGCTCGCTCGTCAACGGAGACGCTGCGCATCGCCCTTCGGACAATCGACACCTGGTCCGACGAATCGGCGATCGCCCAGCGCTTGGGCCACCCCATCTTCGGCAAGTGGGCCTGGAGTACCTTGGCGCCGAACGAATGGAAGGTGGAAATGGTCACGGCCCTGGCTTTCGGACCCGCGAGTGCCACGGCCCGACTCGCCATCTCCTGCGCGGCGCGATTGGTGAAGGTGACGGCCAGAATCTTTTCCGGAGGCACCTTCTTCTTCGCCAGCAGGTAGGCGATGCGGTGGGTGATGACCCGCGTCTTCCCTGAGCCGGCTCCGGCCAACACGAGCAAGGGCCCCTCGGTGGTGGTGACGGCTTCGCGCTGCGCGGGGTTGAGGGTGCTCAGGTCCACCGGCGATCTTCTAGCCTGAAACGTTTCGCGCTCGTCACGGCACTTTGCGTCGCCTATGAAACGGACGTGGCCAAAGACTCCAACCGCGCCGGCGGCGACGTTTCACTGGAAGACCTGAAGGCGAGCATCGCGCAATCGGACAAGCGCGCGTTCAATGAGTCGCTCAATCGACTGATGCAGAACTTCACCGCGGGGGCCGAGAACCCGGGCGGTTACGGGCTGGAAGACTGTGAGCGCTGCACGGAGTGCATGTTCTGCTCGGGCTGCAACAGCTGCTACCAATGCACCCACTGCACGGATTGCGAGCTGTGCAACCGGTGCTCCCACTGCTCGGAATCGAAGGTGCTCACCGGGTGCGCCTACACCACCCTCTCCGAGCACTGCACCAACAGCGCGTACCTTGTGTTGTCGCGCAACTGCTCCGACTGCAACTACTGTTTCGGCTGCGTCGGGTTGTCGAAGAAGGACTTCCACATCCTGAACGTGCCCTTCTCGCGGCAGCAGTATTTCGAGATCGTCCGGCGCTTGCGACGCGAGCTCGGCCTGCCGGCCTGACCGCCGGCTACTCGAGACCGCGGGCCGCCAGCTCGTAGTCGTCCTCGCCCCGAAGGTGCCCCACTTCATGCAGGAGCGTGACGCGAATCTGGGCGAGGAGTTCCGCCTTCGTCTTCACCGCGCGCCCCAGGTTCTTCCGGTACAGCACGATGGAGCGGCACGGCCGGGTGCCCGCGTCGGCGTCGCACGCCACGTCGAGCGGCGGGCCTCGAAACAACCCCAGAATCGTCGGTGAGAGCGGCGGCTGATCGGCGGTGAGGTCGGCCGTCTGGGGCACGTCCTCGGTGGCGACGGGAATCTCTCCCAGGTCCTTCTTCATGTCGGCCGGGAGCGCCGCCAGCGCCGCGTTCACCGCGTCCTTGAACTCGGGCACCGTGAGAAGGACCGGTCGGGGGAACTCTTCGGCGTTCAGTTGGTGGGCCCACTCGAAGTGCTTGTCGGCGACCTTGTTCTTGCCTTCACGCTCGTAGAGCAGCGCCAGGTGTTGGTGCGCGTGCGCCTTCTGGTCGGCGACGCCGAGCAGCTCGGTGAAGGCCTGTTTGGCCTGCTCGAACTGGCACAGCTCGAACAGCGCCAACGCCCGCTCGTAGCGCGCCTCGGGATCATTCTTCACGCGGCTCAGCACGAAGCCGGCGCGGTCGAGCGCGGTGGCGCTTTCTCCCAGGTCGTTGTGCGCCATGGCCGAGATGCGCGCGAAGGCGACCTTCATCTCTTCATCGCTGGTGCCGGGCTTCCGGTGATCATCGGCGTCGAAGTCTTCAGCCTCGAGCAGCTGCAGCCCACGCTCCGCATAGAGCGCCCCCATCTCGTCGTGTTCCCGGCTCGAGGGCAACGCCACCGCGTACAGATGGGCCGCGGCCAGGAGCACGTCGAGAGAGGCGGGGTCGACGGCCAGGCCGTGGGCCACGGCCACCTCGGCTTCCGGGTAGCGCTTGAGCGCCGTGAGCGCGTTGGCCCGCTCGGCGTGCGCCAGCGGATCAAGCGGTGCGAGCGCGCAGGCCTTGGCGGCGCAGGAGAGTCCCTTTTCGTTCTGGCCCTCGTCGAGAAACCGCGACGCGGCCACCAGCGGCAGGTCGGTGGTGTTCTCGCACACGGGGAGCGCCTCGACCTCGGGCTTCTCGGCGGTTGGCTCTCGTTCGACCACCCGTGGGGGCGGCGTGGGCCGTTCGACCGCGGCCGAAGCGCCCGCGTCGATCGCGGTCGGCACCACGGGCGCCGGGCACGCGCAAGCCGCGAGCCAGAGCACCACCGGCAGTCGGGACGTCGCGTTCACGGCCGACACCCTATGCGCTCTTCTTTTCCTTTTCGAATACGAGCTGCGGCGGCTCTTTGCGGGCGATCACCGCTTCGTTCACCCGGCATTCCTTGATGCCGTCGCGGAACGGGACGTCGTACATGATGTCGAGCATCGCATCTTCCATGATCGCGCGAAGCCCGCGAGCCCCTGAGTTGCGCCGCATGGCCTCTTTGGCGATGGCGCGGAGGGCCTCTTTGGTGAAGGTCAGCTTCACCTTCTCCATCTCGAACATCTTCTGGTACTGCTTGGTGAGCGCGTTCTTCGGCGCGGTGAGAATCGTCACCAGATCGTCTTCGGTGAGATCG
>CAZFXD010000362.1:0-4456 GCA_964522795.1 uncultured Myxococcaceae bacterium
CGCCTCCAAAGTGCGCGTGTGGCGCCCGACACTACTACCGGGACTGCCCCGCGACCATCACCAAGTGCGACAAGTGCGCGAAGCCTGGCACACGTGGAGAGCACTACAAGCAATGCAGAACCCCCAACTGGGGACAGTACTCTGGTCCGCTCTCGCAGTCGTTGTCGGTCCCTGGTCCGACGCCACGCAGCCCGTCACGAGCGCCATCGGCATCGGGCCCGACGCCGAGCGGTCCGTCGCGAGTGCTGCAGGCCCCGCCGGTTCTCGCCGCGCACCCTTCTGTCTCCCTGTACGACGAGCACTCGGGCCGGCTCCTCGTCTGGCACACGGATGACGGCTCGGCTGTGACGATCGTCTCCCAGGCGGCCGCGGTGCGAGGTGGCTTCGCAGTCCGTCCCCGGCCCGCGGACATGCCCGCGTTTCTGAGCACGGCGGACGGAGCGTCGAGGATGCAGGTCGTCGGTGCTGTCGCGTTTCAGCTGCGGCTCCCGGGTCAGCCCACAGCGGTGAAGTTCGACGCTGCTGTCGTGGAGTCTCTTTTTGTGGACCACCTTCTGGGCCGCAATGTCCTTTGCACTATCCGCCGGGCGCTCGGCGCGGACGCGATCCTGTCCACGGAGGCGGGGCCCGTCCCGGACGCCGCGCTGCCGGCCGCGTCTGTCGCGGCGCTCTGTCCGGCCGCTGGCTTCCTGTGCCGCACGTCCGTTCAGGTGCGCCCGCCCAAGGGCTTCTCGGCCCCCGGGGTGTCCGCCGTCCAACTGATGGTGGATGCGTTTTGCGAAGTCCCGGAGGCCGCGCTTCGCGTTGGGAACACGCGCGCCACACGGGTCCAGGCCACCTTCGTGCCGTTTCGGCACCCACGAGGGGCGCGCGCCCTCCCGGCAGCCGCGCTGGTGACAGGCACTGTCGACTGGTCCGCCGCCGGCGTCGGTCGCGATGGCGGCCGCCGCGTCCACTTCCCCCTGCAGCTGCTGACGGTGACGACCCGCGGGTGGGAGTCTCAGCTGCCAGGGCCAGGCAGGGCGCTGGGCCACCTCTTCGCCGGCATTTCGCCTGTGACTGCCGCTGTGAGCGCCGCCTCGCCGGAGCCTCTCAAGTCGGTGCTGTCGCGCGCGCTCGCCTCCCCTTTGCTCACCACGGACGCGGACCGCGAGGCCGCGCGCGCCGTCTTGTCTGAGTTCCCGTTCGTGGAGGACCTCGACGCGGCCGCGCTCGCCAAGGCTTCGCCCTTCTCGGTAGAGCTGCTCGACGGCACGCGCCCGCAGGCTCGGCGCAACTACCAGCTCTCACAGGAGGAGGAGCAGTTTGCTGAGAAGCAGATCCGCTCCTGGCTCGCTGCAGGTGTGATCCGGCCCTCGCAGTCGCCTTGGGCCAGCCCAGTGGTCATCGCGCACCACCCCCGCACCGGCAAGCTGCGCTTCTGCATCGACTACCGATACCTGAACGCGCGCACCGTCGGTGACGCTTACCTCATGCCTCTGCTGTCCGACATCTCGCGCGCCGTCCACGGCTGCCGAGTCTTTTCCAAGATCGATCTGGCGCAAGGCTTCAATCAGCTGCCGCTAGACGAGCGCACCCGCCCTCTCACAGCGTTCCGCGGCCCGCGCAGCGGTCACTACGAGTTCTGCGGCTCGCCCTTTGGTCTGAAGAACCTCCCGGCGGCGTTTCAGCGCCTCATGGACGCGGTTCTCGGCGACATGCTGTGGCAGCACGCAGCGGTGTACATTGACGACATCATCGTGTTCAGTCGGTCGGTCGCAGAGCACCACGAACATCTGCGCACTCTCGCCAGCCGCCTCAAGGCATTCAACGTCGTGGTGCGCGCTTCCAAGTGCAACTTCTACACGGAGTCAGCGGAGTACCTGGGGTACATCATCAACGGCGACGAGATGTCTGTTGAGCCCGGGCGGGTCGCGGCCATCTTGAAGTGCGAGGTTCCGCGCTCGCGCCAGGAGCTGCGCCGGTTCATGGGTCTTGTTGGGCAGTTCCGCCACGCGATCTACAAGTACGGCGACATCGCTGAGCCCCTGGAAGCCATGAAGCACAAGGACTCGACAACGGCCTTCGACATGGGACCTGGATCGGCCGGACTCAACGCCTTCATGGCACTGCGTACACAGCTGACGCAGATGCCCAAGCTCGTCCTCCCGAACATGCGCCGCAAGTTTCGCATGCACGTCGACGCGTCATCCACCGCGATCAGCCTCGTCTTGTCGCAGGTTGGCGACGACGGTGTGGAACGCCCTGTGTCGTTCTTCTCCAAGTCGCTCTCGGTAGAGCAGCGCAAGTGGGGCATCCCAACGAAGGAGGCCTACGCGCTCTTCTACTTCACCACCAAACGCATTTGGCACTACGTTGCGACGGGCGGACCGCACGACGTGTTCACAGACTCGCTGAGCACTGTTGCTCTGGGCAAGCCGACGCTGGCGGACCGCAAGCTCGTCGCCTGGGCGGCTCAGTTGCAGGAGCTGCCACTCAACATTTCGCACATTCCGGGAACGCGCAATTCGGCCGACGCGCTCACTCGCCCTCCCTTTGTGCGCGCCGACCCCGCGCTTGCTGAGCTCGACGCCAATCCACTGCGGTCGCACCCAGGCTGGCAGACGGCCATTGCGGAAGTGGACCGCGCGGCGGAGCCTTCAGCCGTTGACCCGGCCGCTGCGGCCCCCTCAGTGGCTGCGGCTGTTGTCGCCACCGTCCCCCTGCCTGCACTGGCGCCAGGCTTGCCGCAGACGGCCCTGGAGCTGGCGCAAGCGCAGCGCGAGGACGAGGAGCTGGCGCCCCTTATCGAGCACGTCGCGAACGGTCACCCTTCGTCGTCGCCCAAGGCCGTCATCCAGCAAGCTCGCGGCTTGGTCCTCGTGGGTCTTGGCCCGGACTCCCCAGCTGACTCGGTGCTCGCCAAGGTCGCCGTCATCCGCGGTCGCGAGCGCGTGCAGCTTGTGGTCCCCAAGAAGTTTCAGACCGCAGTCATCGAGCAAGCTCATGAGGGTGCTCACGGCTCCGCGCATGGTACACGCCTCGGCACGGCCCTTCTCTACGTCCTGCAGGACGGCGTGTTCTTCAACGGCATGCGGCGCCAGGCGCTTGAGTTCAAGTGCTCTGTGTGCGCTCGCGCTCTCCCCAGCTCAGGCTCTCCGGCCGGTCTCATGCGCCCCACGGTCGCCGGACGCCCGGGTGAGGTGGTGTCGTTGGACCATGTCCCTATGCCCGTGGCAGACGGCTACTCGGGCTTCTACGCATTCCAGGACCGCTTCTCGGGAGTTGTCTTCACGGTTCCCACGTCTGATCACTGCGCCAACGCGGCAGTGTCCGCCTTCCGGTCCACTCTTCTGCACTCCATGGATGTTGAGCTTCTCCGCACTGACAACGACGCTGTCTTTTCGTCAGCCGCGTTTGATGAGGCGCTGCGCCGCGACGGTGTGCAGGTGGAGGTCGCCTTCACGCAGCACCAGCAGGTCAACTTCGTGGAGCGCTGCATTCAATCGCTCAAGAACGGCTTGCGCGCCTCCATGGACGATCTGCCCTCGTCAGCGTGGCCGCAAGTGCTCCGCGACGTGGTTCGCCTGTTCAACACGACACCTCAGCCGGCGAAAGGCGGGCTCTCACCCATGGAGGCGTTGTCGGGATGGGCCCCTCGTGGTGTTCTGCCTTTCCTGTCCTCTTCTTCGCCTGTCTACGCTGGGTTGGCGGATGCTCGCCGCGCGGCCATGCAGCAGCGCGTCTCTGCTGCGCTTGAGCACGCTTCGGACGTTCAGGCGCGCTCATACGACGTGGGCCGCCGAGACGCTCGGTATGCAGTTGGCGATCGAGTGCTGCTGCGTCGCTTCTCTGAGGAGCCAGGCCGTGGCAACTTCAACCTCTCCACCAAGTTTTCCAACGCTGAGTACGAGATCGTGGCCATCCCGAGCGCCGTCTCCCTGGTGTTGCGGAACATCGAGCGCCCATCGAGTCCAGTCATTTCTGCGTACGTCAACGACGTCCGCCCGGCCCCGCAGGACTACATCGACGACTCTGTCGCTGGCGAGGAGCACTTCAAGGTTCGCCGGCTCCACGAGCACCGCCCCGCACCCGATGGCTCGGTCGAGTACCTCGTGGAGTGGGAGGGTTATCCGGAGCGCTCTTCGTTCACTTGGGAGCCGCGGTCCAGCCTCCTTCCCAACGTGGCGCGCACGCTTGCGCGTTACGATCGGCTGTTCGAGGTGTCTCCTTCAGCTGCCCCGAGCGTGGGAGTCTCCTCCGCCGACTCTCAGAATCGTGCGGCCACAGTCGACGCTCCAACGCCCGCGCGCCCTAAGCTGCAGACGCGATCTGTGAGCTTTGCGGATGATGTCCGAGTGGATGACGCGCCTGCTTCAGCCAGCGAGGTCACTTCATCTGTTCGGCGGTCTTCGCGCCCGCGGCGCCGCTCGGTGCGCGCCTCGGGGGAGTGAAAGTATAGCATACCAACTCCCTC
>CAZFXD010000363.1:0-4456 GCA_964522795.1 uncultured Myxococcaceae bacterium
GGCCCGCGGCATCGACATCTCTGACCTTGGGCACGTCATCAACTACTCGCTCCCAGAAGACCCCGCGGTCTACCTCCACCGCGTCGGCCGCACGGGTCGCATCGGCAAGAAGGGCGTGGCGCTCAACCTCGTCTCGGGACGCGAGCTGGGCTCACTCACCTCGCTGGAAAAGAAATACGGCATCAACTTCGAAATGCGCGCCATGCCGAGCGGCGACGAGGCCATGCGACGCTGGGCCGACCGTCACATTCGCGAGCTGAAGGACGCCGCGCAGGGCAGCATCTACGAAGGCTTCCTCGGGCTGGCTGGGCAGATTCTTTCCCGAGAAGACGCTCCGGACATGGTGGCCTTCTTGCTGCGCACGTTCTTCCGCGAGCGCCGCAAGGAGCGCGTGGTGGGTGGCGAAGGTGCCGCCCCCTCGGCTGACCCCTCGAGCAGCGCCCCCCGGCGTGAGTCTGAGCGCCCCCGCCCTGCGTCGTCGGCGGGCGGGCGTGGACCGCGCGGCAAGGAATCGCGCATGGAGCGCGAGTGGCGCGACGACAAACCTCGAGGCCCCCGCGAGGGCGCGTCGCACGCGTCGCGCTCCGGCCCCTCGGACCGCGAGCTGTTTGAAAAAGGCGGGGCCCTGCCCGCCAGCGCGCCCGCGACGTCTTCGGGTGGTGAGGGAGCGCCGGCGGAGCCGCGCACCCGCCGCCCCCGGCCCGAGCGTGGGTCTTCGGCAGTCCGGGCCCCCGGCCCGGGTCAGGTTCGCCTGTGGATGAACCTCGGCAAGGCGCACGGCGTGAAGCCGGAGACGCTGGGCGCGGCGCTGGAGTCGCTCGGTGCACCGGCGGGCAAACTGGAGCACGTCGAGCTGCTGGGAACGTTCAGCTACCTGTTCGTGCCGGAATCCGACGTCGCGGGGTTCGAGTCGCTCTCAGGCAAGAGCCACGAGTCGCGCGTGCTCAAGATCGAACGCGCCAAGCGGTAGGCGCCCGTCAGCCGGTCCTGGCCGCTCGAACCGGTTCGAACGCCGGCGCGACCTCGACGTCTTCTGCTGCGCCGTCACACGCGGCCAGCGACAGCAGGCGCTCCACCAGGGCTTCAAACGACACGCCGGCGTGGGCCGCGATCTTCGGCAACAGGCTCTTCGGCGTCATACCTGGCTGGGTGTTCACCTCGAGAATGACGTCGTTGCCCTTGTCGGCGCAGATCAGATCGACGCGCGCGGCGCCGCGGCAGCCCAACGCGCGGTAGGCCTTGAGCGCCATCGTCTCCACGTTGCGCAGGCGCGTGGTGGGCAGGCGCGGCGGCAGGTGGTGGGTCGAACCTCCGACGTACTTGGCGTCGACGTCGAACACCCCGTTGGGCGAGGTGATTTCCAGCGAGCCCAGCACTTCGTCGCCGACGACCGCGACGGTGACTTCCTTCCCACGCACGAAGCGCTCCACCAAGGCCGTGCCGCCAAACCGAACCGCCTCGGCGACGCGAGCCTCAAGCTGCTCCAGCGAATTCGCGAGGGACACGCCGAACGACGAGCCACCGCACGCCGGCTTCACCAGGCAGGGAAAACCGAGATCCACATGCCAGTCGCGCACACGGGCCACGTCGCGCGCCTCAAGCGAGTACCCCATGGGCACTTCCAGGTTGTGGACCTGGAAGATGCGCTTGGCCACCACCTTGTTCATGGCCATCGCGGAGGGCAGCACGCCCGAACCGGTGTACGGAATGCCGAGCAGGTCGAGCAGCCCCTGCACGCGGCCGTCCTCGCCCATGCGCCCATGCAGCGCGTTGAAGACGACGTCGACGTTGGCGGCGCGAAGCGCTTCATCGAGCCGGGGGCCGGCCATGATGCGGATGACCTCGTGTCCCTGTCGCTCCAGTGCGGTGGCCACTTCCACGCCGCTCTTGATGGAGACCGACTTCTCTTCGCCCCAACCACCGAAGAGAACACCGACGCGCTGTCGCACCATGTTGAACGCCTCCGAAGACGCTGTCACTGCACGCGCAGTGCCGTCGCGCCTCGAACGCTAGTGGCGGTTTTCAAGCTGTCGAAATTTTAGGCCGAATTCTCTCAAGTCCGCCCGGGGCCCGACCGCGCCGTGGCGCGATCAACGCGCGGCTGCGTCATCTTCGAAGCGCCGGGGCGTCTTCCGGGCCGCGCGTTCGTCCGCTTTCTTGTCTCCGTCGGCCGGCGGCGCCTCACTGGACTGAAAGCGCTTGGGCCCCACGCGAGGGGGCTCGGGGGAAGGCGTGGCCGGCTCGTCAGCGCCCCCCAACCCCAGCCGCGTAAACGACAGAATGGACCCCACCGCCGCGGCCACGGCGCCGCTGCCGATGAAGACGTCCGCCATCACGCCGTACGCGCGCGCCTTCCCGGCGAAGGCTGCCGACTTGGCCGTCTCGACCTGCAAGGTGTCCTTGAACGCGGCCTGGGCGTTGAGCGCCTGCACGCCAAAGAAGGCACCGGTGGCGATGAGCGCTGCACCGGACGCGAGCGTCCACAACCCGCCCGTGCGTCGCGCGGAGCCCACGCCCGCCTCGCTGGTGTAGTGATGAACCGGCCCGCCGCTGCGCGGCTCGTCGCGGCTGAGCGCGCCGTGCAGCCACGCCTCAATCGCCGCCAGGTCCTTGATGGGCATGGTGCCCTGGACCCAGGCGAAGTTGTGCCCGTCGCCCACGTCGAGGCGCGTGGCCGTGACGTCGTAGCGATCGGGCGTGAGGCTCTTGCGCACCGTGACCGCCAGCACCTGCTCCACGCCCAGCTGGCGGCCCAGCTCACTCGCGCCCTCATCACGCCCTGGGCCGAACGGGTCCAGCCGAATCTCGTTGGTCGTGCCGCGCCACACGTGGGTGAGCGGCGCGGCGGCCAGCGTCACCACTTCTTCCCCCAGCGCCACCTCGGACTGGGCCATCGCGTAGCCGCCGAGCATCACCACCACCACGTGACGGCCACCGGGCAGGCCCTTCACCGAAACCGGCGCGGCCCCGCGAAACGTGCCGTCCACGTAGACCTGAGCGCCGGCGGGTTCGCTCTTCACCACCAACTCGCCGCGGGCCGTCGACACCAGCCGTCGCTGCGAGTCGGCAAACTTGAGCAACTCGGGCGGCATGTACTGTTCGGGAAACGTGGCGCGTGGCGCGATGGCGAGAATCTTCTCGATGTCCAGCCGGGCCTGCGACACGTCGCCCGCGGCCGCGTGCGCCGCGGCCTTGAGCGTCCACACCCGCACCAGGCCGTCGAAGGAACGGCTCAGGTCGGCCTCGCGGTACGCCGAGAGCGCGTCCGTGGCCAGCTTGACGGCTTTCTCGGCGTCCAGCTCGTCCATGCGCGCCTGCGCCTGCCGGGCCGCGTTGTCACCCTGCTCTCCGCGAGTTCTCCGTTTTCGGCTGGCCGCCTCGTCGACCGCGTCGACGGCGCGATAGAGCGACAGGCGCTCGCTCTTGGTCACGGCTTCTTCCGCAGCGTGTTCGAACGCGCCGGCGACGCCACGGGCGCTGTCGTCCAATGGCGTCACCACCACCATCACCTTGGGCGGGGCCGCCAGCGCGGCGGAGGCCGCCACGAGCAGGAACGCCGGCAGCGCGGGGGAGCCTCGGCGACGCATCAATGCGCGCCTTTGCCGGTCTTGTCGGCTTGAGCGTTGATGAACGCGAGCGCCATCTTGAGCTGGTAGTCCGGGAGGGCCGAGAAGGCGTCCACCATCTTGAGCGGCTGGGGCAGCTTGACCGCAACCGCTTCCACGCCCGCGTCGCTTTCGCCGGCAAAGTGCCGCTTCAAGTCACGCTCGCGGGTGACCTGCAGCTCTTTGGCGGTCAGCGGGCCCTCTTGCTCGCCCACCACGAAGTCCGGCGAAATGCCGCGCTCCTGAATCGAGCGGCCCGAGGGCGTGTAGTACCGCGCGATGGTCAGCTTCAGGCCCGAGCCGTCCTCCATCTCAATCACGGTCTGCACGCTGCCTTTGCCGAAGGTCGGCGTCCCGATGATGGTGGCGCGGTGGTTGTCCTGGAGCGCGCCCGCGACAATCTCCGATGCGGAGGCGCTCCCGGCGTTGACCAGGACCGCCAGGGGGTACGGGCGCTCGGTGTCTTTGTCTCTGCTCTTCTCTTCGGTCACCTTCTCGCCGCCCCGGCCCTTGGTGGAGACCACCGTGAAGCCACCGGGCAGGAAGCGGTCGCTGATGGCGACGGCTTGATCGAGCAGCCCCCCGGGGTTGTTGCGGAGGTCCAACACCACGCCCTTGAGTTCCTTGCCGCCGTTCTGCACGCGGAGTCGGTCGAGCTCGCGCTTCAGACTGGCGTCGGTCCGCTCCTGAAAGTTCTTCACCTTCACGTGGGCCACGCCGCTGTACAGCGCCCCCTCGACCGAGGCGATGCGAATGTGGTCTCGAATGATGGCGAACTCGCGCGGCGCCGAGAACCCTTCGCGCATGATGGTCAGCATCACCTTCTTGCCCGCGGGGCCGCGCATCTTCTG
>CAZFXD010000364.1:0-4456 GCA_964522795.1 uncultured Myxococcaceae bacterium
CTCAAAATCCCCCGCCCCTTAAAGGCATCCCGGTTCGAGTCCGGGGAGGGCCACTTCCTCCACGAGGGGGACTCCGCACAATTTT
This sequence comes from uncultured Myxococcaceae bacterium, assembly GCA_964522795.1. Lineage (GTDB taxonomy): Bacteria > Myxococcota > Myxococcia > Myxococcales > Myxococcaceae > CAZFXD01. The sequence goes on from CAZFXD010000364.1 coordinate 86, forward strand.
CGCCGAGACGTCTCCCGACCAGGGACCACCTTCGGTTCGCGTGCAGGCCCCGCCGGCGCATCGGCCGGCAGAGCGAAATTACCCCGCGTGCGACATCGCGCTGACCGGCTTCAGCCGCGCGGCGATGAATGACGGAATGATGGAGATCACCGTCACCACACCCGTGATGAACACGCAGCTGAGCACCGCCCACTTCAGGGTCGGAATGACGATCAGGTGGTCGGAGAGCAGAACGAACTGAGCCCCGACCGGGAGCGGCAGGTGCGCGGCGTGGAGCCCCCACGCGGCGGCGAGGCCGACCACCGCGCCCGCCACCGTCGAGAGCAGCCCCAGAAGGAAACCTTCCGCCAGGAACATGGCCAGCACGTTCGTGCGCTGCATACCAATGGCGCGGAGCGTGCCGATCTCGCGGGTGCGTTCGCGAATGGAGATCCACATCACGATCATGATGCCCACGCCGATCACCTGAAGCAGCACGGCCGCGAGGAAGAAGGAGAGGGCGCTCATCAAGTCGACCGTCCACGCCACGAAGCTCACCTCGTCGTGCCAGTTGGTGAGGTCCAGCTTCTGCCCCGTCCAGCCTTCGCGGCTCACGTTGTCGAACTTGAACCAGAACGCCCTCGGGTCGTCGTCCATCAACTGGTAGCCGGCGCTGGCCAGGGCGTCGCGCAGCCGCGCTTGCACCTTCTTGATGAACTCCAGATCCGCGCTGGGAAGGTAGATCTGGAGAGCGCCGGTCGTTTCATCATTCAGCTGGTAGAGCTGCTGGAGCGTTTGATGCTGAACGAAGCAGCTGAACTGGCTCATCATGCCCATGTTGCGCGCGATGGCCGCGACCGTGACGTCGACCGTGTTGTTCGTGCCGCGTGAAGTCGGCGCAGAAATCGTCAGCATGTCCCCGACGCGCACCACCAACTCGGCCGCCTGGTCTTCGAAGAGGAGGATCGTTCCTGGCCGAGCCAGGTCGGCGAGGTGTCCGTCTTTGATACGAAGCGTGCGCTCAAGCCCCGCCTCGTGCGCGATGTCGATGCCCCCGAGGCCCAGCAGCATGGTCCCCTGATCGCTCACCACCTTGGCAAAGCCGCGACCGCGGGACGCCAGATACGTCAGCTCGGGAACTTCCTTTCGAATCACCGCCTCCACGGCCTTGGCCCGCGTCACCACCGGCGCCGCTTGCCCCGACGTGACCTTGAAGAACCCTCCGACGTTGACGTGCCCGCTGGCGAGCGTCGTCGATGAGTCGATCAAGGACTCGTTCATGCCTTCGCCGATGCCCAGCATCACCAGCAGGAGCGCGGTCACGAACGAGATCGTCCCGCCGAGCACCAGGGTCCGCCGGCGGTGCTGCCAGAGCGAGAGCAAGGCGATGCGGAGGAGCACCAGAGGGTTCATTCGGTGGCCTGCATCGCGCGAATGGGCGCCACGCGCGTCGCGAGCGTGACGGGCAGGAGCACGGCCAGCACGCTCACCCCCAGCGTCACCGCCACCGACAGAAGAACGCCGCCCGTGGTCAACACAGGCCGTAGCACCGGCCCCGAGAAGAAGAAGTACAGCTCGTCGCGAAACGCGGGGATCCCCGTGGCGTGGAGGTACTGCACCACCCCCGCGCCCACGCCCGCTCCGAGGACACCGAAGAGAAGTCCCAGCACCACGGTCTCCACCAGCACCATCGCGACGACGAAGCTTCGCTGCGCGCCGATCGCGCGGAGCGTCCCGATGGTGGATGTCCGCTGCAGCGTGGCGATGGTCATCCCCACGGTGACGACGATCAGCGCGATGAACGCGAACGCCAGCACGATCCCGAGCAGGGTGAGGCGAAAGAAGTCGATGAACTTGCCCAGAAACCCCGCCGCGCTGTTCCACGGCACGACGTACAGCGTCGGCCGCACCGACGCGATGAAGGCCTGGAGCGTGGCCAGGTCCTCGCTTGCCAGGTTGGCGCGCGCCACCTTCAGGGCCGCTTGCAAGGCCAGGAGCCCGTCCGTGGTGTCCTGTGTTGAACCGTTCTGCCGGCCGCGTTCGCTCTCCACCACCGCGGTGAGGGCCTCGCGGAGCGCCGCCGGAAGCCGCACGTTCCGGGCAAGCTCGGCCGCGGCTGCCAGGCGGCTCGGGTCGTTCGGGGGGCGATCGGCCGAGAGGAGCTTTTCGATCGTCGCCCGGGACTCGGCCTGCGCGGTGGGGGAGCCGTCCTTCAGCATGACTGCGATGTGGAGAACCACGCCATCGTCCACCTCTGAGAGCGGGAACGTCTCGGCGCGAAGCTTGACCCGTTGCCGCGGTGCCTCGGGGGCCGCGCTACTCGTCGTCTCGGCGAGGCTCCCCGCGCGGCTCTCTCCCACCAACGACGCCGGGTCCCCGAACAGGTCCGCCTCCGCGGAGTCGCGCGAGACTTCTTTCACACCGCTTGCGGCTTTCAGCGCGTCGAGCTCGGCCTTGCGCTCTGCGGTGAGGAATCCGTAGAGGTCGCGAAAGCTCACCAGGTCCACCAGCGCGTTCAGCCCGGCGAGCGGTGACTTCTCCAGCCCTCTGAACTCGAAGATGCCGTACACCCGCACGTTGGCGGACTCGCTCGAGCCACTCCGGCCGAAGCTGGTCAGGGTCATCGTCTCGCCCACCTTCACGCGGTAGAGCTGCAAGAGCGGCGCGAGCTCGGCGTAGAAGAAGCGGAAGCGTTCGTCGAAGTTGCCTTCGGAGAGTTCGAAGAAGCGCTTCAAGAGTGTTCGCAGGTCACCGTCCGTCGTCTTGAGGAGCCCCTGGAGTCGGCCGATCGCCTGGGCCGCCTGGAGGTTGTCGAGCTGCAGCACGAGATCGTCAATCTGTGACTGATTTTCGCGGAGGAAGCGCTGGAGCTCCTTGTCCTCGGGGTCGGCCAGGGAGCGGCCGGCCTGGCGCGCGTCGTGGATCTTGTCCAGCCGGCGCGCGTTCTTCAGCTTGAGGTACTCCTCCGTGAAGAACCGGGGCAGCAGGACCCCCCGATGGCCAGGAGGCACTGGCCCGCCCTCGACGATGCTCATGCGATCGAACGTTGCCTGGTACGCGTCGAGGTCGGTGCCGAGACAGCGGACGAACACCATGTCGCCCTGATCGGCCAGCGGCGCGACCTTGTTCTCCAGGAACTCCAGGTGCCCGAACGGATCGGCGGCGAACGTGTTCCAGAAGTCATCCGACGCTCCCCGCACCGCTGCGGCCCGCTCCGCGTCCAGTTCTGCGCTGTTCTTGGACAGCTCCTTCGAGCGTTCTGAGTCCCGGGAGAGGACTTCGGCCATCGTTCTCACCCGACGCGCTGCGTTGCCCGATTGGGTCTCGAACTCCGCCGGCGAAAGCCGCGTCTCGGCGGACTGCTGGTTTCGATGCAACGCGCGCAGCTTCTCAAGTGCGCCGTCGAGCGGGTTGGCCGTTCGAACGAGCGCCGTCGACGACCCCATGGGGACAACCTTCGCCACGTTGGGCAGCGCCAGCAACTGCGCCTTGAGGGCGGCGAAGTTCTCTATGGGCGCCAGGTTCGAATCGCTCCCGTCGACCTTCCCGTAGATCTCGAGGGGATCCTTCGAGCGGGCGGCGTACACCTGCAGATGCCCCGAAACGCTCCCCACGATGCTCTTCGACAACGCCTCGTCGAGCGTGGTGAAGAGGGCCCCGCCCACCACCAGGAGCGCGGCGCCGAACAGCAGCACCAGCCCGATAAAGAAGCTGAGCAGGCTGGAGAAGATGTTGACCAGTGCGATGCGAAATAGAATGACCGCGCGGGCGAACATGGCCGGCGCACGCTGGCAGCGCACCGCGCGCGGCGCAATCTGAAACGCCGAGACACCCCTGGCGAAGTTCCGCCCCCACGCTCGCCCGACTCATCTAGACTGCCGGCACGGTATTCGCCGCCTGCCTTCGCCACACCAGGACTCGCCCATTGGAGCAGACACATGGCTGACACTCGTTCTCAAGATACGGTCGCGAAGATTCAAGCCGCCTGGACCGAAGCGCAGGCGCAGCTGCGAATGCTCCAGAAGCAGGTGGAGCAGACCACCGCGCTGGCGCAGGTCAGTGTTCGCCTGAGCGGCATGGATCGCGCGCTCGACGCCGCCTACCGCGAGCTCGGCGCTGCGGTCTGGAGCGCCGTGGAGAAGAACGCGTTGAAACTCCCGGCCTCCTTGACCGGCGTCGCGCGCGCCATCGAGCGCGTCCGGCAGGAGGCAGAGGCCGAAAAGAGCGCTGTGCGGAGCCTGTTGGCTGAGGGTGACGACCTGGCGACCGGGGCGGCGAAACAGCGCGCGCTCAAGGCCGGCCAAAAACCCGTGACAGCGAAGGAGAAGAAGCGTTAAGAGGCCCGCCGTTCCCACGGGGTCATAGCTCAGCTGGGAGAGCGCCTGAATGGCA
>CAZFXD010000365.1:0-4453 GCA_964522795.1 uncultured Myxococcaceae bacterium
CGGCACAAAGGACTGGTAGGCCACATCAAAGAACACGGTGCCAAAGCCGAAGATGTCGATGATGCTGCGGTGTCGCACCGCGTTCACCGTCTGGGCTTCGGTCAGCACGCGGTCCATCTGCTTCTGGTCGCCCGCGAACTCCGGCTTCAGGACCTTGATGGCGACCGGCTTCTTGATGACGGGGTGAATGCCCCGATACACGATGCCCATGCCGCCGGCGCCGATGCGCTCGAGCACCTGGTACTCGCCCAGGGTCGAGCCGAGCAGCGGGTCGATGCCCGGGCGCGTGGGCGTCCGCGAGTCCCACTCCGTCACGGCCGCGTCGATGAAGCTGCGGGACCCGTCATCCGGGCATGGAGAGCCATCGCCGGGCTTGGGCTTGCCACACAGTGCGCAGACCAGGACTTCGGCCGCGCCGACGACCGTCAGTTGATCAGTGGCTTTCGAGGGACGCCCGGCCATCAGGCGGGCAGCCTATCAGCGAAGTCTGGGCTCGCAGAGCCGATCGACAACTTCGGGTTGAATGCGCGCCTGTCCAAATCGCCTCCACGGCGGTCACTTTTCGGGGGCTTAGGACTGGCCCTTCCCTTGCTTTTCATCACCACGAAGCCGCCCACCACCTACCCGGAGCCCCACATGTCGAACGTCATTTCGAACCTCAAAGTTCCCCTGCCCGTCGCGAACCGCACGGAGGAAGTGAAGGCCGAACGCCGCAAGGCCCACGTGCCGATGAACATCTTCGAAGCGGCGCGCCGCGCGGCGGTGGAGCTCGGAAACAACGTGGCCGAGGCGGCCCAGGAACTCCAGCGCCAGGCCGACGCACAGAAGCTCTACGAGAAGCTCGCCTCCAACCCCGAGACGGCGGCCGAGCTCTCCCGCGCCGGCATCGTCAACGGCGCCACGCTGGCCCCCAAGCTCGAGGCTGCCCTCAAGTGGCTGGGCTTCCCGGTGGAGCCACACGAACTTCGCCCCGTCGAAATGCCGCACGGCCCGATTGAGGTGACGCCGCCCACCAGAACCCCGGACGAAGTGCTGGCCACGTTCCGAAAAGAGATTGCCGCGCTCAACGCCTGCGGGAGCTCCGCCGCGGCCGCACAGGACGCGGTGGCGGCGCTTCGCACCGCGCTCAATAACCTCCCCGCGCATGAACAGGGCGCGGTCCTGGCCGCCGCGCACAAGGAGATGGCCGAGCTGCTGCACGCCACCTTCAAGAAGCTCGAGCCGGGCGAGGCGAACTTCGTGGTCGAGCAGTTGATTCAACTGTCGGGCGAGTTGACGCCGGCGGCGCAGCGCGAGCTCTTCCGCGACCTCGCTTCGGCCGTGCAGCGCGACGGCGCCGGCCGACTGACGGCGGCGCTGGACAGCGCCATCAAGAATGACGTCGAGGGGGCGAAGCACCTTCGAGACGCGGTGGTGGACGTGCTCCGGTTTCGCGGAGACGACCTCGACGCCGACAAGCTCTCGCACCGGCACCCGGAGTGGTTGCTGGGGACGCACCGCATCTACTGAATCGAGCGGCACCGGCGCGGAGTGCGCAGCCTGGCGGGCCTGGGGGGGCACGCCGATGGTGGGGGAGCTCGCATTCCGTGTCCGGTGGCCTCTTGTTCTGACCGAAACTTCGCCGTAATCAGCCCGGCGTGACCGCCGCCACCACAGCCCCCGCAAGCTCTTCCGCTGACAAGCGCGCCATCGCGCTGGTGGGCGTCATCTCGCTGCTCTCCCTCGCGCTCCTGGCGTGGATTCTGGTCTTCCGGCGCACGGACGAAACGCTGCGCGACTCGCTCTCGTTCATGCCGGCCGTCAACGCGGGGCTCAACTCGCTCGCGTCGCTATTTCTGGTGGCTGGCTACGTCTTCATCAAGCGGGGCCAGAGAGAGCTCCACCGCTCGATGATGCTGGGCGCGGTGACGTCCGGCGCGCTCTTTCTCTGCGGCTACATCGGGTACCACTACGTCCACGGCGACACGAAGTACCCGGGCGTGGGCGCCGCGAAGACGTTCTACCTGTCCGTCCTGGCGAGCCACGTGCTGCTCTCCGTCGCGGTGGTGCCGCTGCTGCTCTCGGCGCTCTACTTCGCCTTCTCTGGCAGATTTGGCGTGCACAAGCGCATCACCCGCTGGCTCTTTCCCATCTGGCTCTACGTCTCCATCACCGGCGTGCTGATCTTCGTGCTCCTGCGCGCCGCCACGTCAGCCTGACGGAACGCCGCTCAGTTGGGCGGGCTGTCCTGGTCGCGCTCGTCTGACGCGAACACCTCGGCCACGGCCTTCGCCTGGGGCACGCCGTCCACGAACGTCACTTCGTGTCCCATCACCGAGGGAACGCGCACGCCCGGGGTGACGATGCCGGTCAGGTTCAAGGGGTCCGTGGCGGAGATTCGAATCGTCTCTCCCGTCTTGGGCGCCTTGCGAATGGCTCGCGCCGTCTCCACCGCCTCGGGCAACGCGAACTGCTCGCCCGCGAACCCGGAGACGAACCGGCCGCCGCGCACCTCGCCGCGCGCCTCCATGCGTCGATAGACGAAGAGCAGCTCGCGCCACGGCGGACACAACGGCTCTTTGACGGCGATGTCTCGAAAGACGATGCCCCAGCGCTTCAAGAAGAGGAGCGCCACTTTCTCCAGAAGCTCGTCCTCCGCGCTCTGGCCGACGGGGCGAAGCAAGGTCCACCGGCCCGGCCCACCGCGCATCATCGCCCGCTGGCGGCGCCGCAACTTCGGCGACTGCAAGACGCGGAGGTTCTGGACTGCATCGGCGGTCACCAGGCCCTGCGAGAGCAACTCCCACAGCGCGTCTTCGACTTCCGCCGGCAGGCGCTTCGTCGCTGCGGTGAGCTCCGCGAAGAAGGACGCGCCGCGCTTCTCCAGCGCCCTCGCCACGTCGAGCGCCGCTTGGGACAGGTGCTCGGGCCATGGGGGCGGTCCGTCGGCAAGGCGAGACTCGGGCCGCGCCGCCTCCAACAGCCACTCCATGTCAGCGCGCCGGACAAACGTGAGCGACGCGTTGCGCGAGACGAAGTTCGCCTTCTTCGGCGGCGTCGCGGGGGCGACGGGCTCGACAGCCACCGTCCCCTTCGGCAGAGGAAACGCCCGCGCGGGAACGACCAGCGCGCCGCGCCGCGGGCCCGCCGACGCGGGCGTGCGCAGGTGCAGCCGGCCCCACGCCACGTCGCCCGAGTAGCAGGCGCGCTCCAGGTACTCGCCCTGGTAGTGGTGCACGCGTGAAGGGAGCAGCTCTTCTTCCCACGCCGCGGCGGGCGCGTCGTAGCCCTGGAGCAACTCCACCGCCTTGGCCACGCCGAGCGGGCCGCGCAACTTCGAGATGGCGTCCACCCGCTGCCAGCGGAAGAAGAACCTCATCAAGTCCTGCGCCGAGAGCGGCTCCACGTCGCGGCGCAGTCGCCCGAGCGTGGCGCGGTGAATGCGCTGCAACAGCCGCCGGTCGCACCACTCCACCGCGGACTCCAGCCCCGCGGGCCGCATGGTCGCGGGCCGGAAGTTGCCTCGCACCACCTGCCCCACCTGCTCGATGCGCGCGAGCGCCGAGTCGACGGAGAGTTCAGAGAGGGAGAGCCGCGCGGCGAGCTCGGCCGAGGTGGTCGGGCCGAGCACCTCCATCCACCCGCGGACGACGTGTTGCAGCGCGGCTTCGTTCTCCACCTGGGCATCGCCGGGGAGCGGCTCCAAAAGGCCCTGCGCGGTGGGGTAGGCGCCCGCGATGACCGGCACGCGTTCGCGCGCGTACACCAGGGTGCGGCCGCCCACGTCGAAGGTGCCCACCCGGCCCGCGGCGGCGAGCGGTTTCATCAACTCGGCCACGGCGAACGCACCGTCGGTGCGCGCCACGTCCACCACGCCCAACTGCAGGAGCGCGTCGTGCAGTTCGTCAGCGTCGCGCACGAGCGGAAAGGCGTCGCGCTGCACTTCGAGAATCGCGTCCTGATCAAGCGCCCCGAACGACACGGCGTCGGCGGTGGGCAGGGTGCGTCGAACGGAGACCGCTCGAGCGCGGCGCTCCTCCAACGGCGCGTCGTCGAGGAAGGTGTACGGCGCGGAGTTCAGCATCGCGTGCGCGAAGACCGAAGGTTCGGGCACGTCGACCGCGCTCTTCTTGATGCGGCCGTCTCTCAGGCCCTGCAGCACCACCTTCAGCCCTTCCACGTCGAGCGCTTCAGACAGGCAGTCCTTCAGCGTCTCGTTCACCAGCGGGTGGTCCGGCGGGTCAATCTCCATGCCGCCGTGGTTGTCCTGGCACCCCACCTGCGCGGGGAAGACGGCCGCGATGAGGTCCTCGGCGCGCGCGCGCTGAATCGGGGGCGGCACCCGCTTGCCGCTCTGAAAGCGCGACAGGGTGAGCGCCCGCGACGCGTTCCAGCGGAACCGGGTGCCGAACATCGGCGCCTGCAGAATGGCCTGCACCAGCACCCGCTCCAAGGTGGTCGGGTGGCAGTAGTC
>CAZFXD010000366.1:0-4429 GCA_964522795.1 uncultured Myxococcaceae bacterium
CGGCGACCTCGGCGCTCGCCGGAGCGGTGCGCAGCGTGGCCAGCGGGCGCGTGGCGAAGTGGACCACGCCGGCGATGGCCGCGATCACGCTCGCGCCCCCGAGCGCCAGCGCACCGACGCGCTTGAGCAGCTGCGTCCTCCTGGCGTGGGCGTTGCGCCGCTGGAGCTGCAAGAGCGCGGTCTTGGCCTGGTCATTGCCCGGGTCGTGCGCGAGGACCACGTTGAGCGCCGCGAGCGCACGCGCCGGTCGCCCCTGCGCCAGGTGGGTGTTGGCGAGCTCCAGCCAGCCGGTGACCACGCGCGCGCGAATGGGGCCCCGCGCACCTTCGGGGTCGAGGAAGAAGGTCTTGAGCACGTCGGACGGATCTTTGATCCCGATCGAGGTCAGGTGCTGCGCGAGCGCGTCGCGCAGACTCGACGCCGACGGGAATCGGTCCCTGGGGTTGCGCGCCAGGCACCGGGTGATGATCTCCGCCAGCTCGTCGGACATCGACGGGGCCAGCTGGCGGGGGTCGTCAAAACTGCACTCGAGAATCTTGCGCAGGGTCGCGGTGGTGTTGGCCGCGGTGAACGGGAGTTTCCCCGTGGCGAACAGGTAGAGCATCGTGCCCAGGGAGAAGACGTCGGCTTCCGGACCGGCCTCGTCGCCTTCGATGATCTCCGGGGCCATGTGGGCTGGAGACCCGACCAGCGCCCCGGTCATGGTCATCTTCTCGTCGCGATCGATGATCTTGGCGATGCCGAAATCCATCAGCTTCAGCACGCCGTCGTCGCGCACCATCACGTTCTCGGGCTTGAGGTCGCGGTGAATGACGCCCGAGTCGTGCGCGTGGGCCAGCGCCGCGGCGATGTCGTGCACCACCGCCGCCGCCAGCTCGGGCGGCTCGAGCGAGTGCTCGGCGATGAACTGCCGCATGGTCCGGCCGCGGATGTACTCCGTCACGATGTACGCGTCGGCGCCTTCGCCGCTGGAAAAATCAAAGACCTCGAGAATGTTCGGGTGGTGAAGGCGCGCCACCGCTCGGGCCTCGCGCGAGAGCCGCTTGCGCGACTCGTCTTTGCTCGCCAGGTGCGGGTGGAGCACCTTGACCGCCACCTCGCGGTCCAGCGCGGTGTCGAGCCCCTTGTAGACAACACTCATGCCGCCCTGGCCGAGCTGTTCGAGAATCTTGTACCGCCCGATGTTCCGGCCCAGGAGCGTCATGGTGGTGGCTATTGCCCGAAGCAGATTCCCAGGCTGCGTGCGAAACGAACCTCTTCTCCGGCCGGGTCGACTCGGCGTTCTTTGCGGGACTCGCGCAGCGACACCGAGACGATCTTTCCGTCCTTCTGCGCCACCATGTGGCCCCATTGGCCGTCGTGAATCAGGTCCAGGACCTTGCAGCCGTAGCGCGTGGCCAGCAGGCGATCGGCTGCGTTGGGCCCGCCGCCCCGCTGCAGGTGTCCGAGGACGGTGACTCGAATCTCGTGATCGATTCGGCCGTGCAGGAGGTCCGCCACCAGCTTCCCCGCGCCTCCGAGCCGAACCACCCCGCGGCCGGGAATATCCGAGGCCGACTCCGCCACCGAAACCGCGCCGCCCAACGGGTAGGCGCCTTCTGAAACCACGATGATGGAGAAGCTGCGTTTGCGCGTGGCGCGTCGCTGAATCTTCTCCACGATCGCTTCGACTTTGTAGGGAATCTCGGGAATGAGAATGACGTCCGCGCCGCCGGCCATGCCGGCGTCGAGGGCGAGGAACCCGGCGTTCCGCCCCATCAACTCCAACACCATCACGCGATCGTGCGACTCGGCCGTGGTGTGCAGGCGGTCCACCGCCTCGGTGCAGATGGCCCGCGCGGTGTCGAACCCGAAGGTGAGATCCGTTCCGGACAGATCGTTGTCGATCGTCTTGGGACAACCGACCACGTTAAGTCCAAGCCCGCTCAGCCGGTGGGCGATGGACAGTGTCCCGTCGCCCCCGACGGCGATCAGCCCGTCGAGGCGGAGGTCGCGGTACTTCTGCACCGCCGCTTCGGAGAGATCTTTCTCGACCCAGCGCCCGTTGACCTTCACCGCGTACTGAAACGGGTTGGCCTTGTTGGACGTCCCCAGAATGGTTCCTCCGCGAGGCATGATGCCGCGCGTGTCGTTCAGGGTGATGGGGCGAATCAAATCTGGCTCCAGGAGGCCCTGGAACCCGTTCTCGATGCCGACAAACTCGTGACCGAACTCGAGAATTCCGCGTTTGACCACGCCACGGATCAACGCGTTTAAGCCGGGGCAGTCGCCACCCCCGGTCAGAATTCCCAATCGCATCAGGCCTCCGGCCAACGACACGCCCGTCACAGGCGCCCGCCGAAGCTATGACGAAAGAGTCATGGGTGGCCACAGCGATATGGCGCCCGCGTCACGGGGAAGTGCGGCTAGAGTCAGGGCGTGATCTGCGTCGTTCTCGCGGCGCTGAGCGCGCTGGGACCGGTGGTGAAGTTCGAGGGTGGGGCGCTGCGCCCGCCCGCCGGGTTTCGGTCCAATTCGGTTGATCTCTTCACAGGTTCCAGGGCCCTCACGGCGGCGCCGGCGGGGGTGCGCGCGTCGGTGGTGGCGGCCTTCGTGGACGGTGACGGCACTGACGCCACCTCCATCGCCGTGGCGGTGGTCGACGCCCCATTCCTGGCCGGCGGGCGCGACCGCGACGATCTGGCGCTGCACGTGGTGCGCGAGCTGCGCGATGACGCGGAGATGCGTTTTGCCCTCGAATCGGTCGAGCTGGTCGCCGGCCCCACTGCGCGCGCTGAGGTGTTCGGCACCCTCAAGGGCGCGGGGCAGATTCGGGGGGTGTTGGTGGCGGCCTTCGCCGGCAGCCCACGGCACGTGACGGTCACCGCGTCGTTTCCGCTCTCCCGGGCGGCCGAAGCGAAGGCCGCGCTCGCCGAAGCCTTCGCCTCGTTCGCCAATGACGACCCGCAGCGCAAAGAGCCGCCGACCTGGGCGGTGGGCATTCTGGCCCTGGCGCTCCTCTTTCTGCTGGTGGGATCAGTCGCGCTCCGAGGTCGGCGCCGCCAGTAGGAGTGCAACGCGGCGCGAAAAGCGTGCTACGAGCCCGTCGGTCCATGGCCGCCGAAAACGCCAACATTCGAAATTTCTGCATCATCGCCCACATCGATCACGGCAAGTCGACGCTCGCCGACCGCCTCCTCGACAAGACGGGCACCGTCACCAAGCGCGAGGCCCAGGCCCAGTTCCTCGACAACATGGAGCTGGAGAGAGAGCGCGGCATCACCATCAAGGCCCAGTCGGTGCGCATGGCGTACACCGCGAACGACGGGCAGAAGTACGTGCTCAACCTGATCGACACCCCGGGGCACGTGGACTTCGCCTACGAAGTCAGCCGGTCGCTGGCCGCCTGCGAAGGCGCGCTGCTGGTGGTCGACGCCACCCAGGGCGTGGAAGCCCAGACGCTCGCCAACGTCTACATGGCGCTGGAGCACGACCTGGAGATTATCCCCGTCATCAACAAGATCGACCTCCCGTCGGCGGACGTGGAGCGGACCAAGGAAGAGATTGAGGACGTGATCGGCCTCGACGCCGCGACGGCCGTGCCGGCGTCGGCCAAAGAGGGCATTGGCATCGCCGAGATTCTCGAGGCCGTCGTGCAGCGGGTGCCCCCGCCCAGCGGCAAGCTCGAAAACCCGCTCAAGGCCCTCGTCTTCGACAGCTGGTACGACAACTACCGCGGCGTGGTGATGCTGGTCCGTGTGCTGGAGGGCGAGCTCAAGGTCCGCCAGAAGATTCGGCTCTTCAGCAACCAGAAGAAGTTTGAAGTGCAGGAACTCGGCGTCTTCGCCCCGTTCGCCACGCCCGTGCAGCGCCTGATGGCGGGGGAAGTCGGCGTGTTGGTGGCCAACGTCAAGGAACTGGCCGACGCCAAGGTCGGGGACACCATCATCGACGAGGAGCGACCGACCGAGACGCCGTTCCCCGGCTTCAAAGAAGTCAAACCCATGGTGTTCTCGGGCGTGTTCCCGGTGGACTCGGAGCAGTACGAGAACCTGCGCGACGCCCTGATCAAGCTGCGGCTCAACGACTCCGCCTTCACCTACGAGCCTGAGACGTCGACCGCGCTCGGGTTCGGCTTTCGCTGCGGGTACCTCGGGCTCCTCCACATGGAGATCGTGCAGGAGCGGCTCGAGCGCGAATACAACCTGAACCTCATCACGACGGCGCCCTCGGTGGTCTACAAGATCTTCACCCACGACGGGAAAGAGCTCTTCATCGACAACCCGGCCAAGCTGCCGCCGCCGGACAAGATCGAGCACGTCGAAGAGCCGATGCTGATCTGCCACATCCACGTGCCGAAGGAGTTTCTGGGCGCAATTCTGCAGCTTTGCCAGGAACGGCGAGGGGTTCAGAAAGACGTGCAGTACATCGGCTCGACCGGCGTACGGCT
>CAZFXD010000367.1:0-4388 GCA_964522795.1 uncultured Myxococcaceae bacterium
TCAAGAACGAGTACCCGGAGTTCGGCGGGAACTACAAAGTCATCTCTCATACCGAGTTGCTGGCGGAGTTGATCAGAGAGAAGCGCATCAAGCTCTCCACCGTGATGAACCAGACGCTCACCTACCACGACCCCTGCTACCTCGGCCGGCACAACAACGTCTTCGAGGCGCCGCGCGAGGTGATGCGCGCCATACCCGGCCTGGAAGTGGTGGAGATGCAGCGCAGCAAGCGCGAGTCCTTCTGCTGCGGCGCCGGCGGTGCCCGCATGTGGATGGAAGAGAAGATCGGCACGCGCATCAACGAGAACCGCGTCAACGAGGCGGCCCTCACCCTGGCGCATGCCAAGGACGCCAGCGTTCCGTTCCCCAGGGCCAGCGACTGGACAAATCCCGGCCAGGTCGGCACTTATACCGGCAAAGCCACCGGGACCGTCGCGGTCGCCTGTCCGTTTTGTCACACCATGGTGAAGGACGCGGTCGCCGCGACCGGCCGCGAGGAAACCATGAAGGTCGTCGACCTCGCCGAGTTGGTGGCTGACTCGATGGAGGCCGGGAAAGCTGGCGGTGCATGAAGCAGGTCGGAGACCGCGCTCCTGATTTCTCAGCCGTCGACTGCCAGGGTCGACCGGTGAGCTTGAGTGCGCTCCGCGGCAAGAACGTGGTGTTGTTCTTCTTTCCGCGGGCCTTCACTGCCGGGTGCACCGAGGAGATTCGCCATTTCCGCGACAACCAGAGCTCGATTGAGGCGCTCAACGCGGTGCTGATTGGTGTCTCGGTCGACACGGTGGAGCGGCAGTGCGAGTTCGCCAAAGCCGAAAACATCGACTTTCATCTCCTGGGGGACCCGTCCCGGAGCATCAGTGAGGCCTATGGCGTGGTGTGGCCGGTGCTGCGCATCGACCGCCGTGCCACCTTCGTCATCAACGGCGAGGGCATCATCACGGACGTGATTCACCACGAGAAGCTCGTCTACCGACACCTCGATGATGTGCTGGCGCAGCTGAGGACACAGCGCTCCGCTCTCGTCCGCTCAGAAATCTGAGCGCCCGCCCTTCATTTTCGTCAACCGGGGAGCGACGGCTTCTGTGGCCGGGCGTCGATTCGCACGGTTAGTGCGCGCCCCGGTTGGTCCGACATTTGAAGAAGGCGCCCCGAGGCCGGAACAACTGCTGTCTGAGGAGCGCACATGATGAGGCGATTGGTAGGCGTGTTGGTTGGAATCGGTTTGGCGGCGTGTGGCGGCCACGTCGACCCCAACCCACCTCCGGAGTCCGCGGTGAGTGAGACCGGGGCCATTCTGCTCGCGCAGCCCGCGTCATGTCCGGGGCTGCTCGACATGATGAAAGCCAAGGCCCGCAAGCAGGTCGACCTTCAGCTGAAGCAGCTCCAGGAGCAGGTGAACCAGGCCCGGTTCTGTTGGGGCTGGGGAGAGGACGCCTATCTGGCGTCACCGACGGCCGGCGCCGGCTCATCCTCGGGCCCGGTGAAGAAGGCCAGTCAGGTGTCTGAGACCAACAACCAGGTGCAGGGCGTCGACGAAGCCGACATGGTGAAGAACGACGACAAGTTCATCTACGCCGTAGCCTCGGGGAAGTTGACCATCATCGACGCCTTCCCGGGAGATCAGGCCCACGCGCTCTCGTCGACGCTCATTCAGGGAACGCCGAAGAAGTTGCTCGTGTTGGGTGATCAGGCCGTGGTGTTTGCCAGCCAGACCGTGACCGGCGGGGCGCAGTGGCCCAGCCGCGAGTGCACCTACGGGTACGACTGCGAGATGACGGGTGACGGCGAGGCCACCTCGATTCAGGTGTTCGACATCTCGAACAAGTCGGCACCCAGGCTGGCGCGAGAGATCAAGACCTCGGCCTCGCTGCTCGCGGCGCGCCGAATCGGCGACGTGGTGCACGCCGTCGTCTCCAATGCGGCCACCGTCAATGAGCCGTACCTCGCCCCGCTGCAGTTGAACGCGTGCGAACTCCAGGGCAAGTCGCCCATGGAGCGCATTCGGGTCTTCCTGCACGCGAAGGACGAAGCGCTGAAGAAGGTCGAAGCGCTCTCGCTCGCCGACGTGTTGCCGGCCGCGGAGGACACGCTCCTCACCGCGGCGGGGCCGGTGAAGCGCCTCAACCTCTACGGCGACTGCGGCCACTCGTACGTCGACACCACCCAGCCGTCGGGCTCGACGCTGACCGTGCTGTCGTTCAAGCTGGCGTCCAACTCGCCCGTGTCGACCACCAGCATCGCCGCCCGCGGCGGCGCGGTGTACGCCTCGGCCGACGCCATCTACGTGGCAGGACGAAACCACGATGGGAGCGAATACGGCTGGTTCTCGGCACCTTCGACGGCGAAGCCCGAGCAGTCCACGGTGCACAAGTTCGCGCTCTCCAATGCCCTGGGCGCGGCGACGTACGTGGGCAGCGGCGCGGTTCCCGGGCACGTGCTGAACCAGTTCTCGCTCGATGAACACCAGGGCTACCTGCGCGTCGCCACCACCGTGGGGCACCTCCCCTCGCCGGACGCGCACAGCGTCATCACCATCGTCGCCCCGTCCAACGGGGGGCTGGTCGAGGTGGGGCGGGTGGACAACATCGCGCCGTCCGAAGACATTCGTTCGGTGCGGTTTTTGGGCGACCGCGGGTTCATCGTCACCTTCAAGAAGACCGACCCGCTCTTCGCCATCGACCTCAAGAACCCGGCCGCGCCGCGCATTGAGGGCGAGCTGAAGATTCCCGGCTTCTCGACCTACCTCCACCCCCTCGACGCGGACCATCTGATCAGCATCGGCTTCGACGCCGATGATCAAGGCTCGTTTGCCTGGTTCGCGGGCATTCAGCTGCAGATGTTCGACATTCACGACATGAAGGCGCCAACCCTGACGCACAAGTACGTCATCGGAACGCGTGGCACGGCGTCAGAAGCCGCCACTGATCACCTCGCGTTCAACTTCTTCCCCGCCCGAGGTGTCCTCGCGCTGCCGATGAACGTCTGCGAAGGCGGCTCAGGGGGCAGCTATGGCTCGAAGTTGTCGTTCTCGGGCTTGATGCTGTTCAACGTCTCGACCCTGACCGGCTTCACCTACCGGGGAGGCGTCGCCCACCAGCCGGTTCAAACCAGCCCCTATGCCGGGCAGTGCCGCGTCTGGTGGGCCGACAGCACCACCCAGGTCAAACGGAGCGTGTTCATGGATGACGACGTGTATTCCATCGCCGACGACGTGATGAAGGTGCAGGACATTCGAAACCTGGGGACCGACCTGGCGTCGGTGCCGCTCAAGTAAGGCGGGGGAACCGCCGCTACACCGAATGGAAGCGGGCGAAGTAGTGCCGGGCCGCAGCGTCGAGGAGGTCCTTCGATAGCTGCGGCCTTTGGTTTCGATAGGCGGCGATGTCGCAAAGCTGGGCCACGATGTCTCGAGGCTGGCAGCCGGCCATCAGGCGGTCCGCTCCCACCACGTGGGCGTCGACGAAGTACTGCGCCGCGCGCGGCTCGAATGGAATTCCCCGGCGGGAGCACTCGAACTCGAAGATGGAGATGTACTGCTGGACCGTGGGACTGGGGACCTCGACTTTGTAGCGGACGCGGCGCAGAAACGCGTCGTCCACCAGTTGCGCCGGCTCCAGGTTGGTCGAGAACGCGGTGAACACGTCGAAGGGCACCTGAATCTTCTTGCCGGTGTGGAGTGTGAGGTAGTCGACGTCGTTCTCGAGCGGCACGATCCACCGGTTGAGCAGGTCTTTCGGAGACGTGCGCTGCCGCCCGAAGTCGTCGATGAGCAGCATCCCGTTGGTCGCCTTCAGCTGAAAGCTGGCTTCGTAGTAGCGAACGTCGGGTGAGTAGATGAGGTCGAGCGTTTCGAGGGTCAATTCGCCGCCCGTCACCACCAGGGGCCGATGACACTTGACCCAGCGCGCGTCGTGGCTGCTGGCATCGTCGGCCGCTTCTACCGGTTCGTGGACCGTAGGGTCGAACAGGCGAATGACGAAGTCGTCCACCAACAGCGCATGGGGAATGAAGATGTCGCCCTGAAAGCAGTGGACCAGCCGGCGACAGAGCGCCGTCTTCCCGTTTCCCGGAGCGCCGTACAGGAAGACCGAGCGGCCGCCATTCATGGCGGGGCCCAGCGCGTCGAGCACCTCGGTGGACATCACCAGGTCCGAGCAGGCGTCGGCCAGGACATGGGCGGTGACGCGCGACTTTCGAATGCTCTGCTGGGAGACGGCTAGCGCCCACTCTTCGAGGCGGACCGGCGCCGGACCGGCGTACCGGTTGCGCTCCAGCAGTTGCTTGAGCAGATCGGTGGCGAACGTGGTGACCGTGTAGACCATGGTCGACTTGCCCACGCCCATGCCCGACGACCCCTTCTGGTCGACCAACTTCTTCTGGCGGAG
>CAZFXD010000368.1:0-4372 GCA_964522795.1 uncultured Myxococcaceae bacterium
GGGAAGGACCCCTCGTTTCTGGTCGGCGGGGTGACGCTCAATTCTCAGAGCAACTATCGGCTGGGGCAGGGCGCCCATTTCGTCGTCGAGGGCGACGAATACGACACCGCGTACTTCGACAAAGGCCCCAAGTTTCTCCACTACCAGCCGAAGTCGCTCATCCTCACCAGCGTGGAGTTTGACCACGCCGACATCTACCGCGACCTGGCGCACTACGAGTCGAGCTTCGTCAAGCTGGCCGCGCTCATGCCCCGCGAGGGGTTCATCGCGGTCGCCGCCAGCTACCCCAACGCCGTCCGAATCGCTCGAGAGGCGAAGTGCCGGGTCGCGACCTATTCGCGGGTGCCCGACGACAGCGTGGACCTCTGCTGCCTCGAAGCCACCGTGTCCGCGGCCGGCACACAGCTCACGGTGCGAGAGCGCGGCGGCGCCCCCCAAAGGCTCACACTGGGCGTCTATGGCCTGCACAACGTGGAGAACGCCCTCGGCGTCATCGCCGTGGCGCGCCACCTCGGCCTCTCCTTCGCCCAGGTTGACGAAGGGCTGCGGACGTTCAGCGGCGTGCGCCGGCGCCAGGAGCTGCGCGGCGAGCCCGCCGGAGTGGCCGTGGTGGACGACTTCGCCCACCACCCTCGCGCGGTGAGCGAGACCATCGCCGCGGTGAGGGCGCGCTTCCCCGGCCGCCCTCTGTGGGCCGTCTTCGAGCCCCGCTCCAACACCAGCCGCCGCAACATCCACCAGGAGGCCTACGCCCACGCGTTTGGGGGCGCGGCCCGCGTCGTGGTCAAAACCCCCGCGCCGCACGACAAGATTCCCCAGGGAGAAGGCTTGAGCGCCACGCAGCTGGCGACGGACCTCGAGGCGCAGGGAATCACCGCCACGGCGCTCGAGGACGTCGCCGGCATCGCCACCCTGGTGGCCAGCCAGGCCCGCTCGGGAGATGTGGTGCTGGTCATGAGCAACGGCAGCTTCGGAGGCCTGGTGGAACTGCTCTTAAAGCGCCTCGAGGCAAGGTAAGAAGGCGTGATGCGCAGCCTCATTCTCGCCCTGGTCGTCGCGTGTTCGGGCTGCACCCCCCGCTTCGTGGCCCCGCCTCCGCTCACCGGGTCCGGGCTGGGCGCTGATGGAAAGCCGCTCGAGCTGGAACTCGCCCGCTACGAGTCCAACGACCGCTGGAAGCTGTCGCAGGAGCGAGGCCACGTGGTGCTGCTCGATGTCTGGGCGTCGTGGTGCGAGCCATGTCGCGACTCGCTGCCCCTGTACGATGACATGCAGAAGGAGTACGGCGCGCGCGGCCTTCGGGTCTACGCGCTCAACATCGACGCCGACCCCGTGCACATCAAGAAGTTCCTCCAGACCACCAAGATCTCCGTCCCCGTCCTCCTCGACCCCAACGCGGCCATCGCCGAGAAGGTGCTCAAGGTGAACGTGATGCCCACCACGTTCCTCATCGACCGTAAAGGCGTGGTCCGCGCGACGCACGAAGGGTTCGCGGAAGAGCTGCTGGTGAAGTACCTGGCCGAGGTGGATGAGCTGCTGAAAGAGCCGGCGCCGAAGTAGCGCGGTCTAGAAGAAGCTCTCGGGGATGAACACGATGTCGCCCGGCTGAAGCAGGAAGTTTCGCTCCCGGCCCACGCCGATGTCTTCTACGTGAACAGCGACCTTCGATTCCCGACCGTCGACGATACGGGTCACATTGGCCGCGTTCTTGGAGGCCGTCTTGGTGAAGCCGCCCGCCAGCGTGATGGCCTGAATGATGTTCATGTTCTCTTCGTAGGAGAACGTGCCGGGCTTCTGGACTTCGCCGAATACGAAGATCTTCTTGGAGTTGTACTCGCGAATCAGCACTGAGACCTGCGGGCGCTTGACGAAGCCCGACTTCAGGCAGTCGGTGATGACGTCCGAGACCTGGTTCGACGTGAGACCGCTCAGCCGCACGCGGCCGCACAAGGGGTAGTCGATGGAGCCTTCGGGAGAGACCCGGAACACCCCGGAGAGCTCCGTCTCCTGAAACACGCGGATTTCGACCATGTCGCCCGCGCCCAGCGTGCTGGCCGTGAGCGACACCGTGCCGGCGTCCGCTGCGTTCGACACCACCCCAGGGCCCGTGGGCGACGACACGGCCGGAGGGCGACACGAACCGACAGCGACGAGGGTGAGGACGAGGAGCGAGCGACGCATCAAGTGCGCTGCTCTAATACTGGAAGGTGAGGTTGAGCAACGCCTCGTGGCGAATGAATTGGGTCAGACCCGCCGTCACGTCGCCGCTGATGGAATTTCGGAGAGAGAGCGTGTAGCCGGCCCCCACGGCGAACCACTGCGTGAAGTCGACTTTGGGACCGGCGGTCACGCTCACCACGATGTCGTTGCGACCGGAGCCGCCGTAGAACGTCAGGTAGTCGAAGCCGCCGCTGAGGTCGAAGTGGAACTTGTTCGACCACGCGTTGAGGCGAGACGTCAGGTATGCGCGTGTATCTGCGTAGGTTCCGTAAATCGGAACAGGGTTCAACGAACGCATGCCGCCCAGCCGGATGTTGAACGACTCCGACGGCAGGAACCCCAATTCAATCTGGCCGAGGAACGACATCGCCCCGGTACCGTTCGCCGACACGCCGCGGAAGTCCATGCCGAACCCCGCCAACAGGGTGACGGAGAATTTCGTCGTGACCAGACCCACCAGCCCGAGCTGCGACTTCCACAGCAGCGGCGAGCGATTGACGAGACCGGTGGGGTCCGCGATGTACCCTCGTACGTCAACCGTCGAGTCCAACATCAGCGCGGTCTTGGGGAAGAACCTCCATCGCGCCGCGAGGCCCGGGCGAACGTTGACGTAGTTCATCCTCGCGACCTGCGTGGTGTCGCACTTGGGGTCTGAGGTGCATCCGACCAGATTCCCCTGAATCAGCGGCTCAAACAGCTCAACGCTGACGTTCACCTTCGGAGCGAACTCGAGCGCCCCACCGCCTGGGTGGATGGGAATCGCGACGTGCGCGTCGTTGTACAGCGAGAGCAGCGAAATGGGCGCCGCCACGTTGGTGGTACGGTCTGACCGCACGAGCTGGTCACCCAGCTGGAACTCGACCGGGCCGTCCTTGTTGAACGCCGTGTCCAAAGAGACGTCGGCCTGAAAGCGAGAGTACTTGTACGAATCCGACGTGAGGGCGCCGGTGTACCAGACGTATTCGGCGTTGCCCGCGAAAGCGACGCTTGTTGACGACGTGTCCAGGTCGAACAGGATTCCCGGTCGGAATCGAGCCACAATTTCAGGGAACAGGACCTGTTGCAGCGCGGGGTTCTGCTTGTACCCCGCCGCCGAGTCGAAGCGACCTTCCACCGTGAAGAACGGGTGAAGGCGCCCTTCGCCGATCTTCAACCCGAGCTTCGACTCCGTGTTCGCGTTCGAGTCGCCGTCGCCTTCCTGGGCAGACGCCGTCGTACCGAGGCACACAGCGGCAACAAGGACGGCGACCTCAAATTTTCGAATCGAATTCTTCATCACGGCTGAGCTGTAACCCCTCGAAGGCCCAACGGCATCTCGCGACTCCTAGCACACGGTCGGGTCATGTCTTCAGAATTTTTCTGCGTCGCAGCGGCTGGTTACGGGCTGCCAGGCGCCGTGTACGACGTCGTCAGAGCGGGCGGGTACCACTTCGCCAGGTCGCCAGCCGGCAGGTCTTTCGGCGGCTCGACGATCTTCTGCAGGTTCTCCGCGGTCTTCCACGCCAGCTGGCCCAGACATTTCTCGGACTCAGCCCGAAGGTTCATGCCGATGTTCTGAGCCGTGATGACCTTTGCGAATTCCTGATCTGCTTCGGACTCCTTGGACGCCGCGATGTTCGACTGCAGGTTGACGTTCGCCTGGTTGGCGATGCCCACAATCGCCTTGAGCTGCTTCAAGACCTCGTTGACGCATGTCAGCTTGATCGCGTCTTTGGTGTCGGTGGCTTCTTTGAGTTTTCCGTTCACTTCTTCCAACGCGGTGGCGAGGCGGCCCACCGCCGTGGCGCCCTCGTTCTTCATCGTGACCGACCGCTTGGACCACGGTTCATTCGGTGCCGTAGCCGCCACGCCCGCCGAACCGGCCCAGTTCGATCCGCTCGAGCCACTGCCCGATCCGTTCGCAGCCGTAGCCTTAGCCGCAGCTGCACCCGCAGCGGCAGCCGCACCCGCACCCGCAGCGGCCGCACCCGCGCCCCCACCGGCCAAACCCGCACCGCCACCGGCCAAACCCGCTGAGCCACCCGAGAACGCACCCGCGCCCGCACCGGACCCAGCCGCGCCCATGTCGCCTGTTGGGTCAACCCGGCCGCCGTCGAGTCCCTCGGGCACGCCTGCGGTGGGTGGGGGGGGCGGGGTGCCGCCAATGCGAGGC
>CAZFXD010000369.1:0-4365 GCA_964522795.1 uncultured Myxococcaceae bacterium
CGATGTTGGGGTGGTTCAGCTTGGCGGCGATTTCGGCTTCCCGGCGAAACCGCGAGAGTGCGGCGTCATCGCGAACGGCCAGATGCAGAAACTTCACCGCCACCCGCTTGTCGGCGAGGCGCGCGTGCTTGCCGGCCCACACCTCGCCCATGCCGCCCTTGCCGAGCAGTGAGACGATTTCCCAGGTCCCTCCCAGCACGGTGCCAGCGGCGATGGTCGTCTCGGACATTCCCCGGGGAGATACACCATGTCGTGCCCGCACTCGACAGCGCTCACCCTCCACGAAACCCGTGATGAGGGACGTCCGCCACCCCGAGGCGTGTAGACTCCGCCGCCATGTCGATTCTCTCTACCGCGCTCGCAGTGCTGGTGGTCGCACCCCCACAGGCCCCCTCGCTCCCCGACCCCGCCGACGTCGCGGCGGTGAAAGACGGCTTTGTCTTCGCGTCCGACGGGCAGAAACACGTCGTCGCCTTTCACAAAGAGCAGCGGTTCTCCGGGCCAGTCTTCTACGGGGACGGGTCGACCTTCTTTCAGCTGCGGGTTCGCGGCGGCGGGGCGCAGGGGGACACGCAGTTCGACATGGTGCTGTGGGACCCGCGCTTCCCCTTTTCGGGCTCGCCCCCGTCCTTCGACCTGAAGGACGGCGAGTACTCCGTGAGCTGCGGCGGCAAGAAGACCGTCTTCAAGCTCCTCGGGGAAGACGAAGCGAAGGCGATGCGCGAGAAGGCGGCGTTTCTCAAGTTCCGCTGGCGACGTCAGCCCTACAAGCTCGCCCGCGACGACAGCGGCACCTACTACTTCGTGGACAAGGAGCGAGACGAGGAGTGGGGCGTCACCACCCGGCGCGACTTCCGCGTCTTCGTCGGCCAGCGCGGCAAGATGGCGGTGTACCCGATGAAGAACGTGGTCTCGGACTCCGAGGGCGAAATCTTCATCACCAAATCGGGAGAGATGCGCTTCGTCACCGGCCAGAAGGGCGCCAAGTGGGTGGCGGGTAAGAAGGAGACGAAGCTCATCGACGTGCCGGTCGAGGACAACGCGCAGATGATCTACACCGAGCTGGGGCCCTACTCGAAAGAGAAGCTGGGCACGCCCTGCGACGACATGTAGCGCTCCTCAGCCGAAGAACAGGAACGCCAGCGTCACCAGCGGCATGTACGCCGCGAACACCAAGAGCAGAAACCCCAGGACGTCTTTGAATTCGAGTCGGGCAATCCCGAGCAGCGGAATGGCCCAGAACGGCTGAATCAAGTCAGTCGCCATGTCGCCCCAGGCGTAGGCGAGCACAATCTTCTCGGGGGCCACGCCCAGCGACTTCGCCGCCGAGAGCAGGTACGGGCCTTCAATGGCCCACTTCGCGCCGCCGGATGGCACGAAGTAATTGACGATGCCGCTGTAGACGTACACCACCGCCGGGAAGGTCTGCTGCGTGCTGATGGACACGAACAGCTCACCCAGCTTCTCGGTCAGGCCCGTCGCCTTGAAGACGCCGTACATGCCCGCGTAGAGCGGAAACTGCAGCACGATGCCCGACAGCGACGCGCCCGCCTCTTCGCCCGCCTTGAGCACGTCGGCCGGCGAGCGGTGCAGGCCGACGCCGAGGCCGAGGAAGAGCAGGTTGAGCCCGTTGAGGTTGAGGCGCTGCCAGCCGGAGTCCCACACCTGCAGGGCAAAGGCGATGAGGAGCGCCCCGCCCAGCAGGGCGTTCAGCGCAGGCGTCTCGTCGAGAAAGCGCGAGACCGAATCGATGGGAGCGCGAACGGCGCGAGTGGTTTCGGTGGGGGGCAGCAGCGCCGGGTCCACCGAGACGACCTGCCCCGGCGGAGGGTGGAGCACCCACGCGAACAGGACCAGCAGCCCCATCACCACCACCAGGAGCGTGAGGTTGAACGGAGAGAAGAGCGTCTTCTCGAGGCCAATCACCCCCAACTGCGCCTCCAGGAAGTGTTTCGGGGTCGCCACCAACAGCGGCGCTGACGCTGAAAGCCCCGCGTGCCAGGTCGCTCCCAGCCCGAAGTACGCGCACGCCACCAGGAGTCGGTAGTCGACGGTGGGGACGCGACGCGCGACGAAGCGAACCAACATCGCCGCCGCGATGATGGACAGGCCCCAGTTGAAGTAGGCCAGCGTCATGGAGGACATCGCCATCAGCACCACCGCGCCACGCGGGGTGGAGACGGTGGAGGCGACGCGCCGAAGCAGCGACTGGACGGCCGGGGTCTGCGCCAACAGCGACCCCGAGAACATCACCAGCGCCATCTGCATCGAGAACGAGAGCAGCTCCCACAGGCCCGCCGCCCAACCCGCAAAGGCCGCGCTCGCGGTGGCGCCTCCCCAGGTCATCGCCAAAAGAAAGGTGAAGACGCTGATCAACACCGCGATGGACAGCGCGGACGGCACGTAGCGCGTCGTCCACCGGTTGAGGGCATCGGCCAGGTTGGTCAGCGACTGCACGGCGGAAGAATCGGCCGGGTCCGGCAAAAAGACGAGCCTCTTTTCCAGGCCGTTTTCCCCGAAGGGAACAGCCGCGCCTTGACGAGCGTCAGTGTCCCACAAGAAGCGGTTGAATCAGTGGAGCCAGACCGTGATTCGCGGTTGAATCGAAAAATCCGTGGTCAGCCCTGCCCCTCAGAAAATTCGCCCGTTCAAGCCGACGCCCTTCGGCCGGTATCGGCTGCTCCTGCCGCTCTCGCAGGGCGGCATGGGCGAGGTGTTCCTGGGGCGGCTGGAGGGGGCGCAGGGGTTCGAGAAGCTCTGCGTCATCAAGCGCATTCTCCCCGCGCTGGCCTCAGACCCCGAGTTCCTCAAGCGCTTCGTCAATGAAGCCAAGACGCTGGTGAAGCTGCAGCACGGCGCCATCGCCCAGGTCCTGGACATGGGCGTGCACAACTCCGAGCCCTACCTCGCGCTCGAGTTTGTCGACGGGAAAGACCTGCGCAAGCTGCTGGGAAAGACGCGCGAGCAGAAGAAGCGCATTCCCATGGGCGTGGCGCTCTACATCGTCTCCCGCGTGCTGGACGCGCTCGCGTATGCCCACCGCAAGCGCGACGACAACGACAAAGAACTGCTGCTGGTGCACCGCGACATTTCGCCGCCCAACATCATCGTCTCGTACGAGGGTGAGGTGAAGGTCATCGACTTCGGCCTCGCCAAGAGCTCGATGTCGCCCAGCCGTACCAACCCCACCATCGTGGTGGGCAAGTTCATGTACATGGCGCCCGAGCAGGCGCAGAACCAGCTCGTCGACCGGCGGACCGACCTCTACGCCACCGGCATGTGCCTGTACGAGATGCTGTCGGGCGAACACCCCTTCGAGTCGCTGCGCCCGACGGAGATGATGCTGCGCGTGGCCACCCCCATCGTGGCGCCGATTGCGCAAGTCGTTCCCTCGGTGCCCCCCGCCGTGGCGGCACTGACCATGAAGGCCATCTCCCCCGACCCGGCCAAGCGCTTTCAGTCCGCCGAAGAGTTTCGCCTGAAGGTGCTGTCGGCCCTGCTCGAGGTCGACCCGGAAGCCGGCCCCGAGTCTGCCAGCCGGTACGTGCGCGAGCTGTTCGCGGCGGAGTACCAGGCGGAGCGGCGGCAGCTGGCCTCGGTGCGAGAGGAAGCGCCCAAGACGCCGACCCACGCGCCCGTCACCCGCCCCACCTCGACCGATACGGCCATCATCGCGGAGTTCGGGCCGGGCAATGCCGACGAAGACCCGATGGCGCAGACGTCGCCCCGCCTCACGGCCCAGACCCTCGAAGGACCTTCTGACACCGGGGAAATGCCCACCGCCGGACTGCCGCACGACACGCCGGAAGACGGGAGCATCCCCGCGGTCGAGCCGACCTCGGTGCCGCTGTTGACCTCGCTCAGCGCCGACTTCATCTCCGACAAGACAGAACCCGCCCTGCCGATGATGACGGCGTCTGGACCGACGCCGTCGATGGCGCAGACCCAGCCGCACCTGCCCCCGGACCCCGCCCTCATCAAGCCGGCCCATCTGGAGCCCGCCACGTCGCCCCTGGCGGCCGTCTCAATGAAAGACTCGATGCCGTCGCTGCCGACGAGCCCCTTCTCCCCTCCACGCCGCAACTGGGTGCCCTGGGCCGCCGCGCTGGGCTTGTTGATGCTGGTGGCCGGCTTCATCGCCTACGACATCGGCCGCGACCGCGCGCCCGCCGCGACGACCCACCTGGCGACGCCGATTCCGTCTCCCACCCCGGCCCCCCCCGGGGGCGACTCCGCGGCCAACGCCGTCGCCGAACCGGAAGTGGTGGAAGCCGCGCCCACGAAGTTCGTGCCGCGCGCCAACGAAGACGCCGCGGCCGAGCCCGAGGCGCCTGCGGAGAGCCCGCCGCCGAAGCCGGGCGACGC
>CAZFXD010000370.1:0-4345 GCA_964522795.1 uncultured Myxococcaceae bacterium
GACGCCAGGGCCGGTTTGAGAAGGTTCGATGCATCCATCGAGCCGCCCGACGTCGCGCCCGCGCCGACGATGGTGTGAATCTCATCGATGAACAGGATCGCCCCGGGGATCTCCTTGAGCGCCTTGAGCACCGCTTTCAGGCGCTCTTCAAACTGACCGCGGAACTTCGTTCCTGCCAGGAGCGCGCCCATGTCGAGCGAGTAGATGGATGCGTTCTTCAGCGGCTCGGGGACCTTGCCTTCCACGATGGCCAGGGCGAGGCCTTCGGCGATCGCCGTCTTTCCGACACCGGTTTCCCCCACGTACAAGGGGTTGTTCTTGCGGCGGCGAGACAACACCTGCACCGTCCGTTCGAGCTCGGCCGAGCGGCCAATCAGTGGGTCAATGCGACCTTCGGCGGCCTCGGTGTTCAGCGCGGTGGTGTAGGCCTCGAGGGGATTCTTCGCCGGTGCGTCTTCTCCTTCTTCGTCGCTGCCGGCCGGCTGTCGGGTCTCGCTCGGCTCCGACCCGTCTTTGGTCACGCCGTGCGACACGTAGTTGAGAATGTCCAGGCGGGTCACGCCGGCCTCTTTGAGCAGGAAGAGCGCCTGCGATTCTTCCTCCCGGAACATGGCGATCAGCACGTCGGCCCCGTCCATCACCTTCTGTTCTGCGGAGAGTGCGTGGTACGCGGCCCGTTGCAGCGTGCGCTCGACGGCGCGGGTCTGCTGTGGCTCCGCGGTCTGGTCCTCGGGCAGGCGTTCGACCGTTTCCACGAGGAAGGCCTGCAGCTTCTCGCCCAGCTTCTGGGGGTCAGCGGCGCAGGCCTTGAGCACCTGCAGGACGCGGGGGTCTTTCAGCAGCCCGAGGAGGACGTGCTCGAGGGTCAGGTACTCATGGTGGAGCCGCTTGGCTTCGTTGATCGCGAATCGAAGCGCGGCTTGCAGTTCTTTCGCAATAATCGGGGAAGCCACGGTCAGAGTTCCTCAGGTTCCATCGTCAACCGCAATGGGTATTCGCGAGCGCGCGCGGCCGCATGGGTTTTTTCCATCTTCGTTTCGGCCACTTCGTGCGTGTAGACGCCGGCCACCCCGAACCCTGTGCGGTGAATCGACAGCATGATGGCCACCGCGTCGGATTCGTTCTTCTGAAAGAACTCCATCAGGGCCTGCACCACGAACTCCATGGTGGTGTAGTTGTCGTTGTGGAAGATCACCTTGTAGAGCGGGGGCTTCTTCAGCTTCTCTTTCTTCTTCGTCTCGGTGACGACGGCTGTGCCGCTGTCGCCGTCGCCGGGTTGGTGTTTGGTCGCCATGTCGCCTCGGTGGAGGTTATCAGGAAGCCGCGCGCCCAGGCGCGCTGCGACCCGGCGCCCAGGTGAGAACGGTCTTCACGTGGGTGAGCACGTGTTTCACCGGCACGACCGCACCGACGGTGGTGTAGCGGACGGGGCCGGTGCGCGTTTGGGTGTGTTTGAGCGGGTACTGCGCCGCGTGCTGTCGAAACCACGCGCGCGTCTCGTCCAGCGGCAGGGCGTAGACGGTCTGCGTCTCGAGAAACACGTACGTCAGCCAGTCGGCCTCCGAGTAGAGGAAGCACCCCGGGCTTTCCTTCTCGGCGTTGGAGAGCAACTCGAAGAAGAAGTTCCCGCGCCGCGCGTTGCGGTCGCCTTTCACCTCGACGCCCAGCACCGGCAGCCCGGGCCGATCCCACAAGAGGTCCACGCCGCGATGTTGAAAGCGGGGGTCGTTCTGAACGTCGTGAATTCGACTCTCAGGTTCGAGGTCGGTGAGAAAGGTCCGGGTGAGGTCCACCGCGCGAGCGGCGGCGTCCATCACCCCCCGCATCGTGTACGCGCGCGTCAATTCCCGGCTGCGCGCAGTTCGACAGCGGTCGCGACGAGCTGAACCTCGCGCGCCTTGCCGTCTTTGGAGCGAGCCACGGTCGCGCCCTCAGACTCGTAGTGCTTGGCGCGCTCCTCGGAGAGCTCAGCCACTTTGACGGTGCCTTCCACCGTGGCGGTGCGGCCGGCCGAATCGAGGGGGACGAAGAAACCGTAGTCCTTGAAGGTGACCCGAACGCCGGCGCCCTTCTCAGACGAGGAGAGCTCCATCCAGCAGCCCTTCTTGGTGCAGGCGCGGCGCACCGTCGCCTTGAGGCTGACTTCCTTGCCGTCGTACTCCGACGCCGACGCGAGCAATTTGGACAAATCAGTTGGGGGCAGCCCCTTGAGTTTTTCGCCCCGCGTGACCACGGCGCCTTCGGACTTCGCCGCGGCGGCCGGGGCCGCCATGTCGTGGTGGCACTGCTCTTCCGTCATCTTCCCGGCGGCGGTTTCGTGGCCTTCGCACGCATCGCCCTTGGGGGCGGGCGCCGTCTTGGGCGCCTGTTTGGTGGGAGCGGCGGCGAGCAGCAGGGAGCAGGCAATCGCGATGGAGTTCATGGGGCACTGGATAACTGAACGCTCCGGTCGTGGGCAAGCGCGGTGGGTTCCTGTGGCCGCGCCGCGTCACGTCGCGCTAGAGACGCGCGTGTGAAGCTCACGTTTTCTGCCCGCAATCGCACCCTGGGGCCGCTCGACGTCGTGGGGCTGGTCGGCCTTGGAGGCCTGCTGGTCGGCCGCTACGTGAGCGTGGCGCGCCTGGTGCCGTTCTGGGGCTGCGCGTTCCGGCGAATCACCGGCTGGCCCTGCCCCGGGTGCGGCCTGACGCGGGTGGCGGAGCGGGTGGGGCACTTCAACCTCACGGGGGCGTTGGTCGCCAACCCCCTGGGTACGCTGGCCGCGCTGGCGTTCGCGCTGGCTGCGGTGTGGACGGTGCTGCACCTCGTGTTTCGGCTCCCCACCCCGCAGCTCTCGCTCTCCGACGCAGATTGGACGCGGCTGCGCAACGTGGCCCTGGGCGCCCTGGCGGTGAACTACCTCGCGGTGATCGTGATGTGGCGGCACGGCTTGTGGTGACGCTGGAGTTCGTGGTCGCGTCCTACCTGCTCGGCTCCATTCCGTTCGGGTTGCTGTTGACGCGCCAGTGGGTCGGCAAAGACGTGCGCGCCCATGGGAGCGGAAACATCGGCGCGACCAACGTGGCGCGGGTGGCAGGGGTGAAGATCGCCCTGTTGGTGCTGGCGCTCGATGCGTTGAAGGGCGCGGTCCCGGTGCTGGTGGCGCGTGAATATGCGGTGACGTACCGCCAGTTGCACTGCGCGGTTGCGCTCGCCGCGGTGACGGGGCACGTGTTTCCCCCCTGGCTCTGGTTCCGCGGTGGCAAGGGGGTGGCGACGGCCCTCGGGGTGGTGGCGGCGATGGAGTGGAAGGCGGCGTTGGCCGCGCTGGTGGTCTACGCCGCGCTGCTCCGTCTCACCAACAAGGGGTCGGTGGCGTCGCTCTCGGCGGCGGTGGCAGCCGCCCTGGGGATGTACGCGTTTCGTGGACTGGGCGCCTATCTCTACCTGGTCTGCGGGCTGGTGCTGTTCATTTTGGCCACGCATCGGGAGAACCTGATGCGGCTGTGGAAGCGCCGGGAGCTCGACGCGCTTCCTCCGACGCCCTGACCAGGCTCAGTTGGTCGGGCGCTTCAGCTCGTCTCTCGCCTTGGTCGCGGGACGAGGGTCGTCCTCATCTTTCAATCGACTGGGTGCGTGCCGACGGACGGGCGTGGGCTTGGCGGTTCGGGTCGGGGCGGCCGGCTTCACCATCGCGGGCGCGGGCGCGGGCGTCAGGTGCACCACCAGCTGCGAGGGGGCGCTGCCACCCTGTGCCGACACGGTCGTGGAGATGTACCCCGTGCTGGAGAGCGTGAAGAGGGCGTCACGGGCCTCGGGCGCCAGGTTGACGGACAACGGCGTTACGCCCAGCAACGCGCCGTTCTGCGTCACGGAGGCGCCGGTGGGCACAGAATCGAGTTCGATGACCGCGCGTTCCATCGCGGGGGCGACCGCGATGGCGGCGGCTCGCGGCGGCGCCTCGGGGACCGGCGCGGGTTGCGCCAGGATCGAGCGGCCCAGCGCGATGCCCAGCAGGAGCGTGCCCAGGGGAACGGACACGGGAGCGAGGCGCTTGAAGTTCTCGAGCGGGCTCGACTTCAGCCACGCCGCAGTGGGCGTTGGGCCGGTGGGCGCGCCGAGCTCGGTGAGCGCGGCCACCACTTCGTCCATCGACTGAAAGCGGTCCATGGGCGACTTGGCGAGGCACTTGTGGACGATGATCTCGAGGTTGGTGGGAGGCGCTTCCAGGTGCGGCGGGATTCGAATGGGCGGGAGCGGGTCCTTGACGTGCTTGAGAATCACCTCGAGCGGGTTCTTGCCGGTGAAGGGCGGGGCGCCGGTCAGGGCTTCGTAGAGCACGATCCCCAGCGAGTAGATGTCGCTG
>CAZFXD010000371.1:0-4342 GCA_964522795.1 uncultured Myxococcaceae bacterium
AGGGGTACGCGCGGTTCTTCACCTACCTGAACCTCTTCGTGGCGATGATGTTGACGCTGGTGCTGGCCGACTCGCTGGTGCTGCTCTTCGTGGGCTGGGAAGGCGTGGGCCTGTGCAGCTACCTGCTCATCGGCTTCTGGTACACCGACGCTGAGAAAGCGGCCGCCGGCAAGAAGGCCTTCATCGCCAACCGCATCGGCGACTTCGGCTTTCTGGTGGCGAGCTTCCTCTTCGTCATGCTCCTCACGGCGTTCGTGGCCCAGGCGCCGGCAGAGAACTTCGCGCACAAGGGGCTGATGTCGCCCGACGAGGCCAAAGCGAAGATGGACGTGGGCATCCGCACCAAGGGCCCCCTGGCGTTTCAGACCGTGGAGGCCTTCGCTTCGTCGATGGGCGCCGACGACGCGGGCGGCAAGGTGTCGCGCGCGACCGTCGTCGCTGAAGGGCCGCTCAAGGGCCGCACCTTCGGGTTCTGGATTACGACCATTCTGCTCTGCTTCCTCCTCGGCGCGTCCGGCAAGAGCGCGCAGCTACCGCTCTACGTCTGGTTGCCCGACGCCATGGCCGGCCCCACGCCCGTCTCGGCCCTCATCCACGCGGCCACGATGGTGACGGCCGGCGTGTACCTGTTCTGCCGCCTCTCGTACCTGCTCGTGCTCTCGCCCGACGCGATGGCGGTGGTGGCGCTCATCGGTGCGGCGACGGCACTGCTCGCCGCGCTCATCGCCTTCGCACAGGACGACAGCAAGAAGGTGCTCGCCTACTCCACCGTCTCCCAGCTCGGCTTCATGTTCATGGGCGTGGGCGCCGGCATCTTCTGGGCGGCCTTCCTGCACGTGGTGACCCACGCCTTCTTCAAGGCGTGCCTGTTCCTCGGCGCGGGCAGCGTGATGCACGGCAACGGGGACGAGACCGACATCAAGAAGCTGGGCGGCCTGAAGCACCAGATGAAGCACACCTGGTGGACGTTCGGCGTGGCCACGCTGGCCATCACCGGCATCGTTCCGCTCTCTGGCTTCTTCTCCAAAGACGCCATCCTCCATGGCATTCACACCACGAAGCTGGCGGGCCATGAGCACGTGCTGCACGTGGTCTGGTTCATGGGGCTGCTCGCCGCGCTGTGCACGGCCTTCTACATGACGCGGTTGTACGTGCTGATGTTCGAGGGCGAGCGCGCCCCCAACGCCCGCACGCCGTACGCGCACGAGTCGAGCCTCTACATGACCGTGCCGCTGATGATTCTCGCGGTGCTGTCAGTGGCGGCTCTCATCCACGGGCTTCCGGTCATGTTCGAGTCGCCCAGCGGCCACGGCAAAGAGTCGCTGATGGAGAACTTCATGCGGCCAGTCTTCGCGCTGGCTGCGAACAACGCGAAGACGTTCGGGACCTTTGAGCTCGAAGCGCACGAAGGCGCGTGGTGGGCACCGCTGGTTCAGGGTTACGTGATGGCCTGGGTCATCGCGATGATTGGCGGCGCCTCGGCCTGGTTCCTCTACCGCGGCAAGTTCGCCCCGCGCGCGGGCACGCAGCTCGCCCCCTGGCACGAGACGATTCGGGTGTGGGCCAAGGACAAGTTCTACGTGGACGAGTTCTACGGCTACCCCCTGCGCGCCATTCAGGCCTTCGCCGAGGGCGCGTACAAAGTCATCGACGACTTCTTCATCAACACCATCGGCGTGGAGGGTCTCGGCGGGAGCCTCCCGCTCGGGCTGGGTGGGCTCATCCGTCGATTCCAGGCTGGTGACGCGCAGCTCTACGCGGTGTTCATGGTGCTGGGCCTGGCCGCGGGCGTCGCGTTCGCCTTCCTCAAGGTGGCCCCATGACTTCCGTCGCTGACACCCGGCTGCTCAACCTGGTCATCTTTGCGCCGGCCGTGTTCGCCGCGCTGGTGGCCTTCCTGCCGCAGAACGAGAAGTTTCAGATTCGCGTCACCACGCTGGTCGGCATGGTGGCGAGCTTCTTCACCACCGCGTGGGCCTGGTACCGCTTCATTCCGCAGGGGCCGGAGTTTCAGCTCGAGTACCGCCTGAAGTGGGTGGACTCGATTGGCCTCACCTACCACGTGGGCGTGGACGGCCTCGCGGTGGCCCTGGTGCTCCTCACCGGAATCCTGGGGCCGCTGGTGGTGCTCTCGTCGTGGACCTCGGTCGACACCCGGGTCAAAGAGTTCCACCTCGCGCTGCTGTTGCTGCAGACGTCGATGCTGGGCGCCTTGTGCGCGCTCGACGTGATGGTGTTCTACATCTTCTTCGAAGCGATGCTGATTCCGATGTTCCTCCTCGTCCTCGTGTGGGGCGCGGAAGACCGCCAGCGCGCGGCGATGAAGTTCTTCCTCTACACCCTGGTCGGTTCGCTGCTCATGTTGGTGGCGCTGCTGGCCACGTACTTCATGGCCACTCCGCCGGGCACGCACTCATTCGACTACGCGGCCATCTACAACGGCCTGTTGCCGGCGACGGCTGAAGTGGCGCGCTGCACCACGGACCCCTGCGTCGGTCTGTCGCCCGTGGCCGCGTCGCTGGCCAAGTACGGCCCGTGGCTGTTCCTCTGTTTCGCGCTCGCCTTCGCCATCAAGGTCCCGATGGTGCCGGTGCACACCTGGTTGCCTGAAGCGCACGTGCAGGCGCCCGTGGCCGGCTCGATGGTGCTCGCGGGCGTGATGCTGAAGATGGGCACGTTCGGCTTCTGGCGCTACGCCATTCCGCTCTTCCCAGCGGCGGCCAAACACTTCCAGCACCTGCTGGGAGGACTGGCGCTCATCGGCATCGTCTACGGCGCGTTGATGTGTCTGGCGCAGACCGACGTGAAGAAGCTCATCGCCTACTCCTCGGTCTCGCACCTTGGGTACTGCATGCTGGGCATCATGGCGCTCACGCCTGAAGGCGCCACCGGCTCGGCGTACCAGATGCTGAACCACGGCGTGTCCACCGGCGCGCTCTTCCTTCTCTTCGGCATGCTCTATGAGCGCCGCCACGTGCGCGACATCGCCGAGTACGGCGGCATCGCCAAAGTGATGCCGGTGTTCACCACGCTCTTCGTCATCGTCACGTTCTCTTCCATCGCGGTTCCCGGCACCAACGGGTTCGTGGGCGAATTCCTCGTCCTTCTCGGCACGGTGAAGAGCCCCGAGCTGTGGAGCTACGGCGTGGTGGGCGGCCTGGCGGTGGTGCTGGGCGCGGCCTACATGCTGTGGATGGTGCAGCGCGTGTTCTTCGGGCCGCTGGAGAACGAAAAGAACAAGCACCTGACCGATGTGAACCTGCGCGAGCTGCTGACGGCCGCGCCGTTGATTCTCCTCATCGCGGTGATGGGCCTGATGCCACAGCCGATTCTCAACGTCATCGCCCCGTCGACGCGGCACTTCGTCAACCGCTACGAGTTCTCCGCGCACCCGGGCAAGGTGACCGAAGCCCAGGTTCGCATGCAGGTGCGCGAGTTCCCGGGCGATGCGACGGCGATGGCCGCGCCCGCAGCGGCCCCCGCCCCCTTGCAGGCGGTGCTGCCGATGCCTCCCCCTCCAGGTGAAAGCCCGCCGCCGATGCCGTCTGAAGAAGGCCCAAGTCGCCGACGCGTTCGCATGGTGCCCACGCGTCTGCCGCCCCCGGCGGTCGTGGCCCCGGCCGCGGAGGAGCGCCGATGAACATTCCCGCGTTTACCTCGGGTGACTTCGCCTCGGTCGCGCCGGCCGGCGTGCTCGTGCTGGGCGGCATTCTCCTGCTCATCTCCGAAGTCTTTCTCTCGTCTCCGGCGCGCACGTACCAGATGCTGATCGCGCTCAGTTCGACCGTGCTGGCGGGGGCGCTCGCCTTCTCGCACGCCTTCGAGCCGGCCGCCCTGGTGTTGCAGGGCTTCGCGGTCTCGGACCCGTTCTCGAACTTCCTCACGGTCCTGGTGTGCGTGGCCACCGTGCTGGCGCTGCTGTTGACCGTGGGCTTCCTGAAGCACCGCAACGCGGAGCGCGGCGAGTTCTACGCGCTGATGTTGTTCGCCGCCGCGGGCATGAGCCTGCTTGGGCTCTCCAACGAGTTCATCACGCTCTTCATCAACCTCGAGGTGCTGTCGATCTCCACCTACGCGCTGACGGCGTACCTGCGCCGCGGCAAGCGCCCCGCCGAAGCCGGCTTCAAGTACTTCATCCTCGGCGCGTTCTCGGCGGTGGTGATGTTGTACGGCGCCTCGCTGCTCTACGGGGCCACGGGCACGACCAAGTTCTCCGAGCTGGCGCGAACGTTGGGCGGCGCGGACAAGAAGCTCGTCATCGTCGGCTTCGTGCTCATCGCATCGGGGTTCGCGTTCAAGGTCTCCGCGGTTCCGTTCCACATGTGGACGCCCGACGTCTACG
>CAZFXD010000372.1:0-4340 GCA_964522795.1 uncultured Myxococcaceae bacterium
GGCCTCGGGGGCGGCGGCGCGGAGGGCCGCGGCGCGACGATGGGGGCCACGTCGGCGCCAGGCGCATGCGTCTCCACCCGGGTGGGCATGGCGACGTTGGCCAGCGACACGCCATCGGCCCGCGAGGTGGGGCTGTCTTCGAAGCGGACCAGCAGCTGCCCCAGCTTGAGAATGCTCTGAACGATGGCCTCGGGCGCGCCGCTCTCCGACGCCAACAGCGCGCTCGCTTCGACGTGGCCCTTGGTCACCGCGCGGCTACCGGCCACGATGACCATGCCCTGCACCAACGTCTTGTCGAAGAGCGCCTTCTGCTCAGCCGTTCCGGTCGACTGAAGCCACGACTCGAAGGCCTGGATTTTCTGCGAGTGGTCCATGAGGTGCGAGCGAGGCCGTCACGATAGCCCCAGCCGCTCGCCGCGCCACAGACTTCGTGTGGCGCGTTCGCCTACCAGGGCTTGGACACCTGGTCGCGGAGCAGCTGGCCGGCCGGTTTCAGCACGCCGCTCCGGTCGTAGATGCCCATGTTGTCTTCGCGGTCGCTGGCGTTGGGTCCGTCGTTCAGCGTGTAGAAGAAGACCACGTCAATCTTCGTCCCCGCCGCGCGCATCTGGGGAATGCCGGTGAAGATGTCGGCGTACACCTGGCGCTGCATCTCGTTCGAGTAGGGCACGCCGTCGGAGTTCCGGTTGCCGCCGCCCGTGGGCGCGCCGATCTCGGTCATCCACACGCCGTGGTCAAACCCCCGCGCCTTCGCCGCCGCGTACACGTCCTGCGTGGCGAGGAAGGAGTTCCAGTCGCGGCGCGCGGGGTAGGAGCACTGGAGGATGGACTGGCAGTTGTACGCGTACGGGTGATGCCCCACGCCGGTCCCCCTGGCCTTGAAGGTGGTCGAGTTGTCGAGCGTCTTCGCCATCGCCTCCTGCGGCTGGCGCGGCGACGGCTCGGGAGACCAGCCCGAGTTGATGATGGGAATGGTGGCCGACTTGGCGCGAATGGCAGCGGTGGTGGCGTCGAAGTACTTCGCCTGGGAGACGAACGTCGAGTCGGGATCTCCGCCGTTGTAGAGGTAGAACGGGCGGTGGTTCCACTCGTTGCCGATTTCAATCGCGTCCACGCCCTTGTCCACCCAGGCGGCGCAGTAGCTGGCGAACGCGGGGATGTCGGCGTCCGTGTAGATGTGCTGCCCGTTCGCGCTCTTCTGGCAGGCGTGCAGCACCTTGAGCCCGATGGAGTGCGCGTAGGTGATGAGCGAGTCGTCGAAGGACCCCCAACCCAGCTCGTGGCTGATGCGCACCCACCGCACGCCCAGCGCGCGCGCCTTGTCGAAGTTCGCCCGACCCGCCCAGACCACGATGCCGAGGTGGTCTCCCCAGATCTCCGCCGGCGCGTTGTCGACTTTGAAGCTCAGAGAAGGCGAGAGGCTGACGGCCCCCTGCAGGTCCGTGCGGCGCGCGACCACGGCATGCGAGCCGTTGGTCAGCCTGGTGGTGTCGACCACGTAGTTCCACCCGAGGCCGAGCACGGCCGGGCCGTACGACTTGCCGTCGATGAGAAAGTCGATGCGGCCGTCCGAGGTCTGCGCCGTGCCTCCCACCAGGGCGGCGAACACCACCGAGCCCTTCAAGGTGGCGTTGGCGGCCGGCGAGGCGACGGTGACCGGAAGCGACTCGATGGTGAGCACGAGCGACGGTCGCCCGCTGGCGGCCTCTTTGGAGTTGCAGGTCAGCCCGTCGGCCGAGCTGGGAATGAGCGCGAAGGTCACCGTGCTGTTCGCCGCCACCGCGCTGGTGACGTCCACGTCGAACCAGGTGGAGACCGGCACCGCCGCCGACTTCGCCACCACCGCCCCGATGAGGGCGGGCTGGTTGTTGTAGGTGAGGGTGCTCTCGGACCAGCCGTTCCCCGCTTTCGAAACGGCGACGCTGGTGGCGGTGCCGTTGGTGGCGTAGCAGCGCAGGTGGGCTTTGGTGATGGTGCCGCTCACCGCGCCGACCTTGAACCGCAGGTAGCTGACGAGCGTGTCGGTGGCGCTGTTGCGATCGATGCGAAGCACCGGGTCCGCGCCGAAGTTGGTCGAGGCCAGGCTGCCGTTTCGCACGTAGGCATCGGCCTCAGGCGCGAGGCTGAGGCCGCTGGTGAGCGCGTCCTCCACGTTGCCGTCCGCGAGCACGTCGTCCGAGTCGTCCAGGACCAGCATCTGACCGCCGCAGGCCGCGAGCAGGATGATTGGGGCAAAGGGCAGAACGCGTTTCATGCGGGCCTCCGAGGGCGAGTTCGGAGGAGGTGATTTCACCGATCGTGCCGACGGTTAATCCCGCGGGAAGTTGGGCGTGCGCATGAAGTCGTACATGTGGGCCCTGTTCTGTTTCAGGGACACGTGGGCCGAGCAAGTGCCTGCGGCCGTGAGCGCTTCGCGAGCCGGCGCCCCGCGCGCGCCAGGAGCAGCAGCGCCAGCCCGGCGATGCTCCCCCGAGCGGCGCCACACCCGCAGCCGCCGATGACCGCGGGGGGGAACACCACGCCGCCGTCGGTCCCCGCGTCGTCGCTCTCTCCCCCGTCGCCCGGCCCGGCATCGGGCGCTCCGCCGTCGACCGGAGGACACTGCGAGACGTGCGAGCCCAAAGGCTCAGAGATGGCCGCGGTGGGTGAGCCGCACGCGCTGCAGATTTCGGAGCGCACCGGGTACGCCAGCGCCACGCCCGTCCAGTGCGAGGTGGAGGGCGGGTAGGTGGCGAAGCCCCAGACCACCTCCTGATACGGGTAATTGCCGCGCGTGGTGCCGGCGCCCGGGGTTCGGTACGGCACGCGGTCCGCGGCGTACACCGGGTTGTTCGGGTTATTTTTGAAGGCGAGCCCGTTGTAGGCCCAGGTGGCGAAGTACCAGTGCTCAATCACGTCCGGGTGGTGCGACCCGACGCACGGCACGGCGCGCCACTTGTCGGCGAGAATCGCCGCGCCCACCGAGACGTTGTAGGCGGCCTCGCCCGCCACGCGGTCGGGGTCGTACGCGCTCGTCTCTCCCGGGCGCATCCCGCTGGTGACCTGGGCGATGCCGTAGCCGCAGTCGAACGAGATGACCGTCTGGTTGCTGCCGCTGCAGAACTGCGCCCACCCCGACTCCGTGTAATAGATGGCCTCGAGCAGGAGACACGGGAAGTGCGTGTCTACGCTCTGCCGGTTGGTCGTGCCCGGCGTGCACCACTCCGGCCCCGCGGGAATGGAGCGCTTGGCGGCCGCGCCGAAATCCCAGCCCAGCGTGCCGTACTGGTTCGGGCCTTGGGCGATCTGCTCGAACAACGCGCGCAGCGCGGACGGCGCGGGGTTGGCACCGGACGCCGGCATCACGCGGCAGGCCAGGCACGGGTTGGGGCAGGCGGCGGAGGTGCACTGCGCCACCGCGGCCTGGCTCCAGAGCGCAAGGGCGAGCGCGACCAGCACGCCCCTCATCGCGGCGCCTCCACGAAGCCCAGCACAGCGAGCACGGTGTCGCCGGGGAGCCGCCACGGCGGCGCCCCGTGCGGGGAGACGACCGCGTAGAACTGCGCGTCTTGCGCCGGCGTGGTGTGGCGCACGAGCAGCCACCGCAGGTCCAACGAGGTGGAGAGGAGCGCGTCCGTGCCGTCGCCCAACGGAGCGAGCACCCGCGGTGAGGCCTCGGCCCCGCGCAGCGACACCAGCCCGCGGGTGCGATGCGAGAACCACACCGTCCCGTCGCTCGACGCCCTCGGCATCAAGCGGTCGTTCTCGGCCCGCCACGCCACCCGCGGCGAGCGCGAGTCACCGTGCAGCGGGACCGCCGCGATTTCGAACCGCCCGTCGTGCGGCTGGCTGAACACCACTTCGTCGGTGAGGCGGTTCCACGACCAGTCGCGCGACAACGGGGACACGTCGCCCAGCGAACGCGCCGTGCCGCGCTCAGCGTCGAGCTCGAGCAGCTCGGCGCCGCGCTCGCGCAGGTGAAAGGCGACGAACCGGTGCGCGCCCGTGGCCGCGACCGGCAGCGCAATCAGCCCCTCGCCCTTCCACAGGACGGTCGTCTCGCCGCTGCCAACGTCCACCCGCTCCAGGGTCAGCGCGTCGACGCGCTCCCGCAGCGCCCACGGCGAGGCGGGAGGAGGCGGGCCGGCGCGGCCCCGGGCGATGACCACGTCGCCCGCCTCCGTCACGAGCGGCGTGGCCCCGT
The DNA here is from genome assembly GCA_964522795.1 of uncultured Myxococcaceae bacterium. GTDB lineage: Bacteria > Myxococcota > Myxococcia > Myxococcales > Myxococcaceae > CAZFXD01. Next base: position 4,184 of record CAZFXD010000372.1, read on the forward strand.
GCACCACGCCCTCGGCCAGCCGGGTGCGCTCCTGAGGCCGCACCAGAAAGAGGGCGCCGCTGTACCCGTCGCTCGCCAGCGGCGCCGCCGCGTCGACCACCACCAGCGCGGCCAGGCCCTGCGCGGTCTTGAGGAGCGCACCGCGCCGCGCGGCCCC
>CAZFXD010000373.1:0-4298 GCA_964522795.1 uncultured Myxococcaceae bacterium
CGCCTCCTCCCAGAAGCCGAGGTCGTAGATGCGAATGATGCGCGCGAGCCGATACTGGAGGTCGCCGGCGTTGGGGTTCACCTCCCGAATGGCGTGGCCGATGACCCGGTGCGCGTCGTGGTACAGGTTGGCGCCGGTGGTGGTGATGACGGAGATGACCCCGGCCTCCACCAGGGGAATCAGGCAACTCTGGTGCAGCCCGGCCGGCGTCATGGCCCCGGACAGGGTCAGGTAGATGGCCGCGTTCTCTTCCAGCGACCGCTTCATCAGCTCGAACGCGGTGCGCTCCTGGCGGCCGACGTAGGCCCCGAACGCGTGGGTCAGCAGCTCGACCGCGGTCTCCCGGCCGGTGATCGGCCTGGGGCTCACTTTTCGAGCGTGTTCGTAATGTTTCCTTCGGGAGGCTTGTGTCTTGGTCGCCATAAGGGATGTGGGTATACCTCGCCGCGCTTTTCGGCCGCCGTCATTTTCGGAGAAACCCTCGTGAATCGAATCAAAGTGCTTGGAGTCCTGGTCGCGGTCGGAGCGGCGGGTTGCCGCGGCGGAGGAACCACGGGCCTCGTCCCCGATTTTGTCGTCACCCCCAGCTCGATGTCGTTCGAGGGGTGCGTGGCCAAGACCGCCGGCGGCGCCACCATCGAAGGCGTGTACCCGACCGAAAAAAGCGTGACCATCACCAACAACGCCAAGGTGGCGGGCACCGTCAGCACGGCCTACTCGGGGACCGACCCGGACGCGTTCACCACCGGCCCCAACCCGCCCACCTCGATTGGCGCCGGCGAGACGGCCACCCTGCCCGTTCGCTTCTTCGCCCCCAAGACCGGCACCCTGCGAGCCAAGCTCAGCATTGACGACGGGTCGGCCGAGACCAAGCCGGTGGAGGTGACGCTGGTGGGCGATCAGCCGTCGCCGCCGCCCGAGGACATGGACGAAATTCCCGACCCCATCACCGGCATGCGCCCGCCGTCTGAGAACCTGGGGCCGACCCCCAAGCTGCTGGTGCTCCTCGAGAACAAGGACCAGCTGGGAAAATACAACCGCTGCGTGGAAGGCATCGCGTGCCAGCAGTACTTCGCCGACACCTACTTCAAAGAGACCTCGAGCCTTCGGCTGAAGGTGAAGAACCTGGGCTGCCCTGCGCTCAAGATCACCGGCATCGAAGTGCTGCCGCTGACCACCTCGGCGGACAACCTTGCCTACCGCCTCACCACGCCGGCGATCGCACCGTCGATGTCGAGCCCGATCGTGCTCACCCCGGCGGACGGAACGACGGAGACGATTCTCACCGTGCAGTTCGCGCCCATCGTCGGCGCGTCGGCCGACACCGAGCGAAACGGCATCTTGCGCATCTACACCAATGACGCGTCGCAGTCGGCTGGCGGCAAGAGCGGGGCCTACGACGTGCAGTTGGTGGGCTCGGCCATTGCCCCCACGTTCGACGCCGTCCCCACGGAGTGCGACTTCTCCAAGGACACCGACCTGTGCGGCCTGGCGGCGCCCAAAGATCCGACCAAGGCGCGCTTCACCCTGCGCAACTACGGTAGCGGCCAGCTCAAGGTGGACACGCACACGTTCAAGAGCAACAACAGCGCGACCACCAACGACAACGGCCGATTCACGGTTTCGCACCCGGCGGTGAATCAGCTGATCGGCTCAGGGCTCGACGCCGGGCTGGTGTACATCGAAGTCACCCACGCCAGCGGGCAGTCGCTCTACGTGACCGACACGCTGCAGGTGACGGCGAGCGCCGTGGGCACGTCGACGGTGCCGCCGCAGCACGTCAACCTCGCGCTCTTCGGCGGCAAGAAGCCCTGTCTCACCACCGACCCCGCCGACCAGCTCGACTTCAAAGATCCCACCACGGAGCTGACGGACAAGGTGGTGAAGATTCAAAACGGGGCGGCCTCCACCTGCGGCGACCTCGTCCTGTCCAAGGTGGCGATCGACAACAGCCCCTACTTCTCCATTCCCGACGCGGGCGTGCCGGCGGGCACCGTGGTGAAGCCTGGCCAGAGCACCGACGTGGTGATCCGGTACAAGAAGGCGATCGTGGGCGGCTCCCAGACGGCCAACCTGCGCATCGAGTCCAACGACAGCGACTTCGGGCCACCGTCGTGGAAGCTGGTGCAGCTCTTCTCGCAGTCCCCGCTCGACCAGCGACCGCTGGCGGTGCTCAAGGCCTGTCAGCCGTCAGACCTGGCCACCGACCCCATGTGCGCCAACGGGAAAGAAGGGTCGCTCTCCGTCAGCCTCTCGGGGTTGTCCTCGAAGGAGATCACGCTTTCGGGTCTGAAGAGCACCGACCCTGGCAACACCGGGCCGATGCCGATCTCGGCGTACCAGTTCATTCTGGATTCCTCGCCCAACGCCGCCACCGGCGCCTCGCTGCAGAACGCGGGCCTGAAGTTGCCCGCGGGGCTGGTGAAGCTGTCGCTCGATCCGGCCACGACCGGCATCTACAAGGTGAGCTTGCGCGTGTACGACGATCGCGGCCAGCAATCGCCCAGCGTGGACGTGAAGATCTACGTCTTCCCGTAACGCCGCCGGCGCCCGTCCTCGGCCGGGTTGAGCGCTACGGGTACGGCACGGGAATGGTGAACTGCACGGCGTAATTCCGCTGGTCGTGCCAGACGGCGATGATGCCGGTGCCCGAGTCCCACGCCCACTTGTTGGACAGGACCATGTGATCGCGCCAGCCACCGTCGCCCAGCGTGGGCACGTCGGTGATCACCGTGCCGGAAGGCAACCCACCGCCCAGAACAAAGTCGCCCCGGGCGCGGTGCGCGAACCCACCGTCGACCACCGGGTAGAGCACGCCCGAGTCGTTCACCGCGCGCACGCCGAGGAACTGTCCGTTGGCGCCCACGAACGGGTCTGAGTCGCGGAGCAGCCCCCGCCGGCTGTTGCTCTCGCCGCCCACGGCGGGGATGAAGGTGTACGCGTCGTGGCTGGTGGCGTAGCGCACCTGAAGCCCCGTGCCGGTGGGTGCCTTGTCGAGCGTGAGCACCACCGTGTCGCCCACGATGTCCGCCGAGAGAATGGTGAGATCGCCGGTGCTGTCGAGGACCTCGAAGCCCTTCCCCTTCGCCCACGCGCTCCACACGGTCTGGTGGTTGGGTGCAGTGACGTCGTCCCACTGGAGCGGCGGGTTGGGCACGTGGAACTTCACGGCCACGTTGGCGCCGCAGGTCGCGGCGGCGATCGGCTGCAGCGGGGCCCACGGCTTCTTCTGGTTCACCACCAGGTCGAAGACCTCGGCGTATTTCTCGCCCAGGCGCCGGTACCCCTGGACGTCGAGGTGCACGAAGTCGCCGTACTTGTACTGGTACTTCGGCCCGACGCAGATGATTTGCCCGGGGTGATCGACCCCCGCCTTCCACTGCGCCTCCGACGACGGAATCGACAGGTGGCCGGCGTCCCAGCCGAAGGGAAAGGTGTTCTGCTGCGAGAGGATGAGCGGAATCGACTCCGGCTGCCCGGTAATGGCCTTGAGATCTTTGTTGTAGTCGCTCCACAGGTCGAAGAGCTGCGCTTCATAGATGGCGTTGAACTGATCGCTCTCGCCGTGCGTGAGGACGATGGCGCCGACCGCGAACTTCTTGCCGGCGTCGGCCGCGAACGCCTTCATTCGCGTCACCTCCATCAGGCTGGCCTTGTAACCAATCTGCCCGCCGTCCTTGTTGATCATCTGAATCGGCATGCCACTCCAGCCCACGTTGGAGTGGAGGGAGATGGCCCCGGTGCCGTACCGGGCTGCCGTGATGACGGAGAGCGTGTTGGCCATGGACGTCGACGGCGTCTCACCCGCGATGTTGTTCGGGTAGGCACCGCCGCCAATGCCGGGAATGGGGCGAATGGGCTCCACCAGCGGAACGAGCGACCACGTTCCCCCGCCGTCGACGGGGTAGTTCCCGCCCGCCTCCTTCAACTTCAGGTTGCCGTGCGTCTGGGTGACGCTGAGCACGTACGGCGCCGCTGCGCCGACCGAGAGGCTCTGCCCGGTCGCGATGAAGGCGTACCAGTCGTACGGCAATTTCCCCGCGTCGACGGCTCCAGCGTCGCTGCCGGTTCCGGCGTCCCAGAACGCGGCCAGGCCGCAGGAGTTGGGCACGTTGGTGCCCGAGTCACCGGCATCTGGCGCGCCGCTGTCGACCTCTCCCCCACCCGCGCCGCCGGCACCGCCACCGACCGAGCCGCCGCCCCCTCCACTCCCTCCGTTGCCGCCGTCGTCGGCCCCGGCGCCGCCGGTGCCTCCAGCCGAACCACCGGCGCCACCGCCGGCCGTGCCGCCACCAACG
>CAZFXD010000374.1:0-4256 GCA_964522795.1 uncultured Myxococcaceae bacterium
GCCGCACCGGAGCGCCACACCGCACGCCAGCGCCATGATGAGGGTCGATCGCACGCACCAGCCTCCTCGGCACAGCGTGAAACGCCACAGGGTCACCGGGGGTTCCGCCCGGGAGATTCTCGACGGGAGAACCCTCGCTCGGCGGCGTGATCAGTCATACGATTTGCGCCGATGGCGGATCTGAGCGCCGACGGCACCCAACCGGCGGGACTACTCGTGTGTGCCAGGTGCGGGCGCGCGGCCCCCGTGGACGGGAGTCCATGTCCCGCCGACGGTTCGACGGCGTTCGTGGTGGGCAAAGGGTTGGGCGAGAGCGCCGTTCTTGAGCCGACCCGGAAACGCGTCACGGCGGACATGCCGGTCCCAGCGCCCTCACATGACACGGCCGGCCCGCGCGAAAGTGCGCCCGGGCCAGTGAAGAAGTTCGAGTCGTGGGGGAGCGAGCGCGACGACGAGGTCACCCGCCAGTCGCTCGACTCACTGATCGGAATGAAGCTCGGTGAATACGAAGTGGTGGAGCGCTTCGCCAGCGGCGGCATGGGAGTGCTCTACCGCGGCATTCACCCGGTGATTCAGAAGTCGGTGGTGATCAAGCTCCTCAAAGACGAATACGCGTCAGACCCGGTGCAGATGGGCCGGCTGCTGGAAGAGGCGCGCGCCGTGAACACCGTGCACCACCGCGGCATCGTGGACATGTTCGGGTTCGGGCAGCTCAACGACGGCCGCGGCTACGTGGTGATGGAGCAGCTCGACGGCCAGCCGCTCGACGAAGTGCTGAAAGAGCGCGGCCGGTTTTCGCCTGCGGAAGCGATCGAGATCATGATCGAACTCTGTGGGCCGATGGCGGCGGCGCACAACGTGGGCGTGCTTCACCGCGATCTCAAACCGGCCAACATCTTCGTGGTCTCGGAGGGTGACGGCACCAAACACCTCAAGGTGCTCGACTTCGGGCTCGCCAAACGCACGCTGGCCACGGGCACGGCGCAGACCTCGGCCGGGCAGGTGTTCGGAACGCCCAACTACATGGCGCCCGAGGTGGTTCGACAGCAACCGACCGGCAAGAGCATCGACCTCTATGCCATGGGGTGTCTGTTCTACGAGTTGCTCGTGGGCCACGTGCCCTATCAGGGGGAGAACGCGTTCGACGTGATGTCCCAGCACGTAAACGCGGAAATCCCAAAGGCTTCGGCGGAGAATCGCGATGTCCCGCCCGAGCTGGACGCGATCATCACCCGGTTGTTGGCCAAGAACGCGCTCGACCGGTTCCCGAGCGTCGAGGCGCTGCGAAAAGCGCTGCTTGAGCTGCGAGCGGGGCAACTGTCGGGCGGCTCCTACCCGGGGCTGCCGCTCCTCTCGCGGCGCCCACCTGGACGTTGGCGACGTGCGGCGGTCGTGCTGGCGCTCGTCGCGGTGACGGGCGTGGGTGGGTACCTCGTCTTCAGGCCCGCGCCGGAAGTGCTGGCGCCGAGCGCCCCGCCCGATCGCACGGTGAGAATCGTGCCCCCCCCACCGCCGACGGTGGGTGAGGAACCGCCACCGGCGCCAACTCCAGCCACTCCCGAGACGGCCGTGGCTCCACCCACGCCGCCCGCGGAGAAAGAGGCCGCGGTCAAGACGTCCACCCGGAAGACCCGCCCCGGCGGCAAGAGCTCCGCGACCAGCGTCGCCGGCCCAACACCGGGGTCCGCGGCCGCACGCACGTCCGCCCCGCCACCGGCCACCGCAGTGGCCCCGGCGTTCCGGTACCCGTCGCTGCCTCAATTGGATGACAAGCTGAGGGAACGGGAAAACCTCGCGACCGCCGATGCCGACCTGCAATGCCTCCGCTCTCTGCGCATGGGCATCAAGGGCAAGCAGGACAAGATCAGCGCCGGCAAGATTGAAGACACGGACGCCCTGCGCCGGGCCTTTCTGGACGAATACGCGAAGTGCGTCGGCAAGTTCCCGTAAGGGACGCCGGCTGACGTGCGCGACGCCGCACTGGATTGTGGGAACGCCAACCGGCAGATTCCGTCCGTGCTCTCACTTGGAACAGGGTTGGTGTTGCTCGCTGCGTTGAGCAGTGAACCGCAGGCGACGGTCGTGATTTCGAAGACCACCACCGTTCCAGCCGCCGAAGTGGAGCGCGTCGCCGACGCGGTGGCCGACGCGCTGACCGCGGGCGGAGTGCGCCTGCTCCGGCGCGCTGAGGCACAGACCTTCTTGGCCGACGCGGGCGTAGCGCCCACGTCGGAGTGCGCGGGGAAGTTCAGTTGCCTCGGGGCCGCCGCCGAGGCCATGCAGCTTCAGGGCGTGGTGGGCGTGTTCGTGACAGAGGTGGTGGGCGAAAAGACCGCGTTTCTGTCGCTGGTGAAGCGGGCAGAAGACAAGGCGACGTTGCAACGAGACTTTCTCTTCGTACCCGAGGCGACGATCGGCCGGGCCGAGCTGGGTGATTTCGTCGAAGCGTCGAAGGCCATCCTCGCTCCGCCGCAGATCATTCTCACCGAAGCGCCGCCGAAAGATCACACCAGCGCCTCCATCGTCGCGGGCACCGGGGCCGCCACGCTCGTCGCGGGCATCGTGGTAGGCGCGCTCGGGGTGGTGAACAAGTCGCGGTTCGACGGGTTGCTCAATGAGTCGACGCAGCACACGTACGCCGAGCTTCAGGCGGCCGCCGCCCCCGCGAACACGCTGCCGGCCGTCGGAATCGGGCTGGGGATCGCCGCCGCGCTCCTCGGCGGAGTGGCCTTCTGGCTGTGGTGACCGGCATCGCACGCGCGGCGGTCGTGGTCGCGGCGATGGGAACATTGGCCGTGGCCTGCGGCTGGGCCACCATCGGGAATCACCTGTATGCGTGCGTTGACAACGCCTGTCCGGAAGGTCGGATCTGCCGACCCATCGAACTCGGCGACGGCGCTCAGTCTCTCTGCGTTCCACCTGGGAAGAAGCCGCTCATCGACGGGGGCACGACAGACACCGACGGCGGCAGCACGCTGATCGACGGGGGCTTCGTCTTCGAAGACGGCGGAACACTCGACAGCGGAGCAGTCGACGCAGGGTCTCTGCCCGGATGCGGCACCCTCACGTGGGATTTCGACGGCGGCGTCTTCGTGCGGGGCTACCCCGCGGACCTCGCCAACTACAACGTGTTCTTCCTCACCTCTGGGGTCATCGACGGCAACCTGGGTGGTTTTGATGGTGGGGACTCCATCTGTCGCGCCTATGCGCGCGATGCGGGGTTCTGGAGCCCTGAGACCTACGTCGCGTACCTCTCAGAGCAGCTCCCGAACAACTTCGGAGCGCGTTTTCGTTCGACCGTCGGTTTCATCCGGCCCGACGGACTGCCCCTCGCCCCCAGCCTGGGGGCCATGCACGACGGCAACCTGTGGTACCCGCCCACCATCACCGAACGGCGGGCGAAAGTTCTCGATACGGTCGCCGCCTGGTCCGGGATGGGCCTGACGATCGTCCCGCCATTCGTCCTGACAGCGAAACTCAATTGCTCGGACTGGACGACGTCGACACTCGGAGCCGGCACCGCCTTTCACGGCTCGGCAGGGCAACCGTTCTCCACCAGCCAGGCGTGGCAGGACGACCAGATCAACGTCTCATGCGATCGAACCCGACACGTGTACTGCGCCCAGTTGGCCGGAACGTGCGCGCCGCCCACACCGTTGTCTCCACCGGGCGCGCGCCTGGCGTTCGTCACCGACGAAGTCACGTTCGACCAGGCTGAATCGGCGTGCGACCCCTACGCGGCCGACAGCGGACGGACCTACCGACCGCTCCTGACGCACCTCAACGCCCACGCCCTCGGCGCGTGGTCCAGAGCTGACGGCGGTCTGGTTCCGGCGCTGGACTTCACTCGCCCCCCGTGGGTACGGGCCGACGGAGTGGTGGTCACCGCACAGGCCGTCGATCTCGCCGCTGATCAACTGTTTGCCCCCATCGACTATCTGCTGGCCGCAACGGGACGTGCGCGCGTCCCCACCAATGGCCGTTCGGTGGTGTGGACCGGCGCCAGCGCGCCCACCAAGCTGGGCACGGCCAGCACCACGTGCGGCAACTGGAGCGTCGCTGGCGAGACCGCACGCGTCGGCGACTGCCTCGACGCGTCGCAGTGGTTCGCCCTCCCTCAAGCGCGCGCCTGCGACCCGGTGTTGAACAGACACCGCGTGTACTGCCTCGAGCCGTAGCCGGGTTGGCGGCGAGCGAGCATCGGGGCTCAGCCGCCGCTCAACGCCTGCACGATATTGAGCTCGTCACCCGCGCCG
>CAZFXD010000375.1:0-4246 GCA_964522795.1 uncultured Myxococcaceae bacterium
AAGATCATAAGGCCCTATTGGTTTACCCAGCTTCTCCAGCATAGCCCGAATTGATGATCGCCTTGCCCTGCGAATAGGTCAGCGCCATGGCGATGACCTTCTCGTCGGTGGAGTCGATCATCAGTGGCACGCGGACCTTCTTCACCACCACGTCCAGAAACCGCGCCATGTCCTCCAGTTCGTCGCGGTCGGGGTTGGCGAGGCACACGTCGATCACGTGCGCCCCACGCTTCACCTGAGCGCGGGCGATCTCCGCGGCGTCCTCGATCTGCCCGGCGATGATCAGCTCCTTGAACTTCTTCGAGCCGATCACGTTGGTGCGCTCTCCCACGATCAGCGGGCGAACGTCGTCCACCTCGACGCAGTCGACACCCGACAGCCGGGAGCGTGACGCGACGTTGGCCCGTCGGGGCGCCAGACCCGAGACCGCCTTCGCCATCTCGCGAATGTGGCCCGCGTGCGTGCCGCAGCAGCCGCCGACCACCGAGAGCCAGCCGGACTCCGCGAACCGCTTGAGGACGCGGGACACCATCTCCGGTGTCTCCAGGTAGCGGCCGTTCTCATCGGGCAGCCCAGCGTTGGGCACGCAGCTGACGGGAAACCGCGACACCTGGGCCAGCGTGCGCACGTGGTCCGTCATGAACTCCGGGCCGGTGGCGCAGTTGAGGCCGAGGTACAGCAGGTCCGTGTGCTCGAGCGAGTTCGCCAGCGCGTCGACCGACTGTCCGGCCAGCATGGTGCCCATGGGCTCGATCGTCCCTGAGACCGCGACCGGCACCTCATCGCCCGTCCGGGCGAATGCGCGGCGAATCCCCGCCAGCGCCGCCTTGACGTTGCGCGTGTCTTGAGCGGTTTCAATGAGCAGGTAGTCGACGCCCCCGTCGAGCAGCGCGAGCGCCTGAAGTTCGAAGTTGTCGCGAAGCTCGTCAAAGGTGGTTCCGCCGGTGACGGAGATCGCCTTGGTGGTGGGGCCGATCGACCCGGCGACCCACCGGGGCTTCTCGGGCGTCGAGTGGCGGTCGGCCGCGCGGCGCGCGATCAGCGCCGCGACCCGATTGATCTCGTACGCCTTGTCGCCCAGCGAGAACTCCGCCAGCACGAGCGGCGTGCCGCCGAAGGTGTTGGTCTCGGTCACGTCCGCGCCGGCCAGCAGGTAGGCGTTGTGGATGTCTTCGATCACATCCGGGCGCGTCAGCACCAGGTTCTCGTTGCACCCCTCGTACTCCGGGCCCCCGAAATCAGCGGCCTTGAGGTTGCGGTCCTGAAGCGCCGTCCCCATCGCCCCGTCGAGCACCAGAATGCGCTCGGCCATGGCCGACTTGAGCGCCTTCACGCGTTCGCGGCGCGCGGCCTTGCCCGCGGCGTCGAGCTGGGGCGCAGGCGCGGTGAAGCGGTTGGGCGTTTCGAGAGGCGTCGTCGAAGACATGGTCAGAGTGCCGGACTGCCTCGCATAGACCGATGTCCGCCCCTCGGCAATGTCCCGGCGTTACCGGTACCGCCGGGCGTCGACCATGGAGCACCGGTCCTGCACCACGTTGATGCCCGCCTGAACCAGCCGCGCGGCGCTGGCGTCGTCGCGAATACCGCTCTGGAGCCAGACCAGCGGCGGGTGCAGGGCGATCAGGTCGTCGACGTGCGCGGCGACGTCGCTGCTCTTGCGGAAGACGATGACCCCGTCGACCGGGCCGGGTACGCGGCGAAGGTCCCGGATCACCGGCCGCCCGAGAATCTGACTCACCTCGGGGTAGTAGACCGGCACGGGGACGACCTCGATGCCCAGCTCGATCAGCGCCTCGGGCACGTAGAAGCCCGCCTCACCGCCCCGAGTCTCCGGCTTAATCCCCAGCACGGCGAGGCGCTTCCACCCCCGCACCAGATCGGCAATCTCAGGTTCGGTTTCGATGACGCGCGCCATGGGCGAAGAATAAGAAGCCATGCGGGGAGCTGCCACATGACACTGTCTGCTGCCGTTGTTTTTCTGTCCGCGCTCGGAGCGAGCGGAATGAACTCGTTGCCCACGCACGAGTACGTGCCGCAGGCCCGACACGACCTGCAGCTGCTTGAGCGCATGAGTCGCGGCATCGAGTCGGCGATGGCGGTGGCGCGGGCCAGGCCAGAGCTGTTCGTCGCGCCGCCCTCGGCCACCACCCTGGGCGCCGACCAGAAGGCCGCGCTCCTCGAGCTGTGGGGCCCTCTGTTCGCCTACTTCACGAACCTGGAGACGATTCGACAGCGGTATTGGGACTTCGTCACCCTCTCTCCCACCGACGCGCGTCACGCCTGGGGGTACCTGGTCACCCACGCCGCGCTCACCGCGGAGCTGGCGGGGGGGCTGGAGTTCGCGGGGCTGGTCGGAGACAACAAGGCAGTCCGGAAGCTGCTCAATGAAGCGGTCCCCGCCTGGGGCATCTCGGCCCGCGCCTTCGCCAACCTGGAGACCACCGCGGTGAACGCCGCCACCACCGCCCAGCTCTTCACCGGGAAGGCATGGGTCCCCTTCGCCAGAAAGGCGTTTCAGAACGACGCCGAGACCCAGGCCGCCATCGCGTGGGCCTTCAAGCACATCGACACCGCCACCCAGGTCGCCGAGGGGCTGCTCAAGTCGCGCGGGGTCTCGGTGTACGCAGCCGCCGGAAAGGCGATCATGAAGCACGCGGCGCACCAGGCGGTCTTCCCCACGCAGAAGAGCTTCGCCGAGTGGATGGGCGACACGCGGGTACACCGGGCGGGAACGAGCCTGGTCAAGCCGCCCGACGTGACGAAAGCGATCGAGCTGCTCGAGCCCGGCGACATCGTGGTGTCGCGGCAGGACTGGTTCCTCTCCAACCTGGGCTTGCCCGGCTTCTGGCCGCACGCGCAGCTGTACCTGGGCGACACGGGGAAGCTGATGGCGACGTTCGACGGGGAGCACGACGTGCAGGCGTGGGCCAGGAGTGAGCCCGAGCACGCCGCCACGTTCTCTGAGCTGCTCCAGAAACGCTTCCCCGAGAAGTGGCAGAAGTACGCGGTGGAGAAGGATTTTCAGGGCCACGGCCCGGTGCGGGTCATCGAGTCGATCAGCGAGGGCGTGTCCTTCACCGCCACGGAGCACGCGTTCGGGGTCGACTTTCTGGGCGCGATGCGGCCGAGGCTGTCCAAGCTCGCCAAAGCCCAGGCCATTGTTCGCGCGTTCGCCTACCAGGGTCGCCCGTACGACTTCGACTTCGACTTCGACTCTGACGCGACGCTGGTCTGCACGGAGCTGGTGATGAAGAGCTACGCCCCCAGCGCGCGGCAGCAGGGGGTGACCTTCCCCACGGTGCGGGTGGCCGGGCGAACCACGCTCCCCGCCAACGACATCGTGCGCATGTTCGACGAGCAGCTGGGCACCGACAAACAGCAGCTCGACTTCGTCTTCTTCCTGGACGGGAACGAGAAGACCAGGGCCGCCCGCCTGGCCACGGTGGAGGACTTTCGAGCCACCCACCGGCGTCCCAAGTGGGACGTCCTCCAGCCCTGACGGGGAATTCCCTGTTCTTGCCTTGATTTCTTCCTTCCGCTACGACCGCCGCGTCCGCGCGATTAGCTCAGCTGGATAGAGCGTCGGCCTCCGGAGCCGAAGGCCACAGGTTCGAATCCTGTATCGCGCGCAACTTTTCCGGCATTCCCATCCTGGACGGAGGCAACTGTGATCATCGGGGTTCCCAAAGAAATCAAAACTCGCGAGTACCGCGTGGGCCTGGTGCCCGCCGGGGTGAAGTCGTTCGTCAGCGCCGGGCACAAGGTGTTCGTGGAGAAGAGCGCGGGCGAAGGCGCGGGCATCACGGACGCGGAGTTTGAACGCGCGGGAGCCAAGATCCTCAAGACCGCGGACGAGGTGTGGAAGCGCGCGGAGATGATCATCAAGGTCAAAGAGCCGATTGAGCCTGAGTACGCCCGCATTCAGGAAGGCCAGATCATCTACACCTACTTTCACCTGGCCGCCGTCCCTGAGCTCGCCAAGGTGCTGGTGGCGAAGAAGGTGGCCTCGGTGGCGTACGAGACCATTCAGCTCGATGACGGCTCGCTCCCGCTCCTGAAGCCCATGTCGGAGATCGCCGGCCGAATGGCGATTCAAGTGGGCGCCTCGTCGCTGGAGAAATGGCGCGGCGGCAAGGGCGTGCTGCTGGGCGGCGTGCCGGGCGTGCGGCGGTCGCGCGTGGTGATCCTCGGCGGCGGCGTCGTCGGCGCCAACGCGGCGAAGATGGCGGTCGGGATGGGCGCTTCG
>CAZFXD010000376.1:0-4162 GCA_964522795.1 uncultured Myxococcaceae bacterium
GCCGGTGAAGCCCGGCAAGTACATGGTGAACGCGGCCTACAACGCCATTCTCGCGTACGACGAAGTGGTCAAGAAGGCGGTGGCGGACGGGAAGCTCAAGGCGCCGGCCGAAAAAGACCCGAACAAGAAGCTGGAGTTCCCGCCTGAGAAGAAGAACCTGCTCGACGCGTGCGAGCGGTACCTCAAGTACATCCCCAACGCCGACAAGAAGGTGGAGATCACCTACAAGGCCGCTCGCATCTACTACGAGTACAACCACCTCGACGACGCGATCGCCCGCTTCGCGGACATCGCCCTCAAGCACCCCGATTACAAGTTTGAGAACGGTGATCGCGCAGGCGAGCTGGCGGCCAACCTGGTGCTCGACGGCTACAACCTGATGGGCGACTGGGCCAAGGTGAACGAGTGGGCCCGCAAGTTCTTCGCGGAAGAGAAGCTGGCCACCGGCCCGTTCCGTGTCGAACTGGCCAAGCTGATCGAGCAGTCAGCCTTCAAGCTGGTGAACCAGCTCGAAGCGAAGAAGGACTACGAGCGTGCAGCCGACGCCTACCTCGAGTTCGTGAAGGAATTTCCCAAGTCGGAAATCGCCGACAAGGCGCTCTTCAACGCCTCCATCGACTACTTCAACGCCAAGGCGCTCGATAAAGCGATCAAGTGCCGGCGTGACCTGATCAAGAACTACCCGAAGTCGACGTTCTACCCCCAGACGATGTTCGCGCTGGCCGAAGGTCACGAGGCGATCGCCGAGTTTGCCCAGGCGGCCGAACTCTACGAGACCTACGGCGCCAACTACGAGAAGTCGGCGGGTGGCGGGAAGAAGGGTGGGTCGAAGAAGCCGGCCCCGGCCAAGAAGGGCGGCAAAGGCGGAAAGGACGAGAAGGCCGACGCGGCCCCTGCGGGCGAGCAGAAGTGGGAAGAGGGTAAGGCCCAGATCGCGCTCTTCAACGCCGGCATCTTCCGCGAGGGCCTCGGGCAGTACGGGAAGGCGCAGAAGAATCGCGAGAAGTACCTCGACCTCTGGCCTGACTCCAAAGACGCCGAGGCCGTGTTCCTCTCCATCGTCGACCTGCATGAGAAGGCGGGCAAGTTCGGCGCCGCGGTCAAACAACTGGAGGAGTACGCCAAGAAGTACGGAGACAAGGACCCGAACAAGGCGATGACAGCGCACAACCGCATCGCCGGTCTCTACGAAGAGAAGATGCGCAACTCGAAGTCAGCGCAGAAGGAGTACGCGGGCCTCCTGGCGCAGTACAACAAACTGCCCCCGGCGAAGAAGAAGGCGCTGGAGATCGCAGCGCTCGACGGTGCGGCCCGCGGCCACTTCCTCGAGAACGAGGACGACTGGAAGAAGTTCCTCGCCATCAAGCTCAAGTGGACCCGACTGAACGCTATCGGCGAGTTGAAGTCGTCGATCGCCCAGAAGTCGAAGGCCATCGGAGAGATTCAGAAGAAGTACACCGCCACCGTGCAATTCAAGTCGGCTGACCCCGCCATCTGCGCGCTCGAACGCATCGGGCTGGCGTACGATCAGTTCGCCGAAGCGCTGGGAACCATCACCATTCCCAAGGGCGTCCCAGAAGACTACCAGGTGGAAATTCGAGCCCAGTTCGAGCAGCAGGCCCAGCCCCTGAAAGAGAAGGCGGCCGAAGCGTTCGCCGCCGCGGTGATGAAGAGCCAGGAGCTCGACCTGTTCAACAAGTGCACCGCCGCCTCACTGAAGCGGTTGCGCGAGAAGTACCGCCCCGATGCCTTCCCGCGCATGGACGAAGAGGTGCTGCCGGTGAAGCTGGAGGGCGGCGGTCAGGCCGTGGGGCTGGAGATGCTTGCCAGTATTCAGGAGGTGCCGACGCTCACGCCCGAACAGGCCAAGGCGGCCAAACAGAAGGCGAAAGAGATCGGCAAAGATGTCGCCGATGTGCGCAAGCCCGGGAAGGACGACGACCTCGGGCCGGCACCGAAGAACGCTGACCCCGCGCCCAAGTCGGCGCCCAAGAAGAAAACGCAGGAAGAACCGGACGACTCGCTATGAAAACGCCCTCATCGAAAGAACCCATGACGATGACCTCGGTTCGAATGGTCCTGGTTGGCGCACTCACGGCGGCGAGCTGCGCCACCTCGACGGCGGCGCGCAACGTCGCGGTGGAGAGCCCCAAGGTGGTGCAGGCGCCCGCAGCGGGTGAGAAGCGAGCCGACCCCGGGCCGGCCCCGATTTCGACCAAAGCCAAACTCCTGTTTGAAGACGGCGTGAAGTCGATGGACGCTCAGAAGAAGGCTGGCACCTGGAACTACGCGCCGCTGGAGGCGAAGTTCAAGGCGGCGCTGGAGACCGATGGCAATCTCGCCGAAGCGGCGTTCAACCTGGGCGTGCTGGCCGAGAAGCAGGGCAAGACCAAAGACGCCATTCGCTATTACAAGGATGCGCTGAGCCGCAAACCCAGCCTCCACCAGGCGGCCGAAAACCTGGCGGTGATTGCCCAGAACCAGGGCGACGAGGCTGGGGCGATCGCCATCTATCAAGACATTCTTCAGAGCTACCCTGACGACGGTTCAAGCCGGGCGCGCCTGGCCGAGGTGTACCGCCGAAAGGGCGATTGCGAGAAAGCCGTCGAACTCTCCAAGGAAGCCTTGTTCCGCGAGCCGAAGACGCTGGCCGCCTACAAGGTGATGATGCAGTGCCATATCGAGAAGAAGGAATTCTCCATGGCGCGCCTGGTGGCGTTGCGGGCCCTCAAGCTCGAAGAGAGCGACCCCGAAATCTTCTATGCGCTCGGGCTCATCAACCTGGCCGAGAAAGAGCCGGCCAAAGCTCGCGTGCAGTTCAAGAAGGCCATCGCCGCCCGCGCCGATTTCACCCCCGCGCACGTCGAGCTGGTGAAGATGGCGTTCGCCTCAGAAGACTACAAGAGCGCGGAAGAGAGCTTGCGACGCATTCTCCAGGTGGCCGGGAACAACCTGGAAGCGAACCTCGATCTGGGCGTGGCGTACAAAGGCATCGGCCAACTCGACAAAGCGATGGAGCAGTACGACAGCGTTCACAAGATGAACCCGAGCCTGCCCGCCGTGTACCTGAACAAGGGCATTGTGATTGCGCTCAAAGGCGACCACCAGAAGGCGATTGACCAGTTCAAGCAGTACATCTCCCTCGCCGGTGGAGAAGGCGCGCTGGCCGCCGATCACCCGGTGTTCCGCCTGATTCGCGACCAGGAGACCGCCATCGCCAAGAAGGAAGACGAGAAGAAGGCGCTCGAAGAAGCGAAGAAGATGGAAGAGGAAGCCAAGCGCCAGGCTGACGCCATGATGGCCGAGGAGAAGGCGAAGAAGGCCGAGGAGTTCCAGAAGAAGCAGGCGGAAGCCCGGGGCGAAACGCCCAAGCCGCCCGCGCCGGCCCCAGAGGCGTCGCCCCCGTCGAAAGACGACAAGTCCAAAAAGAAGAAGGACGACGCGAAGCCTGCGGAGACCAAAGCGCCTGAGAAGGCTGAGAAGAAAGAAGCCAAGAAGCCGGGCGCTTCGGACGAGCCGTCGGACGGCCTCTAGCCCGAGACGGTGAAATGCCCACTGGCGTGCACACATCGAGTTTTCCGAAAGTGCAAGGGCGTTCGTGATGTTTTCGCTGATCCCCCGCCGCGGCGGGGGCGGGGAGTTGGCAGCATGGTGAAAGGTGCTACCATTTCCGTATTCCGTCGTTGGAGGTCGTGATGATTCGCCTACTGTGCGTCGCGGTGATCGCTGTCGGTTTCGTGGCGGAAGCGCAGCCGAAGAAGGCTGAAGGCAAAGTGACTTACTCAAAGAAGACGGAATACAGCTTCGAAGACGACACGATTGAAGGCGACCTCACCAAGCCCGACGGCGAGTACGTCGGAGCCATCAATAAAGTGAAGCATTCCAACCTGATCCGAATTCGCGAAGAATTCAAAGACAAGGTCATGCAGTCGGTTGGAGAGTTGTAGCCGCACGGTGCGTGGGAACCCCGGCGTGTGCGGGGTGTCATAGACCGGGAACGCGCTGGTCGCGTTCTTGAACGGAGGCTCGAAGCCCTTGGCAACCGCCCTGACGCTGAAAATGATTCGCAACGGTCAGCTCGTGGGGTCGAAAGATTTCGACCGCGACATGATCAAGATCGGCCGCCTGGCGTCGGCCCACCTCGTCGTCGATGACGAGAAGG
>CAZFXD010000377.1:0-4161 GCA_964522795.1 uncultured Myxococcaceae bacterium
GACGTCGCCGCCCGCTACAAGTTCATCATGGAGCGCGCGGGCGAGGTCAAAGAGCTCGACGTCTAGGACACGCCGACCACCTCACCCTGGGCGTTGACGTCCAGGTTCCCTGCTGCGGGCACTTTGGGCAGGCCGGGCATGGTGAGGATTTCACCGGTGAGCGCGAGCAGGAAGCCGGCGCCGGCGGAGACGCGGATTTCGCGCACGGTGATGTTGAAGTCCCGCGGTGCGCCCAGCCGGGTGGGGTCGTCGGACAAGGACAAGTGCGTCTTGGCCATGCACACCGGCAGCTGGCCGTAGCCGTGCGCGGTGGCCTTGGCCAGCTGGCCCTGGGCCTCTTTGGTGAGCTCGATGTCGGTGGCGCCGTAGACGGTGCGCGCCACGGAGCGGACCTTGGTCTCGAATGGGTCGTCCAGCTTGTAGGGGTGCCTCGGCTCGGGGGCCGGGCCTTTGATGAGCGCCGTGACCGCGTCGGCGAGCGACTCTGCGCCCGCGCCGCCTTCGAGGAAGCCGCGGTTGCGCGCCACCGGCACCTTGCGAGCCGCGCACAGCCGCTCGATGGTCTTCAGCTCTTCTTCGGTGTCGCTGCCGAACACGTTGAGCGCCACGAGCGGCTTCAGGCCGTAGGACTCGATGCTCTGGAGGTGCCGCTCGACGTTGGCGAACCCGGCTTCGAGCGCGGCCGTCCCCGGGACGTCTCCACCGTGGGCGCGAATGGCGCGAACGGTCGCCACCAGCACGACGGCCCGCGGCCACAACCCGGCCTGCCGGCACTTGAGGTCGAGGAACTTCTCGCCGCCCAGGTCGAAGGCGAAGCCCGCTTCGGTCACCACGATGTCGCCCAGCGCCAGCGCGGCGCGGGTGGCGGCGACGCTGTTGCAGCCGTGCGCGATGTTGGCGAACGGGCCGCCGTGGAGCATGACTGGCACGCCCTCGGTCGTCTGGGCCAGGTTGGGGAGCACGGCGTCGGCGAGGAGCGCGTGCATCGCGCCCACGGCGTTCAGCTCGCTGGCGGTGATGGGCTTGCCCGCCGAGTCGGCGCCGACGATGAGCCGGCCCAGCCGCGCCTTGAGGTCCGCCGACCCGTTGGCGAGGCACAGCACGGCCATCACTTCAGACGCCGCGGTGATGTTGAAGCCGTCTTCCCGGGGCACGCCGTTCGCTTTGCCGCCAAGGCCGATCACCGTGTTGCGCAGGAAGCGATCGTTCATGTCGAGGCAGCGCTTCCAGCTGATGCGATCGAGCGTGGCGATGGGCGCCTTGAAGTAGAGCGCGTTGTCCGCCAGGGCCGCGAGCAGGTTGTTGGCCGAGGTGATGGCGTGGAGATCGCCTGTGCAATGCAGGTTGATGCGCGCGCTCGGCTCCACCAGCGCCTGGCCTCCGCCGGTGCCGCCGCCCTTGGCGCCGAACACCGGTCCCAGCGACGGCTCGCGCAGCGCGGCGATCACGCGCTGCCCACGACGCTTGAGACCCTGCGCCAGGCTCACGGTCGTCGTCGTCTTGCCCTCGCCGTACTTGGTCGGGGTCATGGCCGAGACCAGCACCAGCGCGCCGCGCGAGGGGCCGGTGCGGAGCTTCTCGAACGTCGGGGTAGACAATTTCGCGAGGTGTGGGCCGAACGCGTACAGCGAGTCCGGACTGAGATCGATCGAAGCCGCCACTTCCTGGATGGGTTTCACGCGCGCCTCCCGTTGAGGGGCGCCAACTTACGCGAGCGGAGCGGGTTGGTGGGGAGATCTCGTTCGGGGCCAACCGGAGCACCCGCGCGCCAGACGGAAATTTCGCCTGACGACTCCAGTCATCAGGGCTCGGTTGTAAGCGAGCGTGTTTCGGGTGGGTTCTTGTAGGCATGGAACGTGAAGTGAGTGGGGGAGTTGGTCTCATTGCCCCTGGAGCCACTCATGCGCTTCTCCTTTGCAGCAGTCGCCCTTGTGCTCGTCTGTTCGTGCGGTGCGTCGCAGCTGGCGATCGAGGACGAGGACGAGTCGTTCGACGCTCCCGCGGCGTCTGACGCGGCGCTCTCCAGCACGACGTCGCTCAAGGTCGATGCCGACGCCCAGGTGCGGTCGGGGGCCTCCGCGAACCGAAACTATGGGGCTGCGGTCAACCTGCGGGCGGACGCCGACGCGTCGGGCGATCGGATCGAGAGCTACGTGCGATTCCAGGTGCCCGCGGTGTCGGGCCGCATCACCAAAGCGGCCTTCCGCTGCTACGTCAGCGATGGTTCGACCAACGCCTTCGACGTGTACGGCGCGTCCTCGTCGTGGGTCGAGAGCTCAATCACCTACGCCAGCAAGCCGGCGCTCTCGGGCGGGGTGGTGGCGAGCGTGGTGTCCCAGGGCGCGGGGGCGTACCTGAGCGTAGACGTCACCCGCCTCGTCCAGAGCGGGCAGGCCGTAACGCTGGCGCTGATCCCGCGATCGGCGGACAACCTCTCATGTCGCTCGAAGGAGTACGGCTCCAACGCGCCGACGCTCGACCTGACCGTGGACTCGCAGAGCCTGGCCGTGGTGCAGCCCGCGGCGGGCTCGGTGGTGAGCGGCACGCTGGTGTTGGCGGCGCTCATCAACGGGGGCGCCAGCGCGAGTGACGCAGCGAGGGTCGAGTTCGTCGTGGATGGGGTGACCTACGGGCCGGCGGTGATCGGGCTGGGTTGGAACTACACGCTCAACACCGCCGCGCTGGCCAACGGCGCGCACCAGATCTTCGCGCGGGCCTTCGACGCTTCGGGCCACGCCCTGGTCTCGGGCACCAGCACCTTCACCGTCAACAACGGCATCCGGGTGTACCTCGCGACTCCCGCTCAGGGCGCGGTGGTGTCGGGCGCCTCGGTCGTCACCGCCACCGGCGTGGAGGGGCTGGCCGCCCAGCAGGTCGCCAGGATCGAGCTCGTCGCCGACGGCGCGCGCGTGCTCGGGTCGACGGCCGTCATCTCGTACGGGTACGTGATCACCTTCGACAGCACGGCTCTCGGCGACGGGGCGCACACGCTCATGCCGCGGGCCATCACCACGGCCGGCGCGGCGATCTCAGGCGCGGCGGTTTCCGTCTCGGTCTCCAACACGGCCGTCAAAGAGACATGGGGTGAACACCTGGGCATGTCGATCTGGCCCGATCGGAAGAACATCGAGATGACCAAGGCGCTCGGCTTCAAGTGGGTGCGCTACGGGTGGGAGCTGGGGTGGGGCGCGTTCGACGATTCGCTCATCGCCTACACGCACTCGTTGGGCTTGAAGATTCTCTGGGTCTGCCAGAAAGGGTCGAACGGGAGCGTGCACCCCTACGCCGACGCCGACGTCGCTGCGTTCGCCACCTACTGCGCCGCCGCGGTGGACAAGGGCGTGGACGCGATCGAGATCGGCAACGAATGGAACCACCTGCCGTTCTACGCGTACAACGGCGGGGCGCCTGACTCGACGTTCAAGTCGCAGGCGAAGTTCTTCGATGCCACCACCGCGGCCATCCGCGCCAAGTCGAGCACCATCACCATCATGAACTCCGGGTGGAGCCCGGAGTCGACCTCGCTCGCGCCGGTCGAGGCGATGGTCAAGACGCTCGACAACTCCACCACGTTCAAGACCAAGGCCAACGCCATCGCCAACCATCCCTACGCCTACAGCTGCGACTCGCCGCTGTTGTGCGGGTACCCCGGTCGAAAGGACTGGAACGCCTTCCTCGCCACCCAGGACGTCTACGCCGCCGCCAAGGCGCGCGGGTTCGATCACCCCGTGTGGATGACCGAGCTCGGCGGGCCCTCGGGCAACGGCACCAACGCGTACACCGGCGCGCCGTATTCGCTCCAGACACAGGCGCAGCTGTTCAAGGACTACTTCGTGGGCATCGGCAACATGCGCAGCGCTGGGGTGCCGTTCGGGGTCATCTTCTTCCACACGGCCCAGGATGGGCAGTCGGCCACCATCGCGGTGGAGCTGACGTTTGGCGCCTTCGACAAGAACTGGGTCATCAAGCCCGCCGGCCAGGTGCTCAAGGATCAGGCGGTCAAGGCCTGGTAGCCGCCGCGCAGCGCTGATCGACGCGGCCCTTGGTCACCTACGCGGCGGAGCGGTGGTCTCGACGCGCCCCGCGAGCGCGTCGCCGTAGAAGCCCTGCGAGCGCCGCGGCCAACCCCAGGCTGCCGGTGGTGGAATCGCAGCCGCAGCC
>CAZFXD010000378.1:0-4146 GCA_964522795.1 uncultured Myxococcaceae bacterium
CGATGCGCATCCAGTGGAGCTCGCGGCCGAGCAACACCTGCTCGCGGCCGACCGCGGGAATGTTGTTCTCGGAGACACACGCCACCGCGCACGCGTTGCAGCCGATGCAGGCCGACAGGTCGATGACCATGCCCCACTGCTGGCTCTCGTAGACGATGTCGTTGATCGGCTGCACCGGCGCCACGGGGTGCGACGACGGCGTCTTCAGTTGGACGAGATCTTCGGGAATGTCGCCTTTGCGGAGGACTTCGGCGCCTTCCTTGCCTCGCAGCTCGGCCGCGGTGGCGCTGCGGAACAGCGGCCGCTCCCCGAGCCCGGCGAGCACGCGCTCTGCGCCCGTGGCGCCGGCCATCTGGACGAACGTCATTTCTTTGTACGGGTTGCCCGGAACGCTGAAGTGATCTTGCGTCGAGCACAGCTGCTGGGTGGCGCCCGACTTGGCGACCTTCACGCCCTGCACCACCACCCCGTCAGCCAGCAGCGGCGTCACATCGACACCCACCCCGGTGGCCACGCCGCCGAACGAGCGGCCGTAGCCTCGAACCATGGCCACCGTGTACTGCGCCAGCCCGGGAAGAATGAACGTAGGCGCGGTGACCTTGGCGCCGTTGGCGGTCACCTCCACCACGTCCGAGCGGTACCCGTTTCGCTGCACGGTGCTGGTGACGCCCAGCTCCTTCGCGAGCGCGGGCGAGATGAGCAGCGCGTTGTCCCAGCACAGCTTGGTCATGCCGTCCGGGAGTTCCTGATTCCAGGTCAGGTTGGCCAATCGGCCGTCGAGGTGGTTGCCGGTCAGCGCCACGAGCTCGAGCGCGTCTTTGGACGGCGCGGCGGCAGCGAGGGTCTTGAACGCGGCCGCGATCGCGCTGCCGTCAGCCGGGCCGACACTTGCGGCGGTGGCCGTGGTTCCCGCGATCACGCCGTCGTGCAGCGCCTTGCGCCAGGCCTTGGTGTTGGCGAGGGCCTTTCCTGCCCCGACCCAGGTCTCCTCGACCAGCTTCTTGTCATTGGTCTCGGCGGCTCCACTCAGCTGCGCGACGATGGACGTCGAGCTGCGAGCCCCGAACAGCGGGAGAATCAGTGGCTGCACCAGCGCCACGGTGCCGTCCCACGCGCGGGTATCAGCCCAGGCCTCGAGGAAATGCGCCGCCGGCAGGTGCCAGGAGGCTTTGGCGCCGGTCTCTTCCGGGAGGACGCCGACGTGAATGACCGTCTTCGCCTTGGCCATCGCCTCAGCGAACTTCAGCGTGCCGGGCGCCGTGTAGAGGGGGTTGGCGTCGAACACGATCAACGTGTCGACCTCGCCCGCGCCGAGGGCGCGCGCCAGCTCAGCCAGCGACGCCTTGACGGACACCCGGGGGGCGGCCCCGGCGGTCTTGCTGACCAGCACCGTGGCGCCCACAGCGCCCAGCGCCTGGTTGATGGCGAGCGCCAGCGCGTGCACCGCCGCCGGCTGCTTCTCGCCCACCAGGATCGCCGCGGCGCCTTTGTGTTCGGCCAGATCAGCCGCCAGCGCGTTGACGAACTTCTCCGAGCCCGCGGGGGCTTCGGCTGCGCTGTCGAAGCCTGAGATGGCCACGCCCTTCGCGGCCAGCGCCTTCGCCACTGCGGCGAGCAGCGCAGGCTGCTGCGCGGAGGACAAGCGGTAGCGGTGATCGGCGTTCGCGCCGGTGCTGGTGAAGGCGCCTTCGGACACGTAGAGGCGGTTCATCTTCGCCGCGTCTTCCGCGTTGGCCGGGCGTCGGGCGCGGCTGTACTGGCGCGCCAGGCGGAGGTGCTCGGGGCCTTCGACGAGGAAGTTGGAGTCGACGGCGTAGACGACCTTCGCTTTCTCAAGGTCGTAGCGAACCCGCGCGCCGGCGCCGAACGCCAGCTCGGCGCCCTGCTGCGCGTTGTCGGCGGCGAGCGGGTCCCACCGGTAGAGTCTGGCGGCCGACCACCTGGCCATCAGTCCCTTCAGCAGCCGCGCGAAGGTCGGAGACTCGTCGTCCTCGGTGAGAATGGCGATGCCCTTGCCCGCGTTGGACGCGGCGCCCGCGACGAACGTGGCGGCGAACTCGTCCCAATCTTTCCAGGTCGCTTTGGCGCCCGCCTTGAGCGGAACGCGCGCGCGGTCAGGATCGTACAGGCGCAGCACCTCGGCCTGAGCCCAGATGTCGGCCGCGCCGAGCGAGGCGGGGTGCAGCGGGTTGCCTTCGATCTTCGTGGGCCGGCCTTCGTGGCTCTCCACCAGCAGGCCAACCGCGCCCTCGGAGCGCGGCATCGAGGTCGCGTAATACTGAGACAGGCCGGGAATGAGCGTCTCCGGCTGGTGGGTGTACGGCAGAATCTCTTCTTCCGGCCGGCGGAAACAGCCGGTCATGCCGGCGAGCGCCATGCCGGCGCCACCGATCTTGAGGAAGTCGCGACGGGCGACCTCATCGTCGTCGGCGACCGTTCCAGCGGGCATCTCCACATCGAGCTCCGCCACCACCTCGGGCGTGAGCGCTTTGTGCTCCACCGAGCGCCAGTGCTGCGGCGTCTCGGTCATGGTCGGGCGAAGCGGGGCGTACGGATCGTGTTTCATCGTGTGCTCTGGTCAGCGGTGACAGCCGGTACAGCCGGCCGAGGCGCGGGTTTCGTGCGACCCATCTGCGAGGAACGTCAAAGCTCGGGAGTGTGACCCTGGCGGCAACAGCGTGGCGGCGATCTTCTTCGCGCGCTCGCGGAACTCGAGGTCAGGTGTGTAGCCCATGCGGGTCAGGGCTTCGACCGGCCGCAGGTTTCGCGCCGGGTCGTTATGACATTCGATGCACCAGCTCATGGACAGCGGCTTGACCTGGCGCACGCGCTCCATGGTGTCGATGCGCCCGTGGCAGGTCTCGCAGCCGATCGCCGCGCGGTTCTCGCCGACCCCAACGCCGACGTGCGCGCTGTGATCGAAGTACGCATAGTCAGGAATCTTGTGAATGCGTTTCCAAGGAATGGGGTCGTTGCCCTTACCGTCCGCCCAGCTCTTGCGCAGCGGCTCGAGCAAGGGCGAGTCCTTCTTCACCTGGGTGTGGCAGTTCATGCACGTCTGCGTGGGCGGAACGCCCGCGTGGGGGCCCCGCTCGACGTAGGTGTGGCAGTACCGACAGTCCATGCCGAGCGTGCCGGCGTGCAGCTTGTGGCTGTACTCAATGGGTTGGACGGGTTGGTACCCGACGTCGGTGTTCTCGGGCGAGAACCACCACCAGATGCCGGCGGTTGCGACTGCACCCCCGACGACGATGCCCAGAGTCGCTAAGTAGGGCACATCGTTGGACCATTTCGGGAAAATCTGCGCCATGTCGTGCCCTCAAGTTGCGCGGGGCGACTTAGGGGAATCGATGCGGCATGACAAGAAAAGTTTGATCGCGGCGGCTGAGTGAAACCAACAGCGCGGGCGCGCGCGGCGCGCTACCTCGCGCGCCCTCTCAACCGGAGCAGAAGTCGGGCGGCGTTGACGATATTTCCGCGGCCGAGATCGTCACTCGGCCAGGCGCCGCGCAGGTTTCCTCGTTCGTCGACCAGGTACAGCTTCGGGTCATCACATCGCCCACCTCCCGACGCCGTGCCGGCATCGGTGATCCCCGTCAAAGACGCCGAGAGGGCTTCCAGCGCGCCCGGGGCGCCGGTGGCGAATCTCCACCGAGGTTCGGCGGCGAAGCGCTTGCGAAACGACTTCAGCGATTCAACGGTGTCTCGTGCCGGGTCAACGGTCAGCGAGACGACTCCAATCTGATCGCCAAGGTCGGCCAGGTGGGGCACGAGGCTCGACAGTTCCTCCGCGCGACGAAGGCAGGACAGCGCGCAGGACGCGCAGGTGAACCCGGCGATCCACACGCGGCCGGCAAGCGTGCGCTGATCGAAGGTCGAGCCGTCCTCGAACTGGAGCTGCCAGGCGCCGAGGGCGCGAATCGGCGGGGGCGCGGCGAGAAAGCCCCGCTGGATGAACGGAAGCGCAGTGAGGGCCACCACCCCGACCACGAACCCGATCACATACGGGTTCTTGTAGATGGGGACTGCGGGGGCACTGGGCGTCTCGGTCACGGTCCCCATGTGGCAAACCCTGCCCCGCGGTTCAAGCACCCGGGTCGCGTTGCAGCGGTTGACGGACCGCGTTATGGCCTCGCCATGGCTCAA
>CAZFXD010000379.1:0-4136 GCA_964522795.1 uncultured Myxococcaceae bacterium
GTCGGGCCGGCCACGCCGGGGCCGGGCGCCGGTGAGCGAGGCGCGGCGCCGCCGTCTTCGTCCATCAGCTCGGCCGTCAGGTGGGCCATGCCGCCGTCGTCAGGGTGCGCCTTGTACCAATCGCGGCGGCGCTTCAACCATTCGAGGATGCCGCCGTCGGGGAACATGAGGTCGACTTCTTCGGGCGACATGTTGTTGGACTCGGCCATCAACTGGCGAATCTCGGCCACATCCGAGGCTCTGGGCTGACCTCGGTTTCGCTGCACCGCTTGCAGCATCTTGAGCATGCCGATGGCGCCGCC
The DNA here is from genome assembly GCA_964522795.1 of uncultured Myxococcaceae bacterium. Classification (GTDB taxonomy): domain Bacteria; phylum Myxococcota; class Myxococcia; order Myxococcales; family Myxococcaceae; genus CAZFXD01. The sequence goes on from CAZFXD010000379.1 coordinate 303, forward strand.
ATCCATCGAGTAGCGGCCGCCGTCGAGCAGGGGCCGACCGCCGTCGGGGAGCGGCGGGAAGTCGTACTGGCTGGGGAGATCGTTCTCGGCCAACTGCCGCATCATCACCGTCTCGGGGTCTTCGAACCCGTCGGCGAAGTACGAGGCGTGGTCGGCTTTCTCTTTCTCCTTCTGCTTGGCGATCTCCTCTGCGGTGGGCTCGTGCACCTCAAGGCCGGCATCGCGAAGCGCGGCGACCTCGGCTTTGTGGAGCGCCACGGCGCGAACCGTCACGGTGGTGCTGAAGGCGGCGAGCCCGCCGAGCCACGCGATGGCCAGCACGTTGGAGACGTGGGCCAGCAGCGCGCGCACCACGGCCACTGGAAACTTCCAGAAGACCCACTTGAACGCGTTGGCGACCGCTCGGGCGGCGTTGAGAAGGGCAGTCAAACGAGCGGCGGACGTTACCCGAGTGAAAAAGGGGACAGGCTACATTTTGCACCGGGGCGCCGATGTCGCGGTTTTCGAGCCCGCCCGTGACACAGCTGTCCTGCGGGGACAGGCCAGGGGGGCAGCGCGGTCTTCAGCGTGGCGCGGCGCTCGTGGTCGGCGCGCGGTGTCGGGTGGTGGGGGACGTCAGAATGAGTACCCGAGGCCAAACGTGAACGGCACGGTGAGCCCGAGGGCCAACCCGGCCCCGGCGCCCGCGGCCACGGTGTAGCCGATGCCGAGTCCGACGCTCATGGTGAAGCCGCTGTCCCAGATGCCGGTGTACGTCACGCCGGCCTTGGGCGTGATGAGGAACGATCCTCCGGCGACGGCGCCGATGTAGTCACCGGACACGCCTGCCCCGACGGAGAACCCATGAACGGCGTCACCGAAGAAGAAGTAGCGCGCGCCCAGCTCTCCGCCGATTCCGAAGAAGGGCATGGGCACGAGGATCTGCGGCGCAACGTAGACGGAGATGTGATCTCCCAACGCGCGCTCGTACTGGAGTGACACCGGCATGGTGCCGCCCACGCCGAACGACGAGAAGATGAAGCCGATACCCGACTGGACGGTGATGGAGTTGCGAGGCGCCGTCGACCTCGGGCTGTCTCCCGAAGAGGCCGGTTCATCTGCGAGCGCCGCGGTGCTGACGAGCGAACTGACGAGCACGACCAGAAGTGAACGCTTCATGTGGTGAACCCCCTCACGTGGCCATCGAATGGTGGCGAACGGCCCATGTTGTCCCGGGAACCGGGCGGGCGCGAATTCACGGCCACCGTTCATGCCCCCGCGCGCTAAGGTTCGGCACGAACGCTGCTCCGGGCTTCGCCCCGTGAAAGGTCACCATGGCCCCTCGAATCAAGATCACCGAGTTCGTCGCTTCCACGGCCCGGTACTCGCGCAAAGCTGCAACCCGGGCCGACAAGAACAAGAACTCGAGGCTGACCGCGGCCGAGGCCAAAGCGCTCCCCGCCGACCTGCAGGACGACTACAAACGGCAGGCGAAGAAGAAGCCGGCGATGTCTCCGGCAGCCTTCGCCAAGGCCCAGACCGCGTACGCGGCCGCGTCCGCGCGCCACGCCGACAAGAACCACGATGGGTACCTCTCGGCGTCGGAACAGCGCGCGCTGCCCCGGGCGCTTCGCGACAACCTCGCCAACTTCAACACCGCCTCCACGGACCGCGTGCCTGGCGGTGCCGCCTCGCCGTTCCTCGGAGCGGGCCGAGGCGCGAACCAGAAGCTGGGTGGCGTGAAAGCGTCCAAGCTGCCGGTGTCGACCGCGGTGGCCCGGCTGATGAAGAAGCTGGAAGCGCAGGCCGGGTCGACCGTCTTCTCCGCCGGTTGGAAGTTCGCACCCGCTGAGCTGGCCAACGCGCTCGCGCACCCCGACAAGCACCCCGACTTTCTCAACCACCTGTTGTTCGAGAGCACGGGCACGTCGTACCAGCGCGACTACCCCGACTATTACGACGCCGCCCGACTGAGCGAGTCGCGCACCAGCCCGGCCGCCGCGGCCAAAGAGATTGCCGACGACCTTCGGCAGGGCAACGACGCCGGCATCCTGGGCACGACCCGTGGGCTGGTGGCGCTGATGAATGCCCCCGGCGTTCAGTTCACCCGGCTCTTCTGGACCAACGACGACGACGCGGCCTTCATGGGGCTGATGGCGTTCAACACCAGGACGGGTGAGGTCGCCTCGTTCGGGTGGGTGAACGAGCCGTAATCCGGAACTACGGCACGTTCATCGAGAACTGCACCGCGTAGTTTCGCTGGTCGCTGTGGAAGAGCAGTCGGGCCGCGCCCGTCGTGCCCGCCCAGGGCGCGGTGAGCGTCACGCGCGAACCCGCGTCGCGAGACTCAATCAGCGTCCAGGCCGGCAAGCCCACCGCCTCCACCGCTTCGCGGGCGTCGTATCCAGCGAAGGCGTTGCCTCCGTCGGCGGTGTCGACTGTGGCGGACCCGTTCTGCACCTGCACGTCGACCAGCCTCTGGTCATAGCCGATGAGGCCGTCAGAATCGCACAGCTGACCGTGTCGGCCCTCGGGAATTCCCCCGCCCCCGCCGGCCACGTCGGCCAGCGCGGCGTACCGAACCACGAGCCCGGTGCCGGTCGGCACCTGGGCCAGCGTCACCTTGACCACGTCGCCCGTAATCGCCACCGACGAGATGGTGAGCTCGCCGGTCGAGTCCTGCACCTCGAACCCGCGCCCGTTGGCCCAGGCCGTGTGCGCGGTCTGGTGCGACGGCGGCATGGTCAGGTCCCACATCAACGGCGGCGCGGGCACGTGAAATTTGACCGAGATCACCGCGCCGGCGCGCGTGGCCGAGAGCGGCTGCAGCGGCTGCCAGGCGACGTTGCGATTCACCACCGCGTCGTAGACCTCGCCGTACTTGATGCCCAGGCGCCGATAGCCGCGGCCCGTCAGGTGCACCTTGTCCACGTACACGTACTGGTACTTCGGCCCGGCGAGGAAGATTTTCCCCGCGGCGACGAGCCCTGACGTCCACTGCGCGAGCGTCGAGGGCGCGATCGCGTTGGCCGGTCCCACGGAGCCCTGCTGGGACTGAATCAGAATGATGTCTTCCTTCTGACCGGTGATGGCCTTGAGGTCAGCGTTGTAGTCCGCCCAGAGTTCCAGCAGCTCCTGCCCGTAGCGCGGGTTGGTCTGATCAGACTCGCCGTGCGTGAGGATGACAGCGCGGTAGGCCAACGACAGCCCCGCGTCGTTGCTCATCAACTTCAGCACCCGCGCTTCCTCCAGCGCCGAGGGGTACGACAGGTAGCCGCCGTCCTTGTCGATGTAGTTCATGGCGTGCCCGCTCCAGCCCACCACGCTGTGCACCATCGGCGGCGACCAGGCCCCGCGGCCGAGCGTGAGCGCGCTCACTTCGTTGGCCATGCCCGACGCCGGAGACTCCCCGTAGATGTTCCCGGGGTATTGCCCGTCGCCGGACGCGCCAGGCCGAATCGGCTCGGTGAGCGGCGCGAGGGTCCAGGTGCCGCCGGCGTCGACGAGCTTCATGTTCCCGTACGGCTGCGTGGTGCTGACCCGAGCCCCGAACACTCCCACGGACAGACTCTGCCCGGTGCCGATGACCCCGATGCGGTCGTAGCCCTTCGCGCCGCCGTCGGGGAGCTTGCCGGAATCCACCGCGCCGGCGTCGGGTGGTTTGCCGGCGTCGGAAGCGCCGGAGTCAGGCTGGCCCGCGTCGCCGGGTTGCCCGCTGTCAGATACTGAGCCGCTGTCCGGAGGCGTTCCGGAGTCAGAGAGGGCCCCGCTGTCGGGAGCCGAACCGGAATCCACCTCGGACCCCGAATCCATTCCCCCGCCGGCGTCGAACGGCGAGCCCGAGTCCATCGGAGT
>CAZFXD010000380.1:0-4123 GCA_964522795.1 uncultured Myxococcaceae bacterium
GCCGGCCCCTGCGCCCGCTCCGGCCGCCGCCGCTCCGGCCGCGCCGTCCATGCCGCGAAAGCCCGACAACCTGTTCGACGGGCTCGATTTCGCAGGCGGAGACGACGACGCGCCGCTGGAGCTCGACGACCGGCGACCTTCGCGCGCCCCGCCCCCCGCCGCGGCCCAACCTCAGAAACCGCCGCCCCCCAAGGTCCCCGACCCGCCGCTGCCTGAAATTCGCCGCGGTCCCGCACCTGCGCAACCTCAGGCCCCTCGCGGCCCCGAGCAATTGAAGCCCAAGGCCGAGGTCGCCCCGGCCCCGGCCGCAGCGCACGCGCCGGGCTCCACCGTGTTCTTGAAGCCGCCGGCGACGATTGAGGCCAAGGGCCCGGTGATCGGCATCGACCTCGGCACCACCAATTCGTGCATCGCCGTGCTCGCCAACGGCAAACCACGCGTGCTGCGCTCGAAGGACGGCTACAACACCGTGCCGTCGGTGGTTTCGCTCAGCAACAAGGGCATTCTGTCGGTCGGCCACCGCGCCAAATCGCAGATTCTGCTCAACCCCCAGAACACCATCTACGGCGCCAAGCGCCTGGTGGGCCGCGACTACAACAGCCCCACGGTGCAGGCCGTGCGCGAGCGCTTCCGGTACGAAGTGGTCGCCGGCCCCGACGGCAAGGCCGCGGTGACCCTGGGGCAGCACATCCTCTCGCTGGAGGAAGTGCAGGGCCTGGTCCTGAAAGAGATGAAGGAGTTCGCCGAGCAGTACCTCGGCCAGGCGGTGAATCGGGCGGTGGTGACCTGCCCCGCCTACTACTCCGAGCAGCAGCGCGAAGCGGTTCGAAAAGCCGGCGCGCTGGCCGGACTCAAAGTGGAGCGCGTGCTCAACGAGCCGACCGCAGCGGCCCTCGCGTACGGCATGAACCGCGAGATGTCGAAGAAGGTGATGGTCTTCGACCTCGGCGGCGGCACGTTCGACGCCACGATTCTGCGCATCGACAAGAACGTGTTCGAAGTGTTGGCCACGGGCGGCGACGTCTTCCTCGGCGGTCTCGACTTCGACAACCTGATTGTCGATGTGCTGCTGACGAAGTTCATGCAGGCCAACAACTGCGAGTTCAGCGGCGACCCGGTGGCCCTCTCGCGCGTCACCGATCAGGCCGAGCGCGCCAAGCTGGCGCTGTCGGAAGCCCAGAACTTCGAAGTGCACCTCCCGATGTTGCAGATGGCGCCCGACGGCAAGCCACTCGACTTGCGCTGCACCATCACCCGCGCCGAGCTGAACAACATCTGTGAGCCGTTGGTGAACCGCACCGCCGAAGTGGTGGCGGACGTGCTGCTCGACGCGAAGCTCAAGCGCACGGACATCGACGACATCATCCTGGTCGGCGGCATGACGCGCCTGCCGCTGGTGCGACAGAAGATCGAAGCGTGGTTCAAGAAGTCGCCGCAGGCCTCCGTCAACGCCGATGAGGCGGTCGCGCTCGGCGCGGCCATCTACACCGGCACGGTAGAAAAGGTGTCCAGCATCACCCTCATCGACGTGGTGCCGATGACCATCGGCGTGGGCATGGGCGGCGGCGCGTTCAAGCGCATGATTGAGCGCAACACCCCGCTGCCGGCCTCGCACTCGTTCACCGTCAGCACCACCAAGGACAACGAGACGGCCATCGAAGTGAACGTCTTCCAGGGTGAAGATCAGAACGTGCTCGGCAACGAGTACGTGGGCACGGTGCGCATCGAAGGGCTCCCTTCCCTGCCCAAGGGGCTGGTGCAGGTGGTGGTCAGCCTGAACCTCGACGCCGAGTGCGTGCTGCTGGTGGAGGCGCGCGAGCTGAAGACGCGCAAGACGTTCTCCACCTCGCTCGCGACCCGCTACACGCCCGACCAGATTCGGCAGCGCCTGGGCGTGAAGCAGCAAGGCCCGTCACAGGCAGAAACCGCCCGCGCGGAAGAGTTGAAAGCGCGCGGCGGCAGCTTCTGGGGCCGCTTGAAGCGCGTCTTCGGCAAGAAGTAGGCGCTCAGGCCGCCGCGGGTGGCGACCACCTGGGAAACTCGAGCGCGACCGCGGTCCCCGACGGCTCGAGGTTGGTGACGGTGAGCGCGCCTTGATGGGCGGCGGCGATTCGGTCGACCAGCTTGAGGCCGAGCCCCAGCCCCACGGCGCTCCGGGTGGTGGGCGCACCGCGGTGCACTTCACCGCGCTTCAAGCCAGCGAACCCGGGCCCGTCGTCGACGGCGATGACGCGGACCCGCTGCGCATCGGCTTCGAGCTTCAGCTGGCGCAGGCCGCCGCCGTGGCGGGCCGCGTTGTCGAGCAGGTTCGCCAGCGCCCGCAGGAACAACGTGGCGTCGGCGTTGATCTTCGCGTCGCCCGCCTCGTTCGAGAGGAGGCCCGGGGCAACGCCGGCCCGTTCGAGCGCGCGCAGGGCGGCGTCGGCCACCCCGGTGGGCGATTTGGAGACCGACTCGAACTCCAGCCGGGAGTGGGCGAGCAGTTGCCCCACCAGGGCGTCGATTTCCTGCACCTCGCGATCGAAATCGTCGGCGTGAGCCCCCAGCGTTCCCGCGTCACGGGCCAGTTCAGTCAGCACGCGAATGCGAGCCAGCGGCGTGCGCAGCTCGTGCGAGACCGCGGCGAGGAGCTCTTTCTGATCGTTCACCTGTTTTTCGATGCGCTCCGCCATCTCGTTGATGGCCTCGGCGACGGTGGAGACTTCATCGGGCCGTCGCAGGTGGACAGGGACGCGGGCTTTCAGGTCGCCGCGGCCGATGTGCTGCACCGCCTCCGCCAGCTCGTCCAGCGGCCGGGAGAGGCGCCGCGAAATCTTCCCCGCGGCCAACCAGAGCACGAGAAAGAACGTGCCACCGGCCACCCAGGGCATCGCACCGGGTTCTCGAGGCCACCCGTCGCAGACGGTCACCACGCCGACGGACTTGCCGTTCACCTCGACCGGGAGGTCGTGAGTTTGCGACTGACACGACGCTGCGCCCGCCGCGTCGAGCACGGTGCCCGCCGCGTCCTTCACCACCACGCGGCCGCGAAGCGTGGCGGCCGTTTCTTCGGCGAGCGCGCGCCGACCTCCGGGATCTTCCCATCGCTCGGAGAATCGTGCGGAGACCCAGCGCTGCCCGCTGGAGAGCAGTTGGGGCCACCGGGCGGTGTCGGTCTGAACGAAGTGGGTCGCCACCGCTACGGCGAGCGCGCTGACCACCACGCTGGCGAGGATCCACCCGAAGAGCCGCCGGCGAAGGGCGAAGCGTCGCCCGTGGCGGCGGTGCATGGCGTGGTGTCGGTGGTGGGCCGGGTGGTGACGCATCAGGACTCCCGGGGCACCACGTAGCCGACGCCACGCACGGTCTTGATCAGCGCGCCCGACTCGTCGCCCAGCTTCTGTCGCAGATGAGACACGTGCACATCGACGGTCCGGTCAGAGACGACCACGTCGCCGCGGCCGGCCTCCTGGAGCAGCGCGTCGCGGGGGACGACACGGCCCGACCGGCGAACGAGCGCCACCAGCACATCGAACTCGATGCCGGTCAACTCCACGTCGCGGCCGTTCACCTTCACGCCGCGGCCGGGGACGTCAATCACCAACGGCCCCACCTTGAGCGTCTCCGCCGCCACGCTGCTGGTCGACCGTCGCAGCACCGCCCGAATCCGCGCCAAGAGCTCGCGAGGGTTGAATGGTTTGGGCAGGTAGTCGTCGGCGCCCAGCTCAAGCCCGACGATGCGGTCGGTCTCGTCGCCCTTCGCGGTCAGCATGATGACGGGCACCGAGGTCTTGGCCCGAATGCGGCGGCAGACCTCGAGCCCGTCCATGCCGGGCATCATCACGTCGAGGAGCACCACGTCGAACACGCCCTGCTCCAGCGCCCGCAGGCCGCGGGCGCCGTCGGGTTCAGACACCACCGAGACCTCGTGCTGCTCGAGGTACGTCTTGAGCAGCGCGGGGAGGCGGATGTCGTCGTCGATGAGCAGGGCGCGGATCGCCATGGGCGCGGACTCTACTGCGTGACGGCGCCCGGCGAAGCGGGAGTCGCGGTAGGCGCCGGCACCACCACGGGGGCAGCGGCGGCGGGCGCGGGCGCCTGTTGAATCACGATCGGCGCCGCGGCGGGTGTGGCGGCCGGCTGC
>CAZFXD010000381.1:0-4098 GCA_964522795.1 uncultured Myxococcaceae bacterium
GGCGGCCGCTGCCTCCGCCGCACCGGCGTCGCCTGCCCCCGCGGCGTCGACCCGCCCGCCCGCCACGGTGTCGCCGGCCACCGCCGTCTCGACACGACGCGCGTCCGCCGCGCTGGCCCCTGTACCGGCGGCCTCTGATTCACTCGAGGTGGTCTCGGCCGAAGAAATCGTGTCGGGGGAGAACACCGCAGATTTTCCCTCTCCGGCCCGGCGACACCAGGACGAGCCTCCCACCGCGCGCGCCGGCCACAAGCCCCGCGCAGTGCGGGCGGTCCCCGACGCTCGCCGCGACGACGAGCACACGCAGCAGACGCCCCGGCGCCATGACCACGGCCGGATGTCGGCCTTCATCCTGCGACCGCGAATTCCCCGCGCGCCCGAAGGCAAAGGCAAGCCGCGCCTGTTCATCGAGCTGTTGTGGGGCGACGAACGCCAGCGCGCGGTCTCGTTTGGAAAGATCAACCCCAAGAAGCCCGTGGTGGGAACCACGGTCGACTCCACCAACAAGCGAACGTGGGCCCAGAACAGCGTGCCCTTGTGGGGCTTCGACGCCGAAGACGGCTTCCTCCTCGCCGATTCGGTGGGGAGCGCGTACCGCCTGTTCATTCCCCCCAACTGCCAGGTGGAGACCCGGGCCCACGGAGAGTTCGCCACGGCGCGGGCCGAGGCGTTCCGCTCTGACGGGAGCCGCAAGTTCCTGCCCCTGATGCCGGGGTCAGCCGCGCGCCTGACGGGTCGCAACGGCATGCACCTGCTCGCGTACGTCCAGGCGCCGCTGCCTCGCCCGTTCTCGAACCCCCTCAAGGGGCTGCCGTGGCTGTCACTGTTCTTCTTCTTCGTCTTCGGCGCCGCCATGTGGAGCGCCATCGCCTTCGGGCCCGACCGCTCGTCGCCGGACTTCGAGAAGCGAGACCTCGTTCCCATCGCCGTCCGCCTGCTCCCTCCGGACAAGAAGGCCGTGGAGAAGGCCAAAGAGAAGGTCGCCGAGGAAAAGAAGAAGGTCGAGGAGAAGAAGCCGGTCAAGAAGGACCCGGTGAAGAAACCTGAGCTCAAGCAGATCGTCCAACCCCCGCCACAGAAGAAGGCGCTGGAGGCCGTGGCGAAGCTGACCGAGAGCCCGGCGCTCAAGAACGTGATGAAGCTGGTGGAGAACGTCGGGGGCGGCCCCAAGAAGACGACCGACTTCAAGATTGGGAATCTGATCGGCAAGGGCGCCATGGCCGCCACCGGCATCGGCATTCCCATCGGCGTCGGCTCCGGCAACACACCCGGCCTGGCCGGCATCGCCGGCCTTCGTTCAGGCAAGGTCGGCGGCCTCGGCCTCGGAAAGACCGGCCAGACCAACGTCTCCGGTCAGGTCACGCAGGCGACGTCGCGACAGGTCTCGGCCCAGGGCAACATCGACAAGGAAGCCGTGGCCAAGGTCGTCAACTCACACCTGCAGGAAGTTCGTGCCTGCTACGAGCGCGCCCTGCTGAAGAACCCGGGCCTGGCCGGCAAGGTCACCCTGGAGTGGACCATCTCCACCGTGGGCCTCGTGACCACGGCCAAGACGAAGTCCTCGAGCATGAACGACGCGGCGGTGGAAGGCTGCATCTTGAACAACCTCAAGACGTGGAAGTTCCCGCCGGCCCGAGGGGGCAATGTCGTCATTTCCTACCCGTTCCAGTTCAACTCTGTCGGGTACTGAACACCGATTTCGTGCTCCGTCAGCCCGCCGTTCTTCCTTGCGCCCGGGCCCGTTCTTTCATCACATCGCCCCGCTACCAGCTCCGGACCCATACTCGAGGGAAGCGTGCGAATTCTCTTTCTTGCCACTGCGTTGTTGGCTTCGACCCAGGCGTTCTCCCAGGTTGAAGAACTGGAAAGCCCGGGCCGCATCGCGGCGATTCAAGACCGCGCCTACCGCATGAACCATGAGCTGACGCTGACGTTCGGCGTGCTGCCGCTCGACGCGTTCAACAAGTCGCTCTTCCTCCAGGCGGGCTACACCTTCCACTTCACCGACTACTTCGCGTGGCAGGTCGGCCGCGGCTCCTATGCCTACAGCTTCGGCACGGGCCTGCGAGAGCAGCTGGAGCGCGACTTCGGCGTCGCCCCCACCACGTTCGACTCCGTGCAGTGGTTCGTCGGCTCCGACCTGCTCTTCACGCCCTTCTACGGAAAAGCCGCCCTGATGAACCGCTGGGTGATGCACTTCGATACCCACCTCATTCTCGGGGCCACGGTCTTCAAGTACGCCGTCTCGTCCTTCCGACCGGCGGTCACCTTCGGCCTGGGCGCGCGACTGTTTCAGAACCGCTGGGTGAGCTGGCGCATCGACGTCACCGACTCGGTGGTGTTGCCGCTCCCGCTCAAGAACGAGCTGTCCGTGCAGCTCACGCTGGCCCTCAACTTCGGCGCGACGGAGTAGCGAGCCATGAAGCTCACGCTCGTCATCGCGTCGTTCGCGGTCGCCGCCCCGGCCTGGGCCGCGGCCGCCGCCCCCGCCCCGAAGCCGGCGGAGACCAAGGCCAAGGACGCTCCGGCACCCGAGAAGGCGGCCCCCGCGCCGGCCGAGAAACCCGCCGCCGCGCCGGCCCCACCGCAGCCCGAGAAACTGCCGCCGCGCCTGCTCGACGAAGGCATCGAGGCGTACTTCAAACACAACCCCCAGGACGCAGCGCAGATGCTCTTTCGCTTCGTCGAGAACGCGCCGCCGACCGACGAGAACCACGCCTGGGCCAAGTTCTTCCTCGCCCGGTCCCTCATCGACCTCGGGCTTCGCCACGCCGGCGCCACCTACCTCGCCGAAATCGCCCGCGAACGAACCAACCCTGCCACGCTCCCGCGGGCGCTGGAGGCCCTCAAGTCCCTCACCGACCTGCCGCACGACGAACAGTTGATCGACGAGCAGGTGTTCGGCGCGCTGGACCTCGGGTTCCTCCCCGAAGACGTGGCCGGCTACGCGCACTACCAGCAGGGCCTCGTCGACCTGAAGGTGGGCAACGAGCGCTGGGCGCTCACCCACTTCTCCAAGTTGCCCGAAGGCTCGCCCGAAGCCTCTCGCGCCAAGTACGCGATGCTCGTGAACCGGCTCCGCACGCTCAAGAAAGACGCTCCCAAAGAGATGATTGAGGAGTTCGCCACCCTCGCCAAGGACCCCAAGCTGACCCTGGAAGCGCGCAACGACGCCATGCTGGCGGTGGCGCGACTGCGCTACGAACAGAAGGACTTCGCGGGCGCGCTCAAAGCCTACCAGGACGTCTCGCTCCCGCCTCTGGACCCCGGCCGCGCCACGCTCTACCTGGAAGAGGCCTGGGCCCGATACCAGCTGGGTCAGATTCACGCCGCGATGGGCATTCTCACCACGCTCGATGCCCCATCGTTCCGCGAGGAGTTTCTGCCCGACAAGTACCTGCTCCGCGCGCACATCTACCGCGACCTCTGCCACTACCTGCCCGCCAAGCGCGCCGCCAAGGCGCTCACCCGAAAGTTCGCCGACTCCCTCGACGCCATCAAAGAGCGCGAAGACCTGACCAAGGACATGCGCCTGCTCCGCGCCGCCGGCGCCCACGGCCGCACCAAGCGCGCCAAGCAGTTCCTCCAGTCGCTGGAATTCGAGACCGAACAGGTCAATCGCTACGCCGGCTCGTTCGGCAATCGCCTCTTCGCGCGCCTGGGCAAGCTGTACGACCTCTCTCGCGCCGAGGCGACGCGCGTGTACCAGGAGCGCCTGCACGAATCGACCCGCGAAGAAGCCGACACGCTCCTGCGCGCGGCCGAGCAGGTCCGGCTGATGGAGTACGAGATCGGCCTCAAGCTGTATGAGCGCGTGAAGAAGGGCAGCGCGCTGGTGGCCCGCATCGAAGAGCCGCCCCTGGCGGACAAACAGGTCGCGTTCAAGTTCGTCGATGAGTACTGGAACGACGAGCTCCGCGACTACCGGTTCTCGCTCGAGTCCCGCTGCATCGAGGAGGCCGGCCGATGAACGCGCTCCTCCCCCTGCTCGTCTCGCTCGCGCTGACCCAGGCGCCGGAGAACCCGACGCACCTGGAAAACCCGCTCACCACCAAGGCCAAAGAGAAACAGGAGCTGATTGAGAAGCTCCGCCGCGAC
>CAZFXD010000382.1:0-4096 GCA_964522795.1 uncultured Myxococcaceae bacterium
TGGTGTCCGCCCGGCAGACCTGCACCGGCACATCAAATTCAGCGCAGAGAACCGAGACGATATCGTCGATCGTGCGCTTGCCGTCGACGAGCTCGACGATGCGTTCAGCGACCTCCGACACTTCACCATCCGCACTCAGGAACGAGTGGAGCGTGTCGTCGGCCGTCGCGGCCAACCACCGACCTCCCACGCGCTCCAGCCCGCAGTCGGCCCGAAGTTGCGGGCGAGCCGTGAGTGAAAGTGGGGTTGGCATACGCATGGTGGACAGCAAGATCGAGGGCCCTCGAGAAGAACGGGGGCTTAACAAGAGTTGTGATGAACAGACAAGAACTGCATTCAACACCAAGGCCATGCGCCCGGGCCCCAACGCACCGGTTCCTCAGGACTTTGCGGGCGGCCGCGCAGAAGAGGACCAACTAACCTGACAAATCCGTCACGATCATAGGCGGACAATTCCACACACGACACACCGTGGCGCTCCCCGCTTACCCCAAGGTCGCGACGACGAGCCGATCGACCAACAGGCCCACCATCAAGAGCGAGAGATAGACCAGCGTCGTCCCGAAGAGTCGTCGGGCCCATCGATGGCCACGTCGGGCCCGCGTGCCGTCGAAGACGACCGCGAGGAGAACCGCACCGAGCAGGCCAGCCGAGGCCGCGTAGAACAGGCCGGCCGTCCCGGTCAGCACCGGCACCGCGGTCACCAACACCAGCATCACTGAGTAGATGCCTGCGTCGGTGCGAGCGACGGCGTCGCCGCGAACCAGCGGCACGCTCTTGAGGCCCGCGCGCGCGTACTCGTCCTTCCGGAACAGGGCGATAGCGAGGAAGTGCGGCAGCTGCCAGAACAAGAGAATGAGGAACAGCTCGATGCCCGGAAGGCCGATCGCGTCGGTGCCGGCGGTCGAGCCCATCAGGGGCGGCAACGCCCCCGGAATGGCCCCCACCAGGTACGCCATGTCGCTCGTTCGCTTGAGCGGCGTATAGGCGAATACGTAGCTGACGAGCGCAAACAGGCCCAGGAGCACCGTGAGCGCGTTCGAAGCCCAGTAGAGCAACGGGAGTGAAAGCGCCAACGACAGCAGGGCGAACCAGACCGAGGAGGTCACCGTGAGGCGGCCCTGTGGAATCGGGCGCCGCCGCGTGCGCTCCATCAGCCCGTCGGTGTCCCACTCCCAGCCGCAGTTGAGTGCATTGGCGGCCCCGACGATGCCGAACGTGGCCGCGAGCGTCCCAAACCAGTGGGCAAACGACATTGAGGCGCCGGAAAACCAGATGCCGCCAGCGGTGGTGAAGAGCACCAGCGCGGACAACCTGGGCTTGGTGAGCGAGACGTAATCGCGAAGGGCGGCGCCCAGCGCCCGCGACCCTTCCCCGCGATGCGTGGGGGCAGTCTGAACTGATGCCGGAAGGGTGCTCATGCGCGCGGCGCCGACATAGAAGACGCGGAAGCGGCCCGCAAGCCACCTGACCTATTGGGCGAACCGGGCCATGTCTCCCGCGCACGCGCCCTTCGGCGACACGCGCAGGTATTCGGTGGCCCATGACTTAATGGAGTCCTTGGACTTGGCCGCGTCGGGGCCGTTGGCCACCAACTTGGCCAGACGGCAGTACGCGTCGTCCAGGTCGCGATCTTTCATCACCGCCTCGCGGAAGTTTTTCTCAGCGCGCGCCCGATCCTTCGACTCCCACGCGATGCCCGCCTGGTAGAGCGCTTGCGCCGCCAGGCTCTCGTCGCGGAAGTACTCTTTGGCTGCGATCTCGAACTGTTCGCCTGCCTTGCCCGCGTCTTTGCGCTCGTCCCGCAGGAGCGAGGCCAGGAGCATGCGGGCTTCGGGGTTCTTCACCTTCGGATCGTTGGCGGCCTTCTCGAGCTTCTGCTGGGCTTCGTCGATGCGCTTCTGGCGATAGAGAACCTCGCCGTACAGCGCCAGCAAGCGCGAGCTGTCAGGCACCGCCGCGACCGCCCGCTTCACCGCTTCTTCGGCTTCCTTCTCCGCGCCACCCTTGGCGAGGAACGCTCTGGCCAACTCGTAGTGGTAATGGGGCTTCTTGCCGTCCTGAGCGATGGCTTTCTGCAGCTCGTCAATCGCCGCCGCGTAGTTCTTCTCCCACATCAATCGCTTGGCCTTCACGTAGCGGATCTCAGGATTATTCGAGTCCAGCGCGGCCGCCGCTTCAGCTTTGGCGACGTCGGCTTCGGCCTTGCGCGGGTCATTCTTGACGCCCGTGTCGGCCTCGAGCTTCGCCACGAAGGCTTTATCGACGTAGAGCGGCAGGTCGTGAGCGACGCGCGAGATCAACAAGGCGTTGACCGCGTTGGCCATCGCGATCTGCCGCGGCGAGGCCACCGGAGGCTGCGCATCGAGGACGTCGCGAATCTGTTTGGCGGCGAGCGCATAGCGCGGCCCGGGGTCCGGTTGATCAAGGAACAGCAGCGCCGACCCGAGTTTTGAATCGGGGTGATCTTTCTCAAACCGGAGGCCCGTGGCGTACTGAAGACCGGCCTCCGCGTCGCTCCCTCGCAGGCGATGGAGCCGCCCGAGTGAAGCGAACACCCGAGCGTCGTCTGAGGCCCCGGCGCGCGCCTTCTCCAGCCGATCGCGGGCGCTCTCGAGATCACCCGTCTCAATCAGAATAATGCCGAGCGTCACGTAGAGCAGTGCCGCCTGCCTGTTCTCGGACTCGAGCTTCTTGACGTGCCCCTCGAGGGTGGTCTTCGCCTCGCCGATCTTTCCCGCGTAGAAGGAGACCAGCGCCTCCGCGGCGTAGGTGTACGTCGTCCAGTCTTTGCTCTTCTTCGCTTTGGCGAGGTGCGCTTCGGCGTGTTCTCGCGCTTCTTCCAGTCGTACCTTGCCGCCGCCGTGCTCACCCCACAGCACGGCCCACGCGTACGCTGAGAACGCGTGTGCCTGGTAGTTGCCGTCGTCGAGGTCGGCCGCCTTGTCGGCCGCTTCGGTCGCCGCCACGTAGTGCGTGTACGAGTCGTGCTTGAGCTCTTCGCTCGCTTTCCGGAGCAGCCCGTTGACTTCGCGGTTCTTCTTGGCGACCTGCTGGCCGACGAAGAAGTACACAGCGGCGCTGATGGGCAGCATCGCCGCCAGCACCATGAAGACGGTGCGCATGCCCGTCGAACGACGGCGGCTGGGAATGTCGTTTTCCTGCGTCTCGTAGACGCCCGAGCCTCGAACCACCTGGGGGGCGGCGCGGGCGACCTGGCGCGCCTGGCTTGCCTGCGGTTGGGCTCTTGGTGCGGCGGCCGTGGCCTGACCCGCTGGCGCCCCGTTTCCTGCTGCGGCCCGCGGGGGCGGCATGGTCTCAACTTCCGGCTCAGTCACCACCGCGGCCACCGGTGCGGGCGCGGCCGGCGCAGCGCGAGGCGGTTCAATCTTCCACGCCTGCATTTGGGCCAGGGTGTCCGGATCTTGCGGATCAGCCTCGTACGCTTTGAGCAGGTTCACCCGGCCGGCTTCAGCGTCACCCGACTTGAGAAAGAGCGCGCCCGCCATGCG
The DNA here is from genome assembly GCA_964522795.1 of uncultured Myxococcaceae bacterium. Lineage (GTDB taxonomy): Bacteria > Myxococcota > Myxococcia > Myxococcales > Myxococcaceae > CAZFXD01. Next base: position 3,513 of record CAZFXD010000382.1, read on the forward strand.
AAGCACGGACTTGTCCGTCGGCGCGACCTGCAGCGCACCGGTGAGCTCTTCGAGCGCTTTCTTGTCTTTGCCCTGGTCCGCGTACACGCGCGCGAGCAGCAGCCGGGGCGCCGTCTCGTTGGGGTGCGCCTTCACACCCTTCTTACAGACGACCATCGCCTCCATGTACCGGCCCATGCCGAGATACGCCTCGGCCAACGGTCGATAGGCCTCGGAGGCCGGATCAGATGCGAAGTTGTGCTCAAGCTGAGCCAGCTCGGCAGCACTGAGAGTTTTTCCAGAAGGAGCGACCATCGACGCGGGCGACGATATTGGTGTCACATGCGTCGCGGGTCAATTGATTCGTGTGATCGAACGACGTTTCCATCCGACACGCACACACGCCGCTGCACACCGCGCCACGGCCTCCGAAGCCTCAAGGCGCTCCGCGTCGCCCGCCTCATTCCTTGACAGGCCGCGGGCCGGGGAAGTCCGAGCCGGCCCGCGTCGAAAGCGAAGCGCCTTTCTTCACGGGGGCGTAGCTCAGTTGGGAGAGCGTCGCGTTCGCAATGCGAAGGTCGTCGGTTCGATCCCGTCCGCCTCCA
>CAZFXD010000383.1:0-4079 GCA_964522795.1 uncultured Myxococcaceae bacterium
CGCGGCGGCAGGCGCTGCGGCCCGAGGCGCCGGCGCGGGTGGCGCAGCGGCGGCGGGCCGTGCAGCGGGGACAGGCGCCGGGGGCGGAGGCGCCGCGTGTGCCCGGGGCTTGCGAGCCGCGGCATCGGCGTCGTTGGGATCGAGCGCGGAGATCTTCTCCCACATCGCGTGAGAGTCCTGCGCCCGCCCCGCTTCGTCGTGGAGCTTGGCGATCTCCTTGTAGACGGAAATCGTCTTCGACTGCTGTCCCAGCCCGAGGAACGCTTCCGCCAACAACACCAGGGTGTCGAGGTCTCTGGGGTCAGCCTTGAAGCAGATCTGCAGCTTGGCCAGCGCGCGCTTCTGATCCTGTTTTCCAAGGTACAGCCGCGCCAGTTCCTTGGCCGTGACCAGGTCGTTCTGATCGAGCGAGCTGATGCGCTCCGCCACGCGCAGGTAGTCGTCGGTGCGGTTGGCCTTCTTGAGCGAGTCAGCCGCGACGCGGAACTCCTCCAACGCCTGCGGCACCATGTTCTCGCGCGCGTAGAGGTCACCCAGCTTCGCCCGCGACGCCATGTTGTCGGGGTCGAGGTCGACCATCTTCTTGAGCACGTCGAGCGAGCGCTTGAGATCGCCCGCCTTGTCGAAGTGGTTGGCGACCAACTGGTAGTACGCCATCGCCTCGCCCATCAGCTGCAACTGCTGGTGCAGCTCGGCGAGCTTGATGTTCACCTCGATCAGGTTCGGATCGAGCTTGAGCACCTGTTTGTAGAGCGCGACGGCCTTGAGGAAGAACCCGTCGCTCGCGTAGCTCTCGGCCACCCGCGTGAAATACCCGGCGGCCTGCGAGTTCTCGTTCTTCTTCTGATGAAGTTCGCCCAGCTTCTGCAGAACCCGAATGTCTTTCGGATCAGCATCGAGCGCCTTCTGGTACTCCTTGATGGCTTTGTCGTAGGCCCCTTTGGCGACGAACTTCGAAGCGGCCTCGAGAATCTTGTTCTTGTCCAAGGGCGCAGAATCGCTCGTTAAAGGGTTCCAAACACGGGTGAGCCGAGGTGGCGCACGCTAGCAGGGCTTTTGCCCCGAGGGAACGCTTTCGCTCGTCCGTTACGGGGTCTGTTCGATCGCCTGCCGCAGGCGCTGCGAGCCCGTCTCACTGGCGTGGAGGCGCTCCACGAAGCGGGTGTCGTACTCGCCCCGCACGAAGGCGTCTTCCTCCAGGGCGGCCCGGTGAAAGGGAATGTTGGTCCGAATGCCCTGCACCACGTATTCGCCCAGAGCGCGGCGCATGCGGGCCAGCGCCGCCGGCCGGCTCTCGGCGTGGACGACCAGCTTGGACACCAGTGAGTCGTAGTGCGGCAGCACCACCGCGCCTTCGTGAACGGCGGAGTCGATTCGAACCCCGTTGCCGCCGGGGGCGCTGTAGGCGGTGATCTTCCCCGGCCAGGGCGCGAACGTGGTCGGGTCTTCGGCGTTGACCCGGCACTCAATGGAGTGGCCGTTGACCTTGAGATCCTTCTGGGCGAACCACAGGGGCTCGCCGGCCGACAAGCGAATCTGCGTTCGAACGATGTCGACGCCGGTGATGTACTCGGTCACCGGGTGCTCGACCTGAACCCGGGTGTTCATCTCCATGAAGTAGAACCGGCCGGCCTCGTCGAGCAGGTACTCGATGGTGCCCACGCTGTTGTAGCCGATCTTCTTCATCGCCTCGACGGAGACCCGGCCCATCTCCTCTCGCAGCTCCGGCGTCAGCGCGGGCGACGGAGCTTCTTCAATCAACTTCTGGTGCCGGCGCTGCACGGAACATTCGCGCTCAAACAGGTGCACGATGTTGCCGTGCTCGTCGGCCACAATCTGAATCTCGATGTGGCGGGGCCGTTCGACGTAGCGCTCCACGTACATGTCGCCGTTGGAGAACGCCGCCACCGCTTCGGCGGACGCCGTGGCGAACGCACCCGCCAACGCTCGCACGTCGCGAACAATCTTCATTCCGCGCCCGCCGCCGCCGGCGGCCGCCTTGAGGATGACCGGAAAGCCGATTTCCTTGGCGATGGCCTCCGCCGCGCGGGCGTCTTTCACCACCCCCGCCGACCCCGGGAGCAGCGGCAGCCCGACCTTGCGGGCCGCGTCCCGGGCCTGCACCTTGTTGCCCATCAGGCGAACGACCTCGGGCTTGGGGCCGATGAACTTGATCTTGCACGCCTCGCACACCTCGGCGAACTCGGCGTTCTCAGAGAGAAAGCCGTAGCCCGGGTGAATGGCATCGGCGTGGGTAATCTCGGCCGCCGACAGAATGGCCGGCACGTTCAGGTAGCTGTCCTTTGACGGGGGCGGGCCGATACACACCGCTTCGTCCGCAAAGCGCACGTGCAGCGCGTGCGCGTCTGCCGACGAGTGGACGGCGACCGTCTTGACGCCGAGCTCACGGCAGGCGCGAACCACGCGCAGCGCGATCTCTCCCCGATTGGCGACGAGGATCTTCTTGAACACGCGCCTACACCGGCTCGAGGCGGAACAGGGCCTGGCCAAACTCGACCGGCTGCCCGTTTTCGACGAGCACCTCCGCCACGCGGCCGGCGACCTCGGACTCAATCTCGTTCATCAGCTTCATCGCCTCGACGATGCAGAGGACCTGCCCCTTCTTCACGGCGGTCCCCACGTCGACGTAGTTCGGCTGATCAGGCGCGGGCGCCCGGTAGAACGTGCCCACAAAAGGCGAGGTGAGCAGGTGGCCCTTCTTCTCCGGCGCGGCGCCGCTGGTGGACCGGGTCGGCGCGGACGGTCGGGGCACCGAGAGCGCCGGCGGAGGCGGCGGGGAGGCCACGACGGTCTGACGCGCACCGCCCTTTTCCAGCTCAATCACCTTCTCGCCCTGCTGCCAGTGAAGGCGGGAGAGGTTCGAGTTCTCGAAGAGATCCAACACCGAACGCAGGGTGTCGAAATCAAACGAATCGCCGCCTGGCGCCGACGCCCGACCACCGCCGGGAGCCGAGGTTCGTTTCGGTGAGGTCTTGGCCATGTTCAGACCGAGGCGACTCGCGTCAGGTATTTCCCGTCGCGGGTGTCGATTTTGAGAATGTCGCCTTCGTTGATGAAGAGCGGCACGTTCACCTGGTAGCCGGTTTCCAGCGTGGCCGGCTTGAGCGCTCCGGAGACGGTGTCGCCGCGCATGCCGGGGTCGCACTTGGTCACCTTGAGGTCGACCGAGTTGGGCAGCGAAACGCCCAGCGCCTTGCCGTTGTAGAAGAGGACCGAGGCCACCACGTTCTCTTTGAGGAAGTTCTTGTTCTCAGCCAGCACCTTCGCCGAGAGAAACGTCTGCTCGTACGTCTTGGTGTCCATGAAGTAGTAGTCCTCTCCCTGAAGGTAGAGGTACTGCATCTCTTTTTCTTCGATGTCGGGGCGGCCGACTTTTTCGCCGCTCTTCAGCGTCGGCTGCAGCACGCGGCCGGAGATGAGCGACCGAATCGTGGTGCGCACGAACGCCGAGCCCTTGCCCGGTTTGACGTGCTGGAACTCGACGATTTCAAACGGCTCGCCGTCGATCTCAATCTTGAGACCCTTACGAAAATCAGCGGTATCGATGACTCCGGCCATGGCGCAACTCCCGCGAACAAGACGTGGTTCGGGCGGGCGGTTTACGCTTCAAACCCCTGGTGGGCAAGCAACTTGGGCGGGTGCTGTCCGGCGGAACGCCCGCTCGCTCAGCCGAGCTCGGCCTTCAGTTTCGGCGCGGCGATGCGCAGCGCGTAGCGCCCCTTGCCGTAGTTGGCCGTTGGGAGCATCCCCAGCACGACGAAGTACTCTGGCGTCACCATGCGCATCACCGTGAGGAGTTTCTCGGTGTTGACGCTCACTTCCGAGATCCCACCCGTCTTGAGCGTCTCGGCGGCCGAGCGCAGCTGAGACAGGACGTTGCCGTATTCGACCCAGGCTGAATTGAGGTCCAGGTCGGCGGCGGCGGATTCGTGCGCGGCGGCTTGATGGGTCTCGACCGCGATGCCGTCGAAGCCCATGACACTGCACGCGACGGCCCCGTCGACCTGCTTTACGACCGCTGCGAGCTGCTCGGAGAACGACATGGTCCGCTAGGGCGT
>CAZFXD010000384.1:0-4054 GCA_964522795.1 uncultured Myxococcaceae bacterium
CGCCAGCGCTTCGCCGTGAAGTTCTACGTGGTGGCCCTGCTCTTCATCGTGTTCGACGTGGAGGCCGTGTTCCTCTACCCGTGGGCCGTGAACTTCCAGGCCCTCGGCTGGTTCGGCTACTCCGTCATGGCCGCTTTTGCGTCTACCCTCGCCGTTGCCCTCGTGTACGTGTGGCAAAAGGGCGCGTTGTCCTGGGAGAGCTGAAACACATGGCCGACGTCGATATTGCTCCAGTCATTGCCACCCGCCGCGACGACGCGATGGGGTTCCTCACGAAGATGGTATCGCAGGGCCTCGGCTGGGCGCGGAAGTACTCGCTCTTCACGTACCCCTTCGCTACCGCCTGCTGCGGCATGGAGTACATGTCCGTGGCCGCGAGCCGCTACGACATCGCTCGCTTCGGGGCGGAATTCCCCCGCTTCTCGCCACGGCAGGCCGATCTCTTGATGGTCGTCGGCACCATCAACATGAAGCAGGCGCCTATCTTGAAGCGCGTGTACGAACAGATGTGCGAACCGAAGTGGGTGGTGTCGTTCGGCGTCTGCGCCTCGTCGGGTGGCTTCTACGACAACTACGCCGTGCTCCAGGGCATCGACCGCATCTTGCCGGTCGACGTGTACATCCCCGGCTGTCCCCCGCGCCCTGAGCAGGTCCTCGACGGACTCATGCTCCTGCAGGACAAGATCGCCACCCAGCGCCACGGCATCGGCAAGAACAGCAGCCCCACCGCGCGCCCCGCCGGCAAAGACCTGCTGGCGACCTGAACCGCGGTTCGCGCACCAACCCAACGCGGACGCCCCGGCGCGCCCTCTCCTCGAGCGACGCGGCGGCGCCGGCTACCAGCGATGGTACGCGGGATGTCCCGGGCCCACCGCCACGAACACGCCTCGAGCCGTCGCGCGGATTTTTCCTGCAGCGGTGATGGACCCTTCCACCTCCGCGCGATCTCCGTCGAGCTTCGTCACGTGAGCCTCAATCGCCAACGGCCCGTTCGTTGGGCAGGGGCGCTTGAGCGAGATTGAGTATTCCGCCGTCACGGTGCAGGGAGGCGAATCTGCGTTTCGCTCGGCTTTGAAGCGCATCGCGGCTGCCCAGTTCATGTGGCAGTCGAGCAGCGACCCGATGATGCCGCCGTTCAGCACGTCAGGAAACGCTTCGTGGTGCTTCGCTGGCGTCCACTCCGCGACGAGCGCGTCACCGGACTCGAAGCTCCGAATGCGCAGTCCCTGCGCGTTGGCTGGCCCGCACCCAAAGCACGCGTTGTGTGGCGCATGGGTTTCCTGCACGGAACGACCCTGGGTGGCATCCATGCCCGCATCGTCCTTTCTCAGGAGGTTCGTTTCAACGCCCATCACGCAGGCCCGGGCGATGGTGCGTCAGCGCTGCCAAATCGGCGGTCGCCGATTCGCGTTGACGGCGCGTCACCGAACCGTCGTCCCATGTCCAGAGGGCGTGACCTTCAGCGTCGACTGGCCAACTGCATCGACAACCGCTGAATCGCGAGCTCCGCCGCTTTGCGATCGCGCTCGGCTTTCTCGTAGTTCGATTCCGCGGTCTGGAGTCGAGCCCGGAGCGCTTCCAACTCCTGATCTCGCTTCTCCAGATGCGCCTGCAGTTCGCCCAACTGCATCAACAGGCCCTGCACCTGCACAATCAGCTTCGGCGCGCCGGGATCTTTCTCAGCGCCTGTCGGCGGCCGACCGGGCTCCGTCTTCTCGTCCCCGCCCCGAGCGCTCGGCCTGGAGCCGGACGCCACCACCGGAATCCGCTTCAGCGTGTCGTCTGTGGGCGCCGCCTCGAACACTTTCTCTTTCAAGCCTGAGGTGCGCTTGGCGCCTTGCAGCGGCGGAGGCTTGGGCGCGGTGATGGCTGGCTCCACCGGCGCTGGAGCCTCCAGCGCCCGGAGCGCCTCCAACAACTCGACCAGTTGCGTCGTCGACTCCCCCGGCAGCGGGTCGAAGCGAATGCGCATTCCAGGCACCGTGCCGCGCTTCGCCGCCGTCTTCTCCGCGAGCGCCCACACCACCCGTCCTGAGACGCGCAGCACCCGATTCCAGCCCGGCCGGGCCAGATTGACAGCCACCGGCATCCCCGGCGGCAATGTCTGGTTGGTCTGTATGAACACCCCGCCCGCGGAGATGTCTTGAACGATGCATGGAGACGAGAGGTCCGCCACGTTCAGATGTGCCGAAATGCCCTTGGCTGAAAAGCGCGCATGTTGGCGACGTTCGCGACCGGGACTCATTCGCCGCTAGCCTCCCACACTGGCGCCGCGTCCAACACGGCTTTGAGCCGTCGCTCGGCCTTGACTACTTTGCGGGGGTACCACGCCAGCTCGGCAAGCTCGTGCTTGCGGATGGCTTCGAACACCCTCCCCGGCCCCACGTTGTAGGCCATCAACGCCAGATCGCGAGACCGGAAGCGGTCCTGGAGCGATCCCAGGTACCGAATGGCCGCGCGCACGTTGAGCAGGCCCGGGTCTTCGTCCTTCAGGCCGTGCCGGGAGATGACCTCAGCCGCCGTTTCAGCCCGAATTTGAAGCAGGCCGGAAGCCCCTTTGGGGGAGACGGCCGCGGCTTCGAACCCCGACTCCACTTCCATCACCGCCAGAATCAGACTCGGGTCCACGTTCGCCACGGTCGATTCGGCCGAGACCACGGCAGCCACCGCGTCGGCTTCCTCGACAGCCCACTCGTGGTGCGATTGAAGAAAGGCGGAGACCTGATCGGCCAGAGCGTCGCGCGCCTCGCCGACCACCCACACGCCTCCACCGAACGGCTCCGGCATCCCCGCAGCGAACGCCGCGAGGAGCAGCAACGAAGTGATGGAGTTCACTTGCGCAACGCCTCCACGCGTCGCTGCAAGGAGTCCAACCGTTGGTTCAGCGCCACCAACTGCTCCCGGCGAGGCACCTGAAAACGCGCGAGCGATCGCGCGACGGCGTCTTCTACCCGGCGCTCCAACTGCTGGCGCTGCGAGACCAGCCGAGCCGAGAGGTCTTTCGCCTGACGGCGAACTTCGTCGCCGCCCGCCCCCGCCGAAGCAGCGAACTTCGACACCGCCTTGCTCGCTTCGTCCTCGGCCTGGGTCATGGCCGTCAGCGCCTGCGTCCAGAAACGCTCCAGCGCTTCCACCAGGGGGTTCTTTTCCGGGCTGCCGTCCATCAGGCGCGTTTGTGGCACACCCCCGGGCGCGGCTCAACGCTCGTGCTGGACCTGGGTGCGACGGGGTGTCGGTTCAGTTCGCCGCGTGCGCCGCGCGAGGCGCGCTCGGACGTGCCGTCGGGCGGTTGAGTTTCGACAGCTCTCGCTTCAGCTTGGCCAGATCCCTGGTGGTGGCCAGGTTGAGCTGATGCGCCAGCCATTCAAGTCGCGACTGCTGCGCAGTGGCCACCGCGGTTCGAACCCGTCGCAGCTCTTTCCGGGCCGCCTTCACCAACGTCTCCGGCTGAGCCTGAACCGCTTCCGCAACTTCCGTGGCGGTGGCCTTCAGGTCCTTGCTCGCCCGAACGATGGCCTGCTCCGCATCGGCCCACGCGTGTTTCGTCTTCGACCACACCCCATTTTTCTGCGTCATCTCGCTCACTCCTCACCGACGGCTGAATGCCGCGTCGCGTTATCATGTAACGCATCGCGTTACGCGCGCAAGTGATCGCGAGTCGGTTTTCACCAGGCTGAATTTCCACAGTTATTTCAGATGGTAACAAGAAGCCCCGGTCGGCTTTCGCCTGCACCGGGGCTTCAAACTTTTCAAGCATGCCGCGCCTTCGCTGGCAGGCGCCCTGCCGCGGTCAGGCGGCGCCGGGTTCCTGTCGAGCCGCCGGGGACACCGTGGCATGGAGCGCCGCGGGGTCGCCGTGGGTCGCCGCCAGAACATCTTCGATCGACTGCACTTCGTCTGCAGGCGTCTCAACTTCGATGTCGAGCTGTCGGTACGAGGGCAGACCCGTGCCGGCCGGAATCAGTCGACCCATGATCACGTTCTCTTTGAGCCCGCGCAGGTAGTCGACCTTGCCGGAGACTGCGGCCTCGGTGAGCACCTTGGTCGTCTCCTG
>CAZFXD010000385.1:0-4051 GCA_964522795.1 uncultured Myxococcaceae bacterium
TGCCGGCACCGCCCCCCGGGGCCCCAGCGCCGTCTGCGCCCGCGCACCCGGAATAGGCATGGAAGCCGTGGCTCCCACCCCCGCTGCGCGCCGCACGCCGATTCTTCCCAGCGGCGTGGTGGCGATGCTGATCTTCGTGGTGACGGAGCTGATGTTCTTCGCCGCGTTCATCAGCGCCCACACCATCGTCAAGGCGGGGGCTTTGCCCGGCATGTGGCCGCCCCCGGGGCAGCCGAGACTTCCCGCACCCCAGACCATGTTCAACACGGTGGCGCTCTTGTTGAGTGGAGTGTCACTGGTGGTGGCCCATCGCCGTGCTCGCGGCGGTGTTGAACGAATTCGCTTTCCGCTCTGGGGGGCCATTCTGCTCGGCCTCACCTTCGTGTCGCTCCAGGGGGTGGAGTGGGTGGCGCTCCTCAACGAAGGGCTGACCCTGACGTCGTCGAGCCACGGCAGCTTCTTCTACGTCGTGGTCGGCCTGCACGGGCTGCACGCGGTGATCGCCCTCGGACTGCTGGCACATCTGGCCGTACTGCTCGAGACGAGACGCCTGGCCTTGCCCCGTTTCTGGGCCGTCGAGGTATTCTGGTACTTCGTGGTCCTGGTATGGCCCTTTCTCTACAGCCGGGTGTACTTCTGAGCGCCTCGTTGCCCGCGTCGTGGCTGGTCCGAGTCAACCGCTTGGCCGCGGTCGCCGCGACGTGCACGGCGGCCTCCGCGTTCGCCTGCCCGGTCTGCTTGACGTCCAAAGATGGCAATACGGCGGCCTACGTGAGCATGACGGTCATGATGTCGTCCCTGCCGCTCCTCGCCGCGGGAACGCTCGTCTACGTCGTCTGGTCGCGCAGCAAGAAGCCCTGAGGAGAACACGGTCATGGCGATCAAAGAAGGCGGCAAGGCGCCCGCGTTTGCGCTCCCCAATCAAGACGGCCAGGTGGTCAAGCTGTCCGACTTCGCGGGGAAGGACGTCGTGCTCTACTTCTACCCGCGCGACAACACGCCGGGGTGCACCACGGAGTCGTGTGACTTCCGCGATGCCAACGCGGCCATCAAGAAGAAGGGGGCGGTGGTGCTCGGGGTGTCGAAAGACTCCGAGGCGAGTCACCAGAAGTTCATCGCCAAGTACAAGCTCCCCTTCGACCTCCTCGTCGACGCCGATCACGCCGTGATGGAAGCGTACGGCGTGTGGGGCGACAAGTCGCTCTATGGGCGGAAGTTCAAGGGCATCATTCGCACCACGGTGCTGATTGGGCCCGACGGCAAGGTGAAGCGAATCTGGCCCAAGGTGAAAGTCACCGGCCACGTCGAAGAGGTCCTGGAAGCGCTCGGCTGAGCCGCGCCGGCGCCGCTCGAATTCAGTGAGCCTTGCGCGCGCGCGCCTGCGAGGCGGGAACGCGCGCTCGCCGAGCGTCCGGCGTGGTGGCGGGGAACTCGACGAACTCGCACATTTCACACAGTCGACTGTAGATGCGGTCTCCCACGCGGTCGGAGAGGAAGCGCGACTCCTTGCCGGACTCCTTCAGGGACTCGGTCGAGGTGTAGCCGCCGGTGCTCTTCTTCTCGTCGGGGGTTCGAAGCGAGTAGTTGGTCGCGAACAAGGTCACCCGGCCGGCGTTGTAACGGCGGGCGATCAGCTCGTCGAGCGTCTCCAACTCGAACGGGCTGCCGCGACCCTTGCCGAGTTCATCGATGGCGAGGAGCTCGACTTTGGAGAGCGGGCCGATGATCTCGCCACCGCTGCGGCCTTCTTGAAAACCGCGGCGAATGGTCGCGTAGAGGAACGAGATCTCCACGTACTGGGCGCGCGCCCCCATTTCCAGAATGGCGTGCCGAAGGGTGGCGGAGATGAGGTGCGTCTTGCCCGTACCCACGGGGCCGGAGAGCACGTAGCCGCGCGTCGACGGCCACCGGTGGGCGAACTCTTTCGCCAGCTGCAACGCCCGATGCTGGTCGGCGTGCGCCGGACGAAACGACTCAAACGAGGCCTCGGCGAACACCGCAGGAATCTGCGCGTCGTTGAAGCGGTTCACCCGGTCCATCAACTGGCGCCGCGCGCAGTGCTTCGAGACGGTGTACTGGCGGCCGTTCTCTTCCACGGTGGTGGGGAACAGCCCCGTGCCACCGCAGGTCGAGCAACCTTCAATGGCGCGCTCCGCCACCGCGATAGCGTGGTCGCCCTGCGCTCGCACGCTGTAACCGCCCGCCTGACAACCCGCGCTCGCCACCATGGTCTCTACAGCCCTTTCCACGACAGGTGCCGCTTCAGCAACGCCTCCCGATGGAACCGCAGCGACTCCAGACGAACTGCGGGAGACAGTGGGGCAGCCTTCTGCACGAGCGCGCGCGCCTCGCGCAAGAGCGATCTGCGAGTGGTCGCGGTCTGGGCTCGAAGGACGAGCGCGTAGGCGAGGTGCTCCAGGCGCTCCAGCCTTGCGAAGGAGGACTCCTCGGGGGCAGATGCCAGCAGGCGGGCGAGGGCGGGGTACTGCTTCGCGTCTCGGCGAATCGACTTCTCCAGGGCTTTGCGCCGCCCTTCGACGCCGTCGGAGCGCTCCGCTTCGGCCCCCGGCTGGTGTTGCCCCGCGGACGCCTTGAGGTACTTCCGAATTTCCGCTTCGACGTGCTTTCGGGTGGCGCGGAGCGAACGCAAGCGGTCCTCGCCCACGGCCGCGTCAAAGAGCACGGCCTCGGCCGCCTTGCGAATCCCACGCGCGATGACCTCGAAGGGAACGTCGGCCTGGGCCCACGAATCGAGCAATTCCACGTCGAGGGCTGAGAGCATCACGCCGCGACCGCGGTAGGCGGCGAAGCACGCCTCCACCCGCTCGTGGAAGCCGGCATGTTCTGGGATCAGGCTCACCTTGACAGTGTGGATCGCTCGTGGTGGAAAGCCCGCGATTTTTGAAGCGGGCTCTTAGCTCAGTGGTAGAGCACCACCTTGACACGGTGGGGGTCAATGGTTCGAACCCATTAGAGCCCACTCGCATTGAGCCGTCGTGACCCGCGGAGCGAGGCGGCACACGATGGCGCAGATGGTGACAGTGAAACTTCCCGACGGCAGCGAGAAACCGACCCCGGTCGGAACGCTGGTGGGTGACTTTGTTCGCGAATCGATCGGCCCCGGGCTGGCCAAGGCCTCGGTCTTTGCGCGCTTGAACGGTCAGGACGTCGACCTCTCCCGACCCATCGACGCAGACGCCACGTTGCAGGTGTTCACCACCAAGGCCCCCGAGTCGCTGGAGGTCACGCGGCACGACGCGGCCCACGTGGTGGCCGACGCAGTGCAGCGCCTCTTCCCGGGCACGCAGGTCACCATCGGCCCCACCATTGAAGACGGCTTCTATTACGACTTCTTTCGCGAGTCGGCGTTCTCCACCGATGACCTGGAGAAGATCGAAGCTGAAGCGAACCGCATCGTTCAGGCCGATCTGAAGTTCGTCCGGCAGGAGGTGACGCCGGCCGAGGCGATCGCCCTGTTCACGGCCAAGGGCGAGAAGTTCAAGGTTGAGATCGTGAACGACATCGTGGCCAAGGGCGCCAAGACGCTGACGCTCTACCGCCACGGCGACTGGGTTGATTTCTGTCTCGGGCCCCACGGCCCTTCGACGGGGAAGATCGGCGTCATCAAGCTCTTGTCCACCAGCGGGGCCTACTGGCGCGGTGATCACCGCAACCCCATGCTGCAGCGCATCTACGGCATCTCCTTCTTCGACAAGAAGGCGCTGGACGCGTGGCTGAACGTTCAAGAGGAGGCCAAGAAGCGCGACCATCGCAAGCTGGGCCGCGAACTCGACCTGTTCCATTTTCACCACTACGCCCCAGGCGCGGCGTTTTGGACCGAGAAGGGCACGGCCATCTACAACGTGTTGGCGGCCTACATGCGCAAGCTGACCCGCGAGGCCGGCTACGTCGAGATCAAGACGCCGCTGCTCTTCAACAAGGGGCTGTGGGAGACCTCGGGCCACTGGGGCAAATACAAAGAGAACATGTTCCTCGTGCTCGACAACGAGACCGAGGCGCACGATTCATCGCTCAAGCCGATGAACTGCCC
>CAZFXD010000386.1:0-4036 GCA_964522795.1 uncultured Myxococcaceae bacterium
CGCGGCCGGGAAGCTCATGTGGGGGAGCTGGCGTTCCCGCATCGCCGTGGCCTCGGGGTTCACCTGTCGAATGACGTTGCCCACCACCACCAGGTCCGGCCGGGCCGCGTCGAGGTTCCCCGGTGCGTACGGCGTCATGACCGAGATGCCCCACGCCTTGAGCATGTCGCTCATGGGCGGGTACACGTTTTCGTCGCTCCCGGTGACGGCGTACCCCGCCGCCTTGAGCATGCCCGCGAACGAGCCCATGCCGGTCCCGGCCACGCCCAGGACGTGAATGCGTTTCACGGTGGACGGATCAACCGTGGCCAGCGTCTGGGGGGTGGCGGCGTCGTTCATCGTGAGAGCTCGTCGAGGACTGCGTCGTGGAAGACCGGGCGAAACGAGATGATGGCGCGGTTGGCGCGCCCCAGCGCGACGCGGTTGGTGAGGAGCACCACCACCAGCTCGCGAGAGAAGTCGATCCACAGGCTGCAGCCGGTGAAGCCGGTATGGCCAATGCCGCCCTTCTCGCCTCGGCCAAACCGTTTGCCGCACGACGGCGCCTCGGAGAACGGCGTGTCAAAGCCGAGCGTGCGCGAACTCTCGGGCGTCTGGGCGTCGGGCCCCCACCCGCGCTCAGGTCGAATCCACCCGGCGAGAATGGCCTGGCCAATCGCGGCGACGTCGCCGGCGCTGGCAAAGAGCCCGGCGTGCGGGGCGACGCCGTTCATGGCCCAGGCGTTGTCGTCATCCACCTCGCCTGGGGCCGAGGGGCGCTCTTCGAGAGTGAACGAGCCCTCCTGGCCCGGGGCGGGCGGTCGGGGGCGCGTGGTGCCGGTCGGCGGGGAGTCGTCGGGGGACCACGCGGAGCGGCGGGCGAGCGGGTGAAAGGCGGGGGCGCCGGGGTGGGTGAGCTGGAGCGGGGTCGTCACCAGCCGGGTGAAGAGCTCGGGGAGTTCCGCTCCGGTCGCCTTCTCCAGCGCAGCGCCGAGGAGCAGAAACCCGATGTCGCTGTACTCCGCCCGCTCGCAGCGCCAGCCGGTGGACCTTTGTTTCAGCGCGGCGTCGACCACCAGGGCGCGCGCGGTTCGGCGGGTGGCCTCCGGCGCGTCGGGGCTGAACAGCGCAGGCTCCGCGCGCATCACCTCGGCGAAGAACGGCTTCCACGACGGGAGCCCCGAGCGATGAAACAGCAGGTCTTCGAACGTGACCTCGGGGGCGACCGCGGCGGTGGGAAGTACGGAGCGAACCGTCGCCTCGAGCTTGAACGCGCCCGCTGCGGCGAGCTGCATGGCCACCGGCGTGGTGACCAGCACCTTGGTGAGCGACGCCACGTCGAACTGAAAGGGCCGCCCGGCGGGCTCGGGGGTGCCTCCGGAGAAGACGCGCGCCCCGCGGTGCCACACTTCGGCGCGGGCGATGGGGAACACGCGCTCGGCCACGCCGCGCGCGAGGAGGGCCTCAACGCTCTTCACGTCACCAGGCCCTCGAGAAACTCGAGTCGGTGGCCGGTGGCGTCGAGGCGAACGCGGGCTCCCAGGGCCACGGGCCAGTTGATGTCTCCGTGGCCAATGCCAAACCCGGCGGCGCACGGGATGGCGAGGTCGTCGGCGAGTTCAGAGATGACGTCGACCGACGAGTACCCGACGTCATCTCGCTCTTCGCAGCCGGTGAACTCTCCCAGGGCGATACCCGCCACGCCGTCGAAGGCGCCCGACAGGCGAAGGTGCGTCCAGATGCGGTCCAACTGGTACGGCCGTTCGCCCACGTCTTCGAGCAGGAGGATGGCGCCCTTCAGCTTCGGCATCCACGGAGTGCCGATGAGCCGGGAGAGCACAGCGAGGTTGCCTCCCAGGAGCGGGCCTTCGGCGGCCCCCTTCACGTACGCGGTATCGCCCTGGAGCGATGGTGGCGGCCTGGGGTTTTCGAGCCACGAGAACATGCGGTCGACGACCTGCTGCGGCTGTTTGCCGAGCTGGGTCAGCACCGGCGCGTGGAGGGAGCGAACGCCGTGGCCCTGCGCCCAGGCGTGCAGGGCGGTGATGTCGGAGAAGCCGACCAGCGGTTTTCGCACCACGGGGAGCGAGCGCAGGAGCAGGCGCGTCGCCCCGTAGCCTCCGCGCGCGGTGAAGATGGCCTTGATGTCGGGGTCGTTGACCGCGGCGACGAGCTCGGCGTAGCGGCGGTCGTCGACGCCAGCGAGGTAGCGGTGCGAGGTGAACATCGACTCCGAGAACACGGGCGCGTAACGGCTGCTCAAGATGGCGAGCCCCTTCTCGAAGCTCGGCTTGTCGAACGGCCCTGAGGGCGCGATCACCGCGACCTTGTCGTTCTGTCGGAGGCGTGGAAACGGCGCGTACGTCACGCCGTGGTCATACCAAAGCGCGCTGGAAGACGGCGGCGAAGAATCCATCGGTGCCGTGGCGGTGGGGCCACGTCTGGAAGCACATGTCGGGTCGCACCAGGGCTTTGGGCGCGAGCGGCTGAACGCTCTGGAACCCCGGGGTGGTGCGCTCGAACTTCTCCACCACGTCCTCGTTCTCGGCGCGGTTGAAGGTGCAGGTGGCGTAGACGAGTGAGCCGCCGGGCGCCACGAAGGTGGCGGCGTTGGCCAGGATGTCGGTCTGCTGCTCGGGGAAGTTCTTCACCGCGTGGTGGGTGATGAGGAATCTCCGGTCGGGGCCGCGCCGAAGGGCGCCCAGCTCGGAGCAGGGCGCGTCGACGAGGACGAGCTCGTAGAGCTGCCCCGGCTTCGGCGGCTCGGTGAGGACGCGAATGTTGTTGGCGCGGGCGCGAATGGCCCGCTGGCGCAGCCGCTCGAGGCGGGCGCCGTCGATGTCGGTGCAATGAATCGTCGAGGTGGGGTGCAGGGCGGCGAGGTGAAGCGACTTTCCGCCCGCGCCGGCGCAGTAATCGAGGATGCGGCTGTCGCGAGGGGCGGTCGCCAGGTGCGAGATGAGCTGGCTGCCCTCGTCTTGAATCTCGAACAGGCCTTCTTTCCAGGCCTCGCTCCCGTAGAGGTTCGGGGTGCGCCCTTCGACGATGAGGCACTCGGGCGCGAATCGGCCATGGGTGGTGACGATGCCTTCCTCGGCGAGGCGCTCCTGGAGTTCTTCACGCGTGGTGCGGGTGAGGTTGGCGCGCAGGGTAATGGGCCCGGGCACGTTGAGCGCGTCAGCGAGGTCGGCGGCCTCGAAGCCCATCTCGGCTTCCACGATGTCGGCGAGCCACGAGGGCAGCGAGAACCGGTCGCGAATCGGCAAGCGGCCCTGCGGCACGTCGCTGGGGTTGGCGGCGGCGGGCCCCAGAATCTTTCCCAGGGTTTCCTGCGGGAGGCAGGCGACATCTCGGAGCAGCGCGGTGACGAGTTCTCGCGGCGACTCAATCTGGCGGCCGAGCTCGGCGCGCAGGCGGATGCGCCAGAGGCCCACACCGAAGATGGCTTCAGCGGCCACGCGGCGTTCGGCGTCGGTGAGGGTGCGGTTGGCGCGGAGAAATTTTTCGACCACGCGTTCAGCGGCTTCGCCGGCGAGCACGGTGGCGAGCGGGCTGGAGAGGGAGTCCATCAGCCCGGTCAGGGGAGACCAGTCGATGCCGGCGAGGCGGACTTCGCTGGGGAATCTTGGCGCGACGGAGGGCGTGGCCACGGGTCTTCCCTACCCGCCTTTCGACGTCAGCGCAGCGGAATCTGTGGGGGAGTTTCGGGGGCACGGCGTGGAGGTCATGGTGGGCTCTCGAGGTGGGGGCGACATCGGGCTGCGTACATTTCGCTACGTGGGAAACCTGGGGCGTCGGTTCTCTGCGTTCGTTGCAGTCGCCGCGCCACCCCTCGCGGGTGGAGGACCTCAAAGATTGCGCTGGGTTCCGGGGGGCTGGAGAACGATGCGGGCCCGCGGGCGCCAGTTCCGGTCACCCCGGGCGGTTCCACGTGCATCGTGGCTGAGACGCAGGGCGCGGGGCGCCGCCGCCGGCCTTCGGGGGCGCGCTCAAGACTGCGCGCGGAGGTTGACAGGGAAAACATCTCGCCCTATTCGAGCGCGCAGTTTTTCCCTGA
>CAZFXD010000387.1:0-4026 GCA_964522795.1 uncultured Myxococcaceae bacterium
CGAACGCCGCCCAAGACGCAGTCGGCGCTGCTCGAGGCGATGGAGGAACGACAGGTCACGATCGACGGGCACACCCACGTGCTCTCGCCGCGATTCTTCGTGGTCGCGACCCAGAACCCGGTTGAGCTCGAAGGCACCTACCCGCTCCCGGAGGCGCAGCTCGATCGGTTCCTGATGCGGGTGAGCATGGGCTACCCGAACGCGGCCGACGAGCTGCGGGTGTTGGAACACTTTCACACGTCGCCCCCGGGCCGGCCGTCGGTTTCGCCGGTGCTGACCGGCGCCGCGCTGGACGCTCTGGTGGCGTCGGCCCACGCGATGCGGTGTGACGCGAGCGTGCTCGCCTACGTGGTCGCGATCGCCCGCCGCACGCGCGAGCTGAAGGACATTCGCCTGGGCGCCTCGCCTCGGGCGGCGCAGAGCCTGCTGGCGGCCGCCAAGGCGCGGGCGGCGCTCTCCCACCGTGAGTTCGTGCTGCCCGACGACGTCAAGCGCGTGGCACCGGCGGTGCTCACGCATCGCCTCGCGCTCTCCCCCGAAGCGCTGGCCGAGGGCGTGAGCGCCGCGCAGGTCGTGGGGCGACTTCTCGACGCCGTGGAAGTGCCCCGCTGACCGTGAAGTACGTTCCCACGCCCCGCGCAGTGATCGTGCTCGGCGCTGTCGGCGCGATCAACCTGTCGGTCTTCGCCTGGCCGAACCTGTGGTGGCTGCCCCTGGTCCTCGACGGGGTGCTGTTCTCCCTCTTGGGGGTGGACGCGGCGCTCGCTCCCGGCGTGCGCTCGCTGCGCATCTCGCGACAGGCCCCCGAGGTGACGTCCGCGGCGACGCCGTTCACCGTGCGGCTGGAGCTCACACGGGCGCCGTTCGCGCGTGGGCGGCTGCGAGGCGTGGTGCGTGACGAACTCGGGCCCGGAGCGTCCACCGAGTGGCGCCCGCAGGCCTTCGACGTCGACCGCGCGCCCCTGGTGGCGTGGCGGGTGACGCCGGAGCGGCGCGGCGACCTCCGCTTCGGCCCGGTGATCGTCCGCCTGGCGGGGCCCCTGGGCCTGTGCTGGCGGCAGGAGACCGTCGACCTCCCCGGCCACACGCGCCTCTACCCGGACCTGTCGGCGCTGGAGGCGGCCACGGCCGAGCGGCAACACCACCAGCCCCTGGAGCAGCGGGCTCGCGCCCTGCGGCACGCGGGCGGGCGGGAGTTTGATTCGCTCCGCGCCTATCGCACCGGCGACGACCCTCGAGCGTTCGATTGGAAAGCCACGGCGCGACGCGGGCAGCCCATCGTCCGCGAGTACGCCCCCGAGCAGGACCAGGCGGTGTTCGCGCTGATCGACTGTGGCCGCCACATGACCGGCTCGGTGGCGGGCCGCTCGCGCCTCGATCTGGCGGTCGACGCCGCGTTGCACCTTGGGCGGACGGTGATCGACCACGGCGATCACTACGGGGTGGTGGCGGTGTCGTCCCGCATTCAGGCGGTCCTCGCGCCTCGGGGGGGCACGTCGGCGCTCGGGCCCCTGACGCGCTGTCTCTACGGGCTCGACGCAGACTGGACCGAGACCGACTGGCCGGCGGCCATCGCCCGCGCAGGTTCCTTGAGTCATCGCCGCGCGCTGTTCGTCTTCTTCACGGACCTGTTCGACGAGCGGGCCGCCAGCGCGTTGATTCGGGCGAGCACCCATCTGCTCCCGCGCCATCTGGTCAGCGTCGCCACGGTGATCGACCCGGCGTCGCTCGACGAGGCGCAGGCGTCGCCGGTCGACGTGGACGCCGCGTACGCGCGGTTCGCCGCGCGACACCAACTCGACGCGGCACAAAAAGAGCGCCGTCGCCTGCGGGGAGTGGGCGTGCAGGTGGTCGAGGCGCCGGCACAGGAATTCTCGTTCCAGGTGGTGCGCCACTACGCCGGCGCCAAGTCGCAGGGACGGCTGTGACTGACGAGCTTCCAGTCATTCCGCGCGATGACGTGGTTCGGTTGGAGGGGGCCGGCGAGACACTGACCGAAGCCGCGGCCCGGCTCCGGCGGGTGATCGCCTCGCAGGAAGACGACACCGACCAACCGCGTTCACCTCGAGATCTGGCCTGGCTGCAGACGCACGAGGCCGCGGTGGTGGAGGCGCTGCAGCACGTGCCGGCGATGGCGGAGAAGCGCGGGTGGCCAGCGGATCACCCCGCGCTGGTGCTGGCGGCCACCGTCTGGCAGCGACGCCAGGCGCTGGCGCGACGCGTGGCGAAAACTCCCGACGAGCACGAACCTCCCGCCGAAGCGTACCCGCGAGCCCTGGCCACGCTGGCGCACGAGGCCGCGGTGGCGTTGGAGGACCCCCGGGTGATCATGGAAGGAACGCTGGCGGTCCCGTGGCAGCGCATGGCGCAGCGGCACGTCGGTTGGCTGACTGTCACCACGGCCACCTCGGCGCCCCTGGTCGCCGGGGCGCTGCACGCGCCACTGCTGTGGGCCGTTGCGTCGCTCTGCCTGTGGGGCGGCGTCGCGGCCGTGGAGGCGCTTCGAACCTGGGCCCAGTTCCGGCTCACCCCCTCGGGGCTGTGGCTGAAGCGATTTCGTCAGCGGGCGCGTACGTACGAGCTCGGCACCGACCTCCGCGAGGTGGCCAGCCTGCAGGACGACCGCACGTCGCGAGTGTTGACGTTCGCGGAGCTCGCGCACGCCTATGGCGCCACGGCGGCCCCTCGACCGCGGGGCATCGTGACGCTGGCCACCAACACCGACGTTCCCTGGAAGGCCCCCGGGCTGGCGTGGCTCACCGAAGGTGGCGTGTTGTTCTTCGAGGTGCCCGACGTGCGTCCGCTCGCCTCTCCCGGCTCCCCGGTAGCGCAGTTTCGACACCCGGTCGCGCCCGCCGACTTGATCGAGTTTGCGCGCTCGCTCCCACCCGAAGACGCGGCGCCGCTGGCGCGGGCGTTCCTGGGCACGGCGCTCTTCCGCGCCTCGGAGATTTCGCACCTGGCCACGGGCGATCCCCACACCCTGGTTCGACTGGCGTGCGGCCACACGGTGCGACTGGAGATCCGCCCCGAAGACGTGGGCGACCAACTGCTGGCGCCGCTGCTCCAGGCGTGGGCGGACGCGCCCCGTCGCCGAAGCGCGACTACCAACACCCCGCATCCAGGGTGAACCGGCGCGCGGACCGGGCCGGAAAGGTCCACTCGGGGGTGATCGTCGCTCGCTCGACCGCCACGGGGAACCAGGGCGAGGTGGGCCCCGGTCCCTTGAGCAGGTGAACGTCCTGCGCGGGCATGTAGCTCTGCCCCAGCAGCATGATGCGCTCACCGGCGGCGTTCACCGCCACGTCGAACACCACCTCGGCGTGCCCCGGCGAGCCTCCTTGAATCAGCACGTCGCCGGGCCGAACCTCGTGGGACGCTGTGAGCGGCCTGAGCCTCCTCGCGAGCGACGCGCTGCCTGCGTACTGAAAGATCACGTCCAGGTACTGACGGAACGCCACCTCGTCGCGGAGGTCGTTGGGCGGGGCGCTGCGGGCCCAGCTCACGCGTGCCCCGCGCACTGTGGGCCGAACACCGCCCCGGTACTGGGCCCAACTGAACGCGTCGCCGCTGGTGAAGTGGAAGCAGGCGCGGTGCTGTTGGTCGGTCGACCACAGCCACTCCGCCCACAACCGCATCACGGCGTCAGCACATTGCTGAAGATCTCTGGAGCCCACATCGATCTCCACCACCGCCGCGTGAACGTCCTGGCGCGCCTTCAGGGTACCGTCGAACAGGTGCACGGGCGTCCCGGGCGCGCGCAGCGGCAGGGTTCGGAGAAACGCACCGAAGCTGCCGGGGGCCACCTCGACCCGGGTGAAGCCCGGTGGTGGAGGGAAGCGCTGCTCGACGGTTTGGGCCGCAGAGAGCGCCAGACTGACGACGAGCCACATGTGGCCAGCCTAGCCCCGGGCAGGTGTTGAACCAGTCTCTGGTCACCGAGGCCGGCACGCCGTGCGCGCCCCTGCGCTGTTCAGCCGTCGACGCTGTCAGCCCGCCGCTTCGACGCGCTGCACGGATTCCTTC
>CAZFXD010000388.1:0-4021 GCA_964522795.1 uncultured Myxococcaceae bacterium
GCGCTGGGGTAGCCGACCTCGATCTTGAGCAGGAAACGGTCGAGCTGCGCCTCCGGCAACGGGTAGGTGCCTTCGGTCTCGATCGGGTTCTGCGTGGCGAAGACGGTGAAGATTTTCGAGAGCTCGAAGTTCTTCCCTTCGAGCGACACGCTCCGCTCTTGCATCGCCTCCAGGAGCGCCGCCTGGGTCTTGGCCGGTGAGCGGTTGATTTCGTCGGCCAACAGCAGGTCCGTGAAGATGGGGCCGCGCACCAGCGAGAAGGCCTGAGTCTTCAGCTCGAAGACGCTGGTGCCCAGAATGTCGGCGGGCATCAGGTCGGGCGTGAACTGAATGCGCTTGAACTCGGCGGTCATGCTGCGGGCCAGGGCCCGGGCCATCAAGGTCTTGGCCACCCCGGGCACGCCTTCCAGCAGCACGTGGCCGCCCGCGAGCAGGCCGCACAACATCAGCTCCAGGACGTCGTCCTGGCCGACCACGGCCTTGCGGACTTCGGCCAGCACCTTGTCTTTGAGGGCCAGCGCGGCGTCGAGGCCGACCGGCGCGGCGTTGGGGGGTGAAAGGGGAGGCGTCATGTGGGCGTGGCTCCTGTGGCGTGAAGGCGGGCGGTTCGCTGCGAAAAGTCGTGGAGGCGGGTGGCCGCGCGCATCAGGCCGTCGTCGGTGCGGACGGTCTGGAGCTGCGACACCACGGCGGCATACGCGGCGGCCTCGGGGCCGTGCCCGGTGCGTTCGAGGGCGGCGGTCAACTCGGCGTCGGTGGCGGTGGGGGCGAGTCCCAGGCGGCGCAGCAGGGGGGCGACGGCGTGGCGCTTCAACGTCTGCCCGGCGTGCGCGTGGTGGCGCCCCTCGCGGTACAACCGGCTAATGGCAGACAAGAGGTCGGCCTCGCGGTTGCGCGCGCCTGGGGCGCTGAGCTGAACGCGCCCGAAACGGCGCAGCGAGAGCGACCAGAGCCCGGCGGCGAGCAGCAACTGGAGCACGGCGAACTGAAACCCGTACCGGGCCAGAAACGAGCCGATCGATCGCTGATTGACGAAGCCGTGGTGAAACTCGTCGAAGGCGAAGCTGCCACGCGTGGAGAGCGCCCGCCCCAGGTTGACCCAGAAGGCGGCGTTGTCGGCCGCGGCGAGGTGCGCGTTCTGCGCCAACGCCGCGCTGGTGATGAAGATGACCTGGCCGGCGCCGTGCCGAACTGAGGCCGCCGCGGGGGTCTCCTTCACGCTGTCCACGAGGAGCAGGGTGGCGTCGTCGGGCAGCTCCAGCCAGCCCGAGACGGGCGCCTCCAGCTGCGTGACGCCTTGCGTGGCGGGGTGCGGCTGCGCGGGGACCAGCGTTCGCAGACCGTCGTCGGCGGCCGATGAAACCACGCGCACGTCGAGGGCCTCCGCCAGAGGGACGTGGTCGTGCCCGCGACTGACGATCACCACCGTGCCGCCGCCCTCGACGAACGAGAGCAGGGCCGCCTCGTCGTCGCCGCCCAGGCCGGTGGGGTCCGATCGCCGGCGCGCGGCGCGGCGACCCGAGGGCACGCCGCCATCGCGCGTGGCGTGCGATGGAGGAGGGGGTGGCGTGTCGACGCCCAGGAGGGCCAGGGTCTGCACGCCGTCCAGGTGCTCGAAGGACTCGGTGCGCTGCACGGCGTCGACGCCCTGCTGGCGCATCAGCATGGGCAAGGCCATGGCGCCGCGTGAGCCGCCGCGGAACGTGGAGAGCTCGTCGGAGAACATGCCGCGCTCGGCCCCGGAGACGAGCGCGAAGAGCAGGCCGCCCAGCACCAGCACGCCGCCCAACACCGCGATGGGAAAACGGTCACGCATCATGTCCGTCCTGCGGCAAGAGCGAGGCGAGCGTGAGCGCGCTCTCGGCCTTCACCTCGCGCCAGGTCTCGGCGGTGGGCTCCGTGCGCCCGTACCAGATGCGATCGAACTGCAGCGTCATCAGCCGAAAGGCCGACCGGGGCTCGGGCGGACCACGAAACTGCTTCACGTAGTCCCAGTTGCTGCGTTTCTGATCGTATTCGATGGTGCCGGCGCGGTGGAGCTCGCCCAGGACGGCGAGATACAGGGCGCGCACGGCGTCGCGGAACTTCCCCTGGCTTGCGAGGTGCTCGGCTGCCTCGAGCCACTCCGCAGGCCGCCGGGAGAGCGCCGAGGGGCTGGCGCCGGCCAGCTCGAAGGCCCGGTGTTCGACGGCGGTGGGGTTGGCGGCGGTGGGCCGTGCGCGGAAGAGTTTGAGGAGCAGCGCCAGAAGCCCGCCAGAGGCCAGGATCGCCACCAGGGTGGCGAACTCGGCGCCACCCCACGGTGAGGCGGGCGCGCGTTGCCGGGCGTTCTCGCTGCCGTCGAGCTGATCTTCAAGCCAATGGAGGAGGTCTTTGAACCATTGGGAGATCGTGTCCCAGATCCCCAGCGGCGCGGCCGGCGTGGCGTCGACCGGGTCGTCGACCGGGTCAGCGGCGAACTCGGGGCGGCTCAAGATCTGGCTGGCCACCTGGCGCAGGGAATCAGGGGACGGTGGGGGCGTCGAACCGGGCGCGGGCAGGCCCGCGAGCACCGAGTCCAAAATCGCGGCCACGCGTTCGCACTCGTTCTCGGCGTCGGCCACCGCGTTGAGTCGTTTCTCCACGTGCGCCATCGCCGGCTCGGCGGCCCACTCCGCCAGCAACAGGCGCTCTTCGTCGGACACGTTCACTTCGCAGTCGTCGGCGGCGTCGAGAATGGCGTGCGACGTCGACCGCCGCTGCAGCTCGTCGGCCCCCAGGGCGGTGCCGCCGCAGAGCACGGCGACGAGCGTCGCGGCCCGAACGAGGCCCCGGCCGTGCAGCCGCTCGACCGCGCGCATCAAGTCCAGGCCTTCGCGGCGAACGCGCGCGTCCACCAACAACAGCACCCCGCACGCCCCGCGCACCGGATCGAAGATGAGAAAGGTGAGCAGCGCGACCGAGGCGACCCACACCGGGTTGTCCACCGCGACGAAGCGCGACCAGAAGCTGACGTCGACGGCGAAGAGCGAGCCCATCACCATCACCGCCCCCGCGGCGAGGACGTGCAGGTTGATCGCGATCACCCACTGCAACAGCCCGAACAGGCGGAGCACCCCGGCCACGCTCGCGCGCGAGCCCAGCAGCCGCTGACAGGTCTCAATCGGGCGGTGGGCGGGCCCCTGGCCGCTCATGGCTACCGCCGGGGCCACCATGTGCTGCGAGGCGAACAACGCGCCCACGCCCAGGGTCAGGCCCCAGATCAGCGCTTCGCGGACCAGGGACGCGGTGGTGGTGAGGGTGAGGGAAGGCAACCTCGCCAGCGCCTGTCGCCAACACGTGCGCACGGAGGCGGGCGAAGTTCCAAACAGCTCTCCCTCGAGGAACGCGGCCAGTGCCCCCTTGGCGATGCCCCGGAGCCAGAGGGCGCCGGTCAGCGCCACGCCCGAGGCGAGGTGCCCCTGGTGGGCCTCCACGTCGCGCCAGACCCACACCAAAGACAGCGCGAGGGCGGCGTGCGCCGGCAGCAGCACCGCCCATACGCCCAGTGATCGGCTGCACAGCCGGAGCGACGCATCGAACAACTCGATGGCGGACCGCGGCTGAAGCTCGGACGGGGGCACGGCCATGGTCAGTCCACCACCCGGAGGGCGCCAAAGACGATCGCGGCGATGAGCAACAACGAGAACGCCGAGAGCGCCACGCTCCCCGCGGTCCACTCGACCCGCTCGGCGAGGCGCGCCACCTCGGCCTGCAGGCGGGCCACGCATGTCGCGCAGCGGTTGATGCCGTCAAACTGGGTGGTGCATTCGCGGCAGATGGTCTTGCGGCACTCGACGCACACGCCGAGCCCCGGGCGGTCGGGATGGTACTGGCACCGGCCTCCGGCCATCGCCGACGTGCTCACAGCTCTTCGAGGAACTCGTCGTTGTAGGTGTAGCGAGAGAGTCGTTTCAGCAGGGCTTCCATCGCCTCCACCGGTTTGGCCGAGTAGAGCATCTGGCGCAGCTTGCGGACCTTCTCGTACTCCTTGTGATCAAAG
>CAZFXD010000389.1:0-3986 GCA_964522795.1 uncultured Myxococcaceae bacterium
TCCGCCGACGCTGCCGCCGCCACCGCCGCCGTCTTGTCCACCAGGGCGGGAGTCGCAACCGAACAGCACGAGCGCGCCGATGATCAGCGCGCTGAGGGGCCAACGGGAGTTTGAGTTCGTCATGGCGGACGATCTACCAAAACCCCGGAGAATCGCCCGCTCAGGTGTTGAGGAAGATGAGGTCCGCCTGAACCCCGCGGGCGCGCAGCGCTTCGGACATCTTCTCGACCATCATCGGGTGACCGGAGAGGAACGCCACTGTGTCGGGCGCAAGCGCGGCGGGGAGGTGGTCCTGGACGAACCCCACGTCCCCGCGCCACGTCGGGGGCGCGGGTGCGCCGACGGTGGTCACGACGCGCACGCCGAGCCGCTTCCACGTCTCGAATTCGTCCTGGTACGCGAGCTGCGCGGGCGTGAAGGCGCCATAGAGCAGCTGCGTGGAGCTCGGGCGGGCCGCCGACTGTTGGAGGCCGGCGATGACGGCCCGGAGCGGCGCGATGCCTGAGCCGGTCGCCGCCATCACCAGCGGTCGGCCCGCCGCGCGATCGACCGGAAACCCGGGGCCCTCGATGTCGCTCAACTCCACCGTGTCGCCCGGGGAGAGCTTGAGCAGGGCGTCCGCCAGTGGCGCGCCCGACTTCACCAGGAACTCGAAGTGCGGAGTGTGGTTGGGTACCGAGGCGAGCGCGAACGGCTTCGGCTCCAGAGCGCCCAGGCCGAGATGGGTGTACTGCCCGGGCCGCTGGTGCTGCGCCCACACGGCGCGAGGCACCTCGAGGTGCAGGTGACCCATGTCAGAAGCGGCTTGCTTGACCAGAATGACGCGCGCCGGGAACCGACTCGACATTGGTTTCGCTCTACCACCCGGTGCCCCGAATTCATAAGAAGTCAGGTGTGAAGAAACTCGCGTTCTTTTTGGGAATGTTGGCCCTGGCCTTCTTGATTCTGTTCGGGGCGGCGTACGCCTTCGCGCGCAATCGACTGCCGCCGCTGGGCACCAGCTACGACTACGAGCGTCAGTTCCGAAGTCAGATTGAGGGCTCACGCACGGCCATCAACGTGGGCGTTCCCGTGCCGGAGCGCCCGACGAAGTTCGAGAAGCCTGAGCTGGGCGCCATCCCCAAAGACTTCGTGAACATGTACCTGACTGAGCACGGCTGCGCCGGGTATTTCCAGTCGCCGCGTGAAGACGGGCTGGTCTGGCTGCGGCGCGTGCTGCTCGCGGCCATCGAGGCCGCGCCGCCGCGCGGCTCCGGCCGCTGTGAGCTGACCTTCGCTGCGCACCTCGCCGGTCGGCTGGGCGTGCGCGGTGCGGTGGACCTGGCGGTAGCGGCCGACCTCGTTCACTCCGCGCTGGCGAAAGATGAAGTGCTGGCGTGGGAGATTGCCACCGCCCCCGTGGACGAAGGCATCTACGGCGCCAAAGAAGCGGCGCAGGTGTTGTTCAAGTCAAAGCTGGAGACCATGACGTTGGGCCAACTGGCCGAGCTCCAACTCGCGCTGCACCCGTACGACTTCTTCCTCACCATTCTGCGCTGCCAGGGCACGCAGCAGATTCGCCTCGCCCGCGACCAGGTCTTGAACCACCTGCTCTCGGCAGGACACATCTCTAAAGAGCAGAAGGACACGGCGGCCAACGAGCCGCTGCTCTGCGAGAAGACCCGGTAATAGACAGGTCAGCGCTTGGGGGCCGGCTTGGCCGGCAGGTTGGGAATCGCGCGGCGCCCGGTCGGCACGTCGGCGATGTCTTGCAGGAGCGACTCCGACAGCTCCACGCTCGGCGTCTCATCGACCGTGCTGGAGGGGGCCTCGGTGATGGCGGTGTTCTCGGTCAACTGAGCGGCGGGGCGCGGGGGCGCGGCGGCGGAACCCGGCGCGGGCGTCTTGTTCTTCGCCAGGGGGTTGCGCGTCGGCGGCGGGGTGACGTCGTCTTGTGAGACGCGGACCGCCGGACGGAGCTTGGCGGGTGCGGCCGGGGTGGGCGCCGGGGTCTTCGGCTTCGGCGACGGGGCCTCAGACCTGGCCGGAGCCGCGGCGCTCTTCAGCTCGACCACGTCGGGTCTGGCGTGGGCGTTGGCCTCGGCGATGAGGCGCTCTTCAAAGGCGGCGAACGCCTTGGCCATCGCTTCAGGGTCCTTCTCTCCGCGCGTGCGGTGCGAGAGCGACGGCGCCCAGCGGGTGGTGACAGAGCCCGCGGCGACCAGCGGCGGCGGCGGGAGCCCGTAGGTCGCCGGGTCGAAGAACTTCTCGTCGATGTCGGAGAAGCCGAGCGCCTTCATCTTCTCCAGGAACGACGGCAGCGCGCCGGTAGGGGCGTGGTAGCCGACAGTGTGGCCGAAGGCGTCGCGGCCCACCGGGCAATAGACGAACAAATCGCGCGTCCGGTAGTCGCCCTTGTCGTCGAGCGGGAGCACCTCGGCGATGGAGGTGATTTTGCGCTCGCCGGAGTGCAGGCGTTCGCACACCACCACCACGTTGACCGCGCTGGCCACCGAGGCCCGAATGGCGATGAGCGGCATCTCGATGGACGACATCAGGCACAGGCTCTCGATGCGGCGCAGCGTGTCGGCCGGGGTGTTGGCGTGCACGGTGGCGAGTGAGCCGCCGTGGCCGGTGTTCATGGCCTGCATCAGGTAGAAGGCCTCGCCGCTGCGCACTTCGCCCACGATGATGCGGTCGGGGCGCAGGCGGAGCGCGGACTGGAGGAGCTCGCCCAGGGTGACTTCGCCCTTCCCGTGCTTGTCGGGGGGACGGCCTTCCAGCGACACCACGTGCTCCTGCGAGAGCTTCAACTCGGCCGAGTCTTCGATGGTGACGATGCGTTCGTCCGACGGGACCAATGAGGTGGCGATGTTGAGGAGCGTCGTCTTTCCCGAGCCCGTGCCGCCCGAGACCATCGCGTTCAGCTTTCCCACGATGACCGCTTCCAGAAACCGCGCCATCGGCTGGGAGAGGGTGCCGAAGGCGAGCAGGGCGTCGATGGTGAGGCGCTCTTTGAAGAACTTTCGAATGGTGACCGTGGTGCCGTTGCGGGCCACGGGCGGCAGAATGACGTGAATGCGGCTGCCGTCGGGGAGCCGCGCGTCGAGGCGGGGGCGCTCTTCGTTCAGCGTGCGACCGATGAACTGGGCCACGTTGCGCACCGCGCCCAGCAGGCCCTCTTCCGAAAACGTGGCGTCGGTCTTCATCAACCGGCCGGCGCGCTCGACCCAGATTTCCTGCGGGCCATTGATGAGAATTTCAGTGACGGCGTCGTCATCGAGGAAACGCACGATGGGCTTCAAGAACGCCCGGACCGAGTCGTTGAACATCGTCATGGCGTCAGACCTTAGATCCGAATCCGGGTTTGCGCGGTCCGGAAGCGAGTCCGCGCGCGCTCCTCCGGGTCGGCATTTCGGCTCGCCCGAGAATTGGGGGTACCATTCGCGTATGCGCCAGAGCCGCTGGTTGTTGGGGGTGTGCCTCGCTGGGATGTGTGTGGTGGCCGCGTGCGGTCGAACCGAGCTGTTCGTGCCCGGGCCGGCGGTGCCGTTCGATGGGGGAACGCCCTCCGACGGCGGCGTGCCATTCGATGGGGGCCAGCCGTTCGACGCCGGCGTGTGCGGCGATGGCACCAAGAACCCGACGGAAAAATGCGACGACGGCAACAAGGTTGAGACCGATGCGTGCCGGAGCAACTGCATCGAAGCCACCTGCGGCGACGGCATCGTCCACGACGGGGTTGAGGCCTGCGACGACGGAAACAAGGTGGAGGCCGACGCCTGCACCAACGGCTGCGGACTGCCCGGCTGTGGCGACGGCATCGTCACCGCTCCGGAGCAGTGCGACGACGCCAACCGCGACGACGGCGACAGCTGCTTGTCGTCCTGCGTCTTCGGCCGATGCGGCGACGGCATTCTGAAGCGCGGCGTGGAGTTCTGCGACGACGGCAACCAGGACACCACCGACGACTGTCTGCCCTCGTGCGTGCTGGCCCGCTGCGGCGA
>CAZFXD010000390.1:0-3957 GCA_964522795.1 uncultured Myxococcaceae bacterium
GTCGGCGAGCTTGAACTGCGTGCCCTGGAACGCCGAGAGCGGCTGGCCGAACTGGTGGCGCTGCTTCACGTAGGAGAGCGCCGCCTCGAGCGCGGCGCCGGCCACGCCCAGCGCCTGCGCGCCGATGCCGATGCGCCCGCCGTCCAGGGTGGACATGGCGACTTTGAACCCGTCGCCTTCCTTCCCGAGAATGTTCTTCGCCGGGATGCGCACGTCTTCCAGGTAGATGGTGCAGCTCCAGGCGCCGCAGATGCCCATCTTCTTGTCGGGAGGTTGGCGATTGAAGCCCCTGGTGTTGGTGGGCACGAGAAACGCGGAGATGCCCTTGTTGCCCGCGGCCTGGTTGGTCATGGCGAAGAGCACGATCGCGTCGGCCTTGGGGCCGACCGTGATCCAGTTCTTCGAGCCGTTGATCACATACTCGTCGCCCTTGCGCACGGCGGTGGTCTTCTGCGCCGCGGCGTCAGACCCGGCCTCGGGCTCGGTGAGGCCAAAGCACCCCAGCTTCTCGCCGCGCGCGAACGGGTGGAGGAACTCCCGCTGCTGCTCCGGCGTTCCGTACTTGAGGACGGGATCGCAGTAGAGCGAGTTGTTGACGCTCATGATCACGCCGGTCGAGGCGCAGCCGCGGCTGACTTCCTCCATCGCCACCGCGTAGGCCATGGCGTCGAGCCCCGCGCCGCCGTGCTCCTGCGGCACCGCCACACCGAGCAGTGACAACTCGGCCAGCTTCTTCACGGCCGCTTCGGGCCAGGCGTGGGCTTCGTCCCACTTGCGCGCGTTCGGGATCAGCTCTTTCAGCGCGAAGTCGCGGCACATCTTCTGGATCTCGCGCTGCACGTCGGTCAGTTCGAAGTTCATCGAGGTCTCCCCTGCTACTGGCCCACGAACTGCGCGGGACGTTTCTCCACGAAGGCCTTCATGCCTTCGATCTGGTCGGCTGAACCGAACAGGGCCGCGAAGCCCTGGCGCTCGAGCTCGCAGGCGTCTGCGAGGCTCATCCCGGCGCCGGCGCGCATCACCCGCTTGGCCTGGGCCACGGCGATGGGGCCCCGCTTGGCGATGGTCTCCGCGACCTTCTTCACGTGAGGCACCAGGGCCGCGGGCTCCAGCACCTCGAGCACCAGGCCCATGGACCGAGCCTTCTCGGCGTCCACCATCTCTCCCGAGAACACCAGCTCCCGCGCCCGCATCGGTCCCAGCAGCCGCGGGAGCCGCTGGGTCCCGCCGAAGCCCGGGATCACGGCCAACGTCACCTCGGGGACTCCCAGCTTCGCCGTGTTCGAGGCATAGATGAGGTCGCACGACACCGCGAGCTCGAGCCCGCCGCCGAGCGCGAAGCCGTTAACGGCCGCCAGCGTGGGGACCGCGAGCGACTCCAGCGCGGCGAAGGTTCGGTGGCCCAGCTCGGCGAAGGCGCGCGCCTGGGTGGCCGAGTAGGACGACATCTCAGCGATATCGGCCCCCGCCACAAACGCCTTCTCGCCCGCGCCGGTGACGATCAACGCCCGGGCAGCCGTGTTCGCCGCCACGGCTGCGATGGCCGACTCAAGCTCCTTCAAGGTCTGCCCGTTGAGCGCGTTGAGCGCCTTGGGCCGGTCCAGGGTGATGGTGGCGATTCCGCCGTCCCAATCGAGGCGAACGAAGTCCACGCTATTTCCCCTCGTAGCGGTGGAAGCCACGGCCGGTCTTCTTGCCCAGCCAGCCGGCGTCGACGTACTGGCGCAAGAGCGGGCACGGCCGGTACTTGTCGTCGCCCAGTCCCTTGTGCAGCACCTCGGCGATGTAGAGGCACGTGTCGAGGCCGATGAAGTCCGCCAACTGGAGCGGCCCCATGGGCTGGTTGGTGCCCAGCTTCATCGCAGTGTCGATGTCTTCGGCGGTCCCCAGGCCCTCCATCAGGGCGAAGCAGGCCTCGTTCAGCATCGGAATCAAGATGCGATTCACGATGAACCCGGGGAAGTCTTTCGAGGTGACCGTGGTCTTCCCCATCGCTTCGGCCAACGCGCGCGTCCGGGCGTAGGTGTCGTCCGAAGTCGCGGCGCCGCGAATCAGCTCCACGAGCTGCATCACCGGCACGGGGTTCATGAAGTGCATGCCGATCACCGCTTCGGGCCGCTTGGTCGCGGTGGCGATGCGCGTGATGGGAATCGACGAGGTGTTGGTGGCGAGCACGCCGCCCGGCTTCACGATCGCGTCCAGGTCCTTGAAGATCTTCCGCTTCAGGTCCTCGTTCTCGGTCACCGCCTCGATCGCCGCGTCAGCGGGGCGCGCTTCCGAAATCGAAGGGCAGAGGGTGAGGCGCGACAGGGCGTCGGCCTTTTTCGCCGCGTCCAGCTTGCCCTTCTCCACCAGCTTGGCGAACCCGCCGTCGATGCGCGAACGCGCCTTTTCCAGCGCCTCTTTCGCCACGTCCACGATGGTGACCTGAAAGCCGGCCTGGAGCGCAACCTGCGCGATGCCGGAGCCCATCTGCCCACTCCCCACGACGACAATGTGTTCGTTTGGCATGCCCCGGCTTGTAGGCGCGAGGTCCCGAAGGGTCAACGAAGAGTCGCGCGCGCGGTGAAGGCCGCGGCCGGAATCTCCACCACCGCGTCGGTGCCGATCGCCACGGGCGCTTCAAACGAGAGCGGGAGCAGATCGGCCGTGCGTTCCACCACCACGAACCCGCGAAGGTCCCCCGGCGCCAGCTTGATCGAGAGGGTCGGCACTTCTGAGAGCCCACGAGGAAAGGTCCGCACCGACTCCGCCACCAGCGCGTCGCCGTCGCGAAGCTCCAGGGTGACCCGCCGCACGTCGGACGAGCGAACGGGCAGATTCCAGCGAATGGTGCGATCGCTGCTCAGCGCGCCGAACCCGCCGTTCCACAGCAAGGCGCCAACGGCGACGGCGCCCAGCAGCCACAGCCGGCCTCGCAGCTGCGGGCTCACTCCGTGCCGCGACGCTTCGGACCCTTCACCGCGATGTGCGACACCGCGACTTTTGGAAGCACCGCGTGGCTTTCTGCCTTCGCGTCGGGAACCAGCTTCACCTCGGCTTTGATCTCGACCGTCATGCCGGAGAGCAGCTTCAAGAACTCGTCGCGCAGCTTGTCCGACTGAAGGAAGCGGCGAATTTCGTCGGAGATGACGCGGCCGATCTCGTCTTTCGACTTCTCCGCCTGTCCGAGAATGTACTGCAGCGCTTCTTTGGGGAGCTTGAGCTGCCCGGCGAGCGCCCGAATCCCCTCTTCCGTCATGAACACCGCGCCGAGGCCCGCCACGGCCACCTTGCGCACGAATTCAGGCACGAACCCGCCGCCCCGGCCGGCAGACTCTGCCTCATCGGGGACGCTGGGGTCGGGCGTGGGTGGGTAGTCGTCAGGCGCCATGGTGCTCGTGTCGCACGGAGGCCTGCTCCTGCACAACCGGCAGGCGCACGCGCATGTTTTCCTGAGACACCCGCCCCGCGATGGTGCGGGCGATCTCCAGGAAGCGCTTCGCCTCCAGGCTGTCCGGGTGGCCGAGCACCACCGGCAAGCCCTGGTCGCCGCCCACGCGAACCTTCATGTCCAGCGGGAGCTCGCCGAGGAAGGTGATGCCCATCATCTCCGCCGCTTTCTTGCCCCCACCGTGATCGAAGATCGACGTCTCGGTGTGGCAGTGCGGGCAGATGAACTGGCTCATGTTCTCCACGATGCCCAGCACCGGAATGCGGACCTTGTCGAACATGCCCTTGGCGCGCACCACGTCGGCCAGCGCCACGTCCTGCGGCGTCGTCACCAGCACCGCCCCCGCCGACCGCACCTGCTGCGAGATCGACAGCGCCACGTCGCCCGTGCCCGGCGGCAGGTCGATCACGAGGTAGTCGAGCTCGCCCCAGTTCACGTCGCGCACCAGCTGCATCAGCGCGCCGTGCAGCATCGGCCCGCGCCACACCAGTGCCTGGTCGGGCTCGATCAAGAAGCCGATCGAC
>CAZFXD010000391.1:0-3940 GCA_964522795.1 uncultured Myxococcaceae bacterium
GCGTCGAACCCGTGGAAGGTGCTCGAGTGGTTCGGTGACGAAGGCCTGGACGCTTCGGTGGTTCGGGTCCTCATCCCGGGAGTCAGCGGCATTGACCTGATTCTGGGCGGGCACCTGCACGTCATCTTGAACCCGCCGCAGATTCTGACCGATCCCTCGGGCCGCAAGGTGCTGCTCGCTCACGGCGGCGCGTTCGCCAAGTACCTGGGCCGCGTCGACACCGTCATTCAGATGCCCGCGGAGCCCGGCACCGGCGAGGGCGCCGAGATCTTGAGCCACACCTACCGCGTGTTCCCGGTGGACGGCCTGTGGTGCTCCGATGCGCTGCACGCGTACTACAAGGAGAAGTTCTGGGCGGCGGGGCAGTTCATCAAAGATCCTCAGGTCCAGGCAGGCCTGGCGGAGTGCACGCAGAAAGAGGACGCCAACGTCACCCAGTTGCTCCAGCCGTACGTGGTCAACCTCGACTTCGCGCTCAACCTGACCTCGCTGTTCGGCTACGCGCCGCGCGACATCGCCCGGCGCAACAACTCCACCGGCGGCGACTCCCCGCTTGGCAACATGGCCACCGACTCCATGCGCAAGCGGCGTCGCGTGGAGGCCGAGTTCGCCGTCACCAACTCGCTCGGCATTCGCGACAACCTCTACGCGGGTCCGCTCACGCAAGAAGGCATGTTCAACGTGTTCCCCTTCGAGAACACCATCAACATCATGTACCTCTCCGGCGTCGAGATGCAGGAGATGTTCGACTTCATCACCGAGCGTTCCTCGGGCCGCGGCTGCATCAGTCAGTCGCAGATCTCCGGCGGTCGCTTCACCATGGACTGTGCGCAGGTGCAGTTGAACGACCTGCGGTTTTCCTGCGACCCTTCCAAGACCGGAGATGCGAACGGCTCGGACTGCCCCGGCCAGGATCGAACGGGGCGCGCCCCCTGGCGCTGCGTCGACGACATCAACGGCGGGGGACGCTGCTGGGCGCACACCGGAACCAACATCGAAATCAACGGCAAGGCGCTCGACCCCTACGCCACCTATCGCATCGCGGTGAACGACTACATCGCCAAGGGCGGGTCCGGGTTTTCCGTGCTCAAGCGCAACACCACCCGCATCGAAACCGGCATTCCGCTCCGCGACTCACTGATCGGGTACATCCAGGCGTTCTGCAGCTGCGACGACGTGCTGGCCAACAAGACCGACGCCGCCGGGCACGTGATCGGCAAGAACGGCCAGTTGTGCGGTGCGCTGCAGGGCGGCGCGTGGTCGGTCGACTCGCAGGAGGTCTCGTTCTGTCGCCGGGCCGACGAGTTCAAGCGCGCGCTGGGCCGCGTGGTGGGTCGCTGCACCTGCGCCGACATTCTTGCCCACAGCCCGGCGTGCGGGTTCATTGGAGACCTGACGGAGCAGCGGCAGCAGTTCGAAGCCGCGCGCACCCAGTGCGAAACCGCGCCCGACGCCCAGACCCCAGCGTTGAATGAAGGCCCGGGCCTCGGCCGGTGCACCTGCCGCGATGCGCTCTGGGGTGACCCCTCGTGCGGCAACGTGACCCGCGCGGTGAAGAACTTCTGTCTCAACCCCACGACCATCGCCATCGCGGTGGGGGTGGAAGACGGCCGCATCATTCGGAGGGTCAAATGAGCCCCCGCTTTGCCGCGCTGGCCGGGGCGCTCGCCGTCGCGGGCGCGGCCTGTTCGAAGATCGCGCCGCCCAAGCACGACACGGTGAGCAGCTTCGAGGTGAAGATCGCGGGACTCTTCCTCGGCACGGGCGCCAGCCGCACGCCGGTGCTGGTCTCAACGCCCTGCCTGCGTTTCTACAACGGCTTCGACGCGGGCATTCCGGACGGAGGCTTCCCGCCGTCCTCCACCTTGAGCGTGGACAAGGTGCCTCAGGAGATTCGCGGAACGAAGACGTGCCCCTACCTGATTCCCCGGGGGACGACCGAGATCGACGTGGAAGCCACCGCGCTCACCGCGGACGGGCAGCCCTTCATCGACTTCGCCGGGCCGGTCTCGCTGCGCGCGGTACCGGGCGACTACGTGGGCGACTACCCCACCCGTTCAGCCTCGGCCCTGATGGGCGTGGCCAAAGGGACGATTCGCATCGCGCACCTCTACGGCCCGGTCCGAGTGTGGGCCGAAGATGCCCCCGTGCAGCTCTTCTATTCCGACGGCGGCGTGGCGGGGAACAAGGCGGCGCTGCCAGACCCCACGATGCACCGCTCCTATGCCACCGGGCTCTCCAACACGGTGTACTTCGAAGATCCCACGATTCAGAAACTGCAGATCCCCGACGACTTCGACAACCGCACCAGCCCGTTGGTGGGCGAATTCATCGTGGTGGGGAAGCTCCCCGAGTCCGGCGAATTGCTCACCCAGAGCTGCACCGACGACCCGGCCCGTGACACGCGCGCCGCGCTGATGGTCGTGACGGGCACAGACCCGGGCGGTTTCTTCGTGACCGATCTCACGGCGTGCCGGCAGATCGAAGAAACGAAGGACTCCGCTGGCGTGACGCGCGTCAAAGTGCCCGAGCCGAAAGAGAAGTGTCTTCAGCCCGACGGTGGCACCTCAGGCGCCACGGGAAAGAAGTGCGTGGTGTCTCGGCTCAACTGCGCGACCGACGCCGACTGCCGCAGCTACCTGCCGGGGACGTTTGGCTCGATGTACGTCTACAACTACTCGTACCCCGACGGCCTCTACGACGGAGATCTCCTCTTCACCCTCTCGGGCGCGGTGCAGGAGTTCACCTCGACCACGCAGCTGGTGTTCCCCGCCTGGTCCATCGCCGAGAAGGTGCACACCCTGCCGCCCGAGCAGTGGACCAAGTGGCTCCGCTACGCCACGCCCACCGACGTCAACTACCGCGTCTGCGGCCTGACGGGCGACATGCTGAGCCCGACTTCCCCCGCCGGTCGCGATCAGCTCTGCGGCCAGGACCGCCGCAACATGAAGCTGGAGAGTCTGGAATCGTCGCTGGTGAAGGTTCGCGCCCTGCGCTTCCCCCGCACGTTCGTCGACTGCGACTTCGACGCGGACGGAACAGTCCCGTTCTTCTGCGAAGGGTTCGACACCACGGGCGGCTTCACGGGCTGGGGCACCTGCGCTCAGGGCGAGTTCGAGACTGAGAACGTGATCAAAGAGCGCCAGTGCAACATCGACTGCACCATGGGCATCAACGGCCAGTTCGACACGCGCTGCAGTGAGGGCGCCACGTTCCTCGGCTTCGGCCAGTTCGTCACTCGCATGGCCGCCCCGGGGCCGGCGAAGTACGGGCTGGACGAGTCGATTCCCGCGCGCATCGTCAACCTCCCCTTGTCGGGCGCGGCCAGCCGAACGGCGGGGGCGTTCTACGCCAACGCCCTGGTGAACGTGGTGTGCGACGGTGCGGCGTTCGTGAAGTTCGGCGATGCCACCGTCACGGCCACCTCAGGCGACCCCCTGCTCGCGGCCGGGCAGGTGCTGGCGCAGCGCGTGGCGGGGGTGGCGGGGTTCGTCTCCGTACTCGCCAGCGGGAGCGCCCCCGCGGGGGCTCAGTGCTACGCCTCGATCGATCAGGAAGTCCTGATCAACGTGGTCACCAAAGACGCCATTCCCGAGCTGGTCCCCAACTGCCGCGAAGACGACACGGACGCGGCCAAGGCCACCCAATGCAAGGCGTTTCACGGCGCGACCTACGACGTGGTCGGGCACCTGCGGCAGGTCCAGCCGGCGCGACCGCGATGGGTGCTGCTGCCGAGAAACGTTGACGATGTCTGTTGCCACCCTGCTGCTGGGCAGTCGTGCCCCTACCCGATCAAGTCGTGCGCTACGCCGTGAGGAGAACACCTGTGAAACGTTTTGGCCCTTTGTCTGCTGCAGTGGCGCTGGCGTGCACCCCTGCGCTCGCGGGTGATCTGATCGACACGCGGCTGTCGTTCGTCTTCGCCGACGACAACCTCCTG
>CAZFXD010000392.1:0-3907 GCA_964522795.1 uncultured Myxococcaceae bacterium
ACCAGGTAGCAGATGCCGTCCTTGGTGCAGCCGTAGTCGATGACGGTGACGGTGTTGGGGTGGCGCAGCTTGGCGGTGAGCGCGGCCTCGAGCAGGAAACGGCGGCGAAAGACTTCGTCGCGGCCGGGCCCGTAGTTGAGGTCCAGCACCTTGAGCGCGACGGGGCGGTTGAGGGGTTTCTGAATCGCCCGGTAGACCTGCCCCATGGCGCCGCGGCCAATGGGCTCGGTGATCTTGAAGCGGTCGTCCAGCGTCACGCCGATGAGCGCGTCATTCCCGGGAGAGGTCAGCGAGGGGAGGGAGGTTCGCCCGCTGAAGGACAGCCGCTTGAACATTGAAGCTTCCACCCTACGAACGCAGATCGCCTCTGAACAGGTTTGTCCCGGTACCGTAGCGCCGAGGTGACAACTGACGGTTTACGCCGCGTCGGCCGGCGAGCGGGGGGCGTACTGGTAGAGCGCGCATTCGATGGGGCCGTTCCACAGCTCCAGTCGCCCGCGGGGTTTCCGGTGGAAGGCGCTCTCGAACGCTTCATTGCCGCAGAGAATCGCCATGCGCCAGCCGTTCCAGCGGGCCAGCGATTCGCCCAGCGCGAAGTAGAACGACTTCATGCCCTTCTGGCCGCCGGGGTTGAGGCGGTCTCCGTACGGTGGGTTGGTGGCGATGAGGCCCGGGGGCCCGCTGGGCGCCGGCGTGGTCAAGGCGTCGGCGACTTCGAAGGTGACGCCGCCGGGGAGTCGCGCGGCCTGGGCGTTTTCCTGCGCTGCTTTGACGGCTTCGGGATCTCGGTCGCGACCGAGCACGGGGAAGGGCAGCGGGCGCTCCATCGAGCGGGCCGCGGCGCGGAGCTCCTGCAGGGCTTTGGGGGCGGTGGCGCGCCAGGCGGGCCACCGTTCAATCGCCAGCCGCTGCCGCATGCCCGGAGCGCGGCGCATGGCGAGGAGCGCCGCTTCGATGGCGATGGTGCCCGACCCGCACATCACGTCGCAGAGCGGCTCTTCCCCGGTGTACCCGGAGGCGCGGAGAATGGCGGACGCCAGCGTTTCTTTCAGCGGGGCTTCGGTCTGACTCACGCGGTACCCGCGACGATTCAAGCTCTCGCCGCACACGTCGAGGGAGATGGAGAGCGTGGTCTTCTTCAGGTGGGCCACGATGCGAAAGACCGGGTCGCTGGTGTCGACGTCTGGGCGCGACCCCTTCTTTTCGCGCAGCCGGTCGACGATGGCGTCTTTGATCTTCAGCGCCACGAAGCCGGAGTGGCGGTGCTCCGAGTCTTTGATGCTCGCCTCGACGGCGAAGGTGGTGGTGGGCGTGAGGTGCTCTTCCCATGGGAAGGCGCGGGCGGCGTCATACAGGCCCTCGGGCCCGACGGCGTCGGCCTCGCCGAAGGGCAGGAGCAGGCGCATCGCCAGCCGGGAGTGCACGCACACGCGCAGCGCGGTCTCGAGGGAGCCGACGAACCGGACGGCCCCGCGGTCCTGCCGGACCTTCTTCGCGCCCAGCTCGGTCAGCTCATCTTTGAGCAGGGCTTCGGTTCCGCGCGCGGCCGTACAGAAGAGATTGAGGAGTCGACGTTCACTCACAGCGCGACGCGTCTGGCACGACGCGGGCCTTTGTTCCACTGCAGGGTTGGGCGCCGTCCCACAGCGGAATCGCTTCGAGCGGTGGAACGGCCGGCGAACCGCGGCGGGGTCAGGCCCCGGCGCCGGGCATCTCGCCCAGGGGGCGAATCAGCACGTCGCGCGGTTTGACGCCGTTGGGCGGCCCCACCACGCCGTCGCGCTCCATGCGCTCGATCATCTTGGCTGCGCGGTTGTACCCGACGCCCATCTTCCGCTGGAGCATGGAGACCGAGATGGTCTTCATCTCGGCGACGATCTGAAGCGCCAGGTCGTACTTCTCGTCGGGCGCGCCTTCGTCTTCCGCCGCGCCGGAGTTCTCGTCCTCGCGGGCCTTCAAGATGCTCTCGTCGTAGACCGGCTTGGCCTGCGATCGCAGGTGATCGGTGACGCGTTTGATCTCATCGTCCGAGACGAAGCAGCCGTGCACGCGCTGCAGGTAGGCGCTGGTCGGAGGAAGAATCAGCATGTCGCCGTTCCCCAGCAGCGCCTCGGCGCCCACCGTTCCGAGGATGGTGGTGGAGTCCTGGCGCGCGCGAAGCATGAAACTGATGCGGGTGGGGAAGTTCGCCTTGATGATGCCAGTGACGACGTCCACCGACGGCCGCTGCGTGGCCACGATCAGGTGAATACCGGCGGCGCGAGCCATCTGCGCCAGGCGCGCGATGGAGGTTTCGACTTCCTTCGCTGCCACCATCATCAGGTCGGCCAACTCGTCGATGATCACCACGATGTACGGCAGCTTCTGGCGCTCTGACTTCGCCTCGCCGTCGGTGCCTTCGGGCGCGGAGTCTCGCGCCGCCTCCAGCAGGGCCGCTTCGGCTTCGGTCGAGACGTCATCGACCCGGATCTCGGCTTCGTTCATCGCGCTCACGATGCCCGCCGCCTCTCCGGCCGAGAGGCCTTCGCGCGGATCGCTCAACAGCTCCATCGGGGCCGCGACGCCGATGGAGTCGGCCGCGGTGGGCGCCGCCACGGCTTCGGGCGGCGGTTCGGGCGGTGCCACCGCGGCGCCGTTCTCGTCCGCCACGTCGACGATGAGCAACTTGCGCTTCTTCCCGCTGGGCGAGACCGCCGCCTTGGCGAGGGGGGCGGGCGCCGGGGGCGGGGCGGCTTCGACCGCCGGTTTCGGGGTGGGCTTGAGGGCACCGTCAACGACCGCCGACCGGGCGGCCGGCGGTTTGCGCTCGGAGTCGACCAGCGCGTTGTAGCCGGAGATGTTCTTCACCCCGGCCTCGGCCAGCAGCTTGTAACGGCGGGTCATCTCATCAACCGCCCACTGCAAGGCGATGGCGGCCTTGAGTGGGTCCGTCACCACCGGCAGCAGCATGTGGGGAATGCCTTCGTACGAAGACAGCTCGAGCCGCTTGGGGTCGACCATGATGAAGCGCACTTCGTCGGGCGTTGCTTTGATGAGCAGCGACATGATCATCGCATTCACTCCGACCGACTTGCCGGAGCCCGTGGTGCCGGCGATGAGCAGGTGGGGGGCCTTGGCGAGATCGAGCACGTACGGCTGCCCTTCGATGTCTTTGCCCAGGTTCATGGTGAGCCGCGAAGGCGATTTCTGAAACGCGTCCTGCTCGGCGATCTCCTTGAAGAACACGAGCTCGCGGTCCTTGTTGGGAACCTCGATGCCGACCACGCCCTTGCCGGGAATGGGGGCCACGATGCGAACGCGCATCGCTTCCATCGCCATCGCCAGGTCGTCGGCCAGGGAGGCGATCTTGGAGATCTTGATGCCGGGGCCGGGGGCGAACTCGTACATGGTCACGACCGGGCCGGGCCGAATTTGCACGACCTCGCCTTCAATCTGGAAGTCCTTCAGCTTGAGGCGCAGCTTTTCGGCCGTGGCGAAGAACGCTTCCTTGTCGAGCGTGGTGCGCTGGCGCTCCTGGGTCTTCAACATCTCCAGGCCGGGCAACGAGAACGACTTGTGATCGCCGAGGAACTCGAACTTCTCCTGCTGTTTCTTGGGCGACGGCTTGGGTGGCGCCTTGGGTTCGACGATCAGCGGCACGTTGCCGCCGGCGGTGGCGATGGCCAGCGCGCCGGCCATGGCCGTGCCGGGGGCGACGGAGTTCTGAATGGCGGTGGCGATGGCCGAGGCGACCTGCTCCGACTTCGCTTCGGTCTGCGCCGCAGACGCTTCGACCGTCGGGGTGGGCGGCAGTGAGGCGAACGCCGCGGCGGGCGGCGGAGGGGGCTCAACGATGGTCGGCGGCCGAGCGGGCACCACCGGCGCGGCCACGGCGACCGGGGCCGGCGCCAGACTGACCGGCCGAGGC
>CAZFXD010000393.1:0-3847 GCA_964522795.1 uncultured Myxococcaceae bacterium
GGCGAGATCGCCGCCGCCGCGCGCACCCACGGCGTCTGGGTCGACCACCGCGGGCCGCTGTTGCGCATCGGGCCCGCGCCATACGTGGACGAAGCCCAACTCGAGCGCGCGCTCACCACGCTCTGGCACCTGTTCGACGACATCACGTCCGACGAAACGCGGTGACACAGCGTGCGGGAGTCGTGTATCCGCGCTCCATGAACAACGCGCTCGGTGCTGTCGGGGTCGTCGTCTTCGCGGTCGCCACCAGCTGTCAGAAGCCGCCACCACCTCCGCCGCCGGCTCCCGCCCTGCCGTCGCGCCCGCCGTACTCCGAGTTCGCCCGCGACGAGTTCAACCGCCGCGCCGCCGAACGGTTCCTCCCCATCTTCTGGCGGTCCGACGACAACGGCGACGGCAAGCTCGACCCGGCCGAGTTGGCGACGCTGGTCGGTTTCGGCGCTGAAGCCAAGGCGCGCTACGTGGACGAAAAGGGAGACTTCACCGCCCAGTTCATCGAAGCGTGGGCCCTGCTGAAGAAAGAGCCTGCGACCGAGGGGCTCAACCCGGACGAGGCCGAACGGCGAGCGGCGGTTCGCAAGGAGTTGAGTCAGGGCAAACCAACCCTGGTGGAGACCGACTTCAGCAGCGCCAAAGCGCAGGAGGTCGAGTTCGTCAGCCACATCGTCGCGGCCATGCAGACGGTCGAGCGTCTGTTCGCGCGCCAGCGCGGGGTGCTTGGCGTGGACGCGAAGATCCCGGCCGACGATCTGGCCAGTCGCATGATGTTCCACCGCAACCAGGGGCCGTTCTGCGTCGCCCCTCAGACCGAGAACGACCCTCGATGCCGGGCGACCCCTGAAGTGACATCCCGCAAGGTCGGGCTGTACCCGGCCACCACGCAGGACGATCCGAAGTTCTGCGACAAGCTCTCCAAAGCGAAGAACGCCAAAGCCCTGATGGATCACTTCTCGACCGTGGTGGAAGGCGCCAAACCTGACACCTTCGAAGCAAAGAAGTACTCCGAGGCGTTCGGCGACGACATGCAGGCGGTCTCACGCGAGCTGCAGAAGGCGGCCGCGCTGGCGGACGAAAAAGAGACCGCGCTCAAGGCGTACCTCGAGAAAGCCGCCGCGGCGTTCGCCACCAACGACTGGGAGACCGCCAACGTGGCGTGGGCCGCCATGGGCGCGACCAACAGTCGCTTCTACCTCCGCATCGCACCCGACGAGGTCTACGAAGAGCCCTGCTCGTGGAAAGCGGGCTTCGGCGCCACGTTCGCGCATATCAACCCCGACTCGCTCGCCTGGCAGGCCAAGTTGGAGCCGGTGAAGCTCGAGATGGAGAAGTTCGTCGCCGGGCTCGCCGGGGCGCCGTACAAAGCGCGCGAGGTGAAGTTCAAGCTGCCCGACTTCATCGACATCATCCTCAACACCGGCGACGCCCGCGACGCGCACGGCGCCACCATCGGGCAGTCGCTGCCCAACTGGGGGAAGGTCGCGGAGACGGGCGGGCGAACCGTCACCATGACCAACCTGTACACCGACCTCGACAGCCGGGCTGCGCTCAAGGGCCAGGCGGAGAGCCTCTTCTGCCCCGACGCGATGAAGTTGTTCACCAGCGATCCCAAGCCCGCCTTGATGAGCGTGGTGTTGCACGAGGCCGCGC
Organism: uncultured Myxococcaceae bacterium; assembly: GCA_964522795.1. Taxonomy (GTDB): domain Bacteria; phylum Myxococcota; class Myxococcia; order Myxococcales; family Myxococcaceae; genus CAZFXD01. The sequence continues at coordinate 1,648 of CAZFXD010000393.1, forward strand.
ACAACCTGGGTCCAGCGCACGAGTACAAAGTCGCAGGCAAGGTCGACGACGTGGCGTTCGGCGGCCCCCTCGCCGCCACCATGGAAGAACTGAAGGCCCAGACGCTCGCCCTGCGGCTGCCCTGGTGGTTGGCCGAGAAGGGCATCATCGATGCCAATGACGCGGCGCAGGGGGCTGTGCGCGACGTGGCGTGGGCCTTCGGCCACATCTCGCGGGGCATGTACACCGGCAGCGGCGCTCCCAAGAACTACAGCCAGCTGGCCTCGATTCAGCTGGGCAGCATGATCAAGGCGGGGGCGCTCAAGTGGGCCGCGACGACCCAGGCCGCGAACGGAAGAGACACTGGCTGTTTTGAGATGTCGATCGACGCCTGGAAGCCGGCCGTCGACGGGCTGGCCCACCGCGTGTTGCAGACCAAGGCGCGCGCCGACAAGGCCGAGGCCGAGAAGATGAAAGCGGAGTTCGTCGACGCGCGGGACGACTGGGAGAAGCTGCGGGCCACCATCACCGAGCGATGGCTGCGCGCCCCCAAGGCGACCTTCGTGTACTCCTTGAAGCTGCCGCGCCCTTAACGCTCGGGCCTCACGGCGCGGGGGTCTTCGAGGGGGTTCGACAGAACCGTTTCCACGAGTCCGGCATGGGCGCGTCGAGCAGCTTCTCTGCGGCGTGCTGATCGAGCAGCACGAACGCCGCGTTCGCTTCGGCGCACAGCACGTCACCTTGCGTCAGTGAGATCGCCACCCGGACCACGCGGGAGTTGGCGGCCGCGATGCGCCCACGAGCCTCCACCGTCTTTCCGATGCGAATGGGCGCGCGCAGTTTTGAATCGAGCTGGGCGGTGAAGCCGAACTTCTCGAGCAGCCCCAACACGGTCCACGCCCCCACCTCATCCGCGAGCGTGAGCACCAGGCCCCCGTGCATCACGCCAGGCGGGCCCTGGTGATTGCGGCCCGGGACGAACCGCGACACCACGTCATCGCCTTCACGCACGAAGGTGAGACGGAACCCGGTCGGGTGGTCGGGCGAACAGCCGAAGCAAGGCTGGCCGTCGCCGAAGATGTGCGGGTCGAGCTGGTCCACCTACCAGCGGGCCCTCGCCCCGATCGACGCCCCGAGATACACCCCGCCTCGCGACTGACCGTTCGCGGGGTTGACGCCGCGCACCGTGGCCACCGAGGCCCGGAGGACGACCACGCCGAACGCCAGGTCGATCTCGGCGGCCAGGTTGTCCACCCCGGTCAGAATCGGCATCCACCGGCCGGTGACGATGGCGCGAAATTTCTGACTGTCGAAGAGCGCCAGCGAGAGCGTCGGCCCCAGGCCGAACTCGTTCAAGAACGTGGGGCCGGTCGACAAGTCAGTCCAGGTTCGCTTCCACTCGAAGGCGGCGCCGATGCCCACGCGCCCCCACCAGAAGCGGAGTTCTGGCTGCACGTGCAGCAGCGTGATCTTCCCCGCGCCGAAGCCGGCGAAGAAGGTGGCGAGCGCGCGAAGCTCAAACCCCGACGACAGCCCGGCGGCGGGCGCGAGAAACCAGATGCCCTGCCGAATGGATGCCTGCCCGCCCAGAGGAACGCCCTGCCCCGACGCGGCTGCTTCTCCCACCGACAGGAACCCGGACATGACGGCCAGGTCGACGGAGCCCGAGGAGCGCTCGGCGACGTACTCGTCTCCCACCCCTTCGATCTCCGCGGCGCCCTGTTGCTCAATGCGCGCGATCTCGCCGTCGAAGGCGTCATTTTCCTGATCGATGAGCGTGCTGCGCTCGTCGGGCGTGATGGTGGGATCAGCGCGAATCGCGCCCAGACGCTTGTTGTGTCGGACCTCGGCGGCGGCCTTGTCGGTCTTCATCCGTGCGCGGATCTCATCGCCCTTCTTCTTCGCCTCGGCCTTGGCCTTTTCGCGCGCGTCGACCTCTTGCTGCGAGGCCTGCTGTTCGGCCTGCGTTTCTGCGTCTGCCGATTGCGACTCGCTCTTGCGCTGGGCCGCCTGCGCCGCCTTCTTGGCCGCCAACTCGGCGTAGCGTTTTTCCTCCAGCTTCAACATCGCCTCTTTCTTCAAGGCTTCGGCTTTCTTCGCTGCGTCGGCCGACTGGGTCTGCGCGGCGATCTTGGCCTGGGCGTCGGCGTCGGCCTGGGCGCGCGCCGCTTCGAGGCTCGCGCGGGTCGCGGCTGCTCTGGCCGCCTCAGCGCGCTGGGCC
>CAZFXD010000394.1:0-3799 GCA_964522795.1 uncultured Myxococcaceae bacterium
CCGGCTGTGTCGACGGGTGCTGCGGGCCGAAGTGCAGCAACATCAGCTCCGCTTCGGGGTCGTGCGTGTTGAGCGACCGGTACGGGTCGACGCGGGGGCGAAGCTGGACGGTTTCCACGTTCATCGCCAGGGCTCCGACGGCGCGTTGGACGGAAAGTCTTTGCGCAGGGGGTGGCCGACGTAGTTCTCGGCCATCATCAGCCGGCGAAGGTCGGGGTGCCCCGCGAACTTCACGCCGACCAGGTCGAACTGCTCGCGCTCCTGCCAGTCGGCCCCGGCGTACACGCCGCTCAAGGTGAGGACAGGTTCGTCCACGCCCACCCGCACGGCCCAGGTGGCCACGGCAGAATCAGCGCCGGGCTTGCGAACCAGGCACACCACTTCGAAGTGCTCGGGCTCGTTGGCGTCAGCCCCTTTGCGCCCCGTGCCGGCTTTCCAGTGCGTCGCCACCAACGAGACGAACTGGCGATAGCCCAGCGCCTTGAGGCGGCGGGCCAGTTCCAGGTGGCGCGCGGCAGGAATGAGCGGCGGCCCGTCTTTGGGCAGCTCGGTCACGCCCAGCTCTTTGAGCAGCTCGTCGAAGTTCGGCGCCACCAGCGGGGCCACCGTCGGCGCGTCACCCGCGTTGGCCACCACCAGTGACGGCTGCATCTGCTCTTCGGTGGCGTTGGCCGCCGAGCGCTCCTGGGCTGCGCCCTGCTCGGGCTTGCGCGCCGGGTCGTGCGTGCGCGCGACCGATGGGTTGGTGATCTTCATCAGCGCCGCGTCGACCGGGTGCGCGGTAAAGCCCTTGCGCCGCGCCTGCACCAACTCCTGCAGCCGCAGGAGCCCGTGCATCAGCGCCTCGGGGTTCGGCGGGCACCCGGGAATGTAGACGTCGACCGGAAGGAACGTGTCGATGCCCGGCACCACCGAGTAGAGGTTCCGGTAGAAGTCGCCCGACATGGCGCACGAGCCCATGGCGATGCACCACTTCGGCTCGGGCATCTGCTCCCAGAGCTTGAGCACCCGCGGCGCCATCTTGGTGGTGATGGTGCCTGCCACCACCATCACGTCGGCCTGGCGCGGCGTGGCCCGCACGATGGTGCCCATGCGGTCCAGGTCCACCCGGCTCGCCGCCGCCGCCATCAGCTCGATACCGCAGCAGCTGGTCGCCATGGGAAACACCCACAACGCGTTGTTGAGCCCCCAGGTGAGCAGGTCGTCCAGCACCGCCGTGCCGACGGTGAGGCCCGCCTCGCCCAGCATCGTCTGGTAGAGCGGGTGCTCGTAGTTCACTGCCACTGGAGCGCTCCCTTCCGGGTCGCCCACACCCACCCCAGCATCAGCACCACCACGAAGCTGACCACGGCGATGAACCCGTCTGGCCCGACTTCTCGCGCGATGCTCGCCCAGGGAAACAGGAACGCCGCCTCGATGTCGAAGAGCACGAAGAACAGCGCCACCACGTAGTACCGGGCGTGGAAGCGAACCCACGCCATGCCGGTGGGCGACTCACCGCACTCGTAGGTCGTGCGCTTGAGCGGCGAGTGGCGCGTGGCGCGCACGCGGAGGATCTTCGAAGCCACCAGGAGCGACCCCACCATCGCGGTCGCGACGGTGAGAAACGCCAGGAGTGCGAGGGGCGAGGGCATGTCGGGCGCCTAGAGACTCACGGGGTCGTCGCTGAAATCGTCTTCGCTTCGCTCTTTCTCTTTCGGAAGCTTGGCCATCTCCGCCTTCACGAGATTCTGGTGTTCGATCTCTTCTTCGCACAGCTCGGTAAAGAGCGCCTTCACCGCCGGGTCGGTGACGCGCTTGAGCGCCTCGACGAAGAACGCGTGGGCTTTGACTTCGCTCTTCAAGGCGATGTCCAGCGCCTGCTCCACCGTCATGAAGGCCCGCACCGTGTCGTACTCAGGCGCTTCGATGTCGTAGAGCATCGACGCGGTGACTGACGTCTCTTCGTCGTCAAAGTCGGCGTGTCGGCGGTCGTACAACTGCTTGCGGTGGAGCTCCTCGATGCGCGACATCTTGCGGAAGAACTTCGCCGCGTCGGGCGTGTGGTGCGCGGTGAGCTGGTCAGCCAATTCCTCGTAGCGGTCCCGCGCTTCCTCCTCAATCAGGACGGCGAGATCGAGCGCGTCGCGGAGAGACAGCGTCAAGAAGTCGATGCCTACGAGGCTCATGGGTCCTCACTTCTGCAGGTACGCGTTGAGAATCTTGTCGGGCGACACGGCCTGCTTCATCTGCTCCGTCTGACGAATCTTGACCAGCGATTCGTAGGTCGGCGGTGGGTTCGGGTTTCGGTAGAAGACGCCCGTGTGCAGGTCGTGGCCGTAGCCCCGGGCGAGGTCGAGCGCGCGGAGCAGGTCGCTGGAGTCGTGCTTCAGGCTGGCGAGCGACTTCATCTTGCCCTTGTGCACCTTCAACTGTTGCTCTTCCTCGCCGAACGTCACGCAGGGCGACTGAATGTTGACGAAGGCGAACCCCGGGTAGCGGATGGCTTCTTCAATCACCGCGGTCATGCCCGGCATGTCCGCCGGCGTGGCCTGGGCCACGAACCCCGCGCCGTACGCGAGCACGTAGAGCAGCGGGTTGATGGGGTCTTCCAGACTCCCCAGCGGCGAGGTCACGGTCTCCAGCCCCTTGGGCGAGGTGGGTGACAGCTGGCCCTTGGTGAGCCCGTACACCTGGTTGTCCATCACGATGTAGGTGAGGTCCATGTTGCGGCGAATGGCGTGCGCCACGTGCCCGCCGCCAATGGAGAAGCCGTCACCGTCGCCGCCGGCCACAATCACCAGCAGCTCGGGGCGGGCCATCTTCACGCCCTGTGCAATCGGCAGGGCACGGCCATGCACCGAGTTGAAGCCGTACGCCGTGGTGTACCCGGGAATGCGGCTGGAGCAGCCAATGCCGGAGATGAACGCAATCTCGTGCGGCGGCCTGCCGACGGAGGCGAGCGCGCGATACAGCCCCTGCAGCACGCCAAAGTCACCGCAGCCCGGACACCAGATGGGCTTGAGCTCGCTCTTGTAGTCGGTGGGCTTCGGCGCGGGAGCCGCGGGAGGTTTCTGGAGAGCAACGTCCGGCATGGCGGGGGCTCCTCGCTAGGCTTTGAGCGCGCTGAGCTGCTCGAGCAGCTCGGCGGGCCGGAAAGGGTTGGCTCCCGAGCGCGCGAACGACTTCAGCCCGGGGGGGAGGTCGAGGAACATGCGCAGCACGCGGAACAACTGCCCCTGGTGCGAGAGCTCCACCAACAGGCCCGCTTTCACCGACTTGAAGAAGTCGGCGTAGATGGTCTCCGCGACCGGGTACACGAGGTAGGGCACCAGCAGCTTCACCGGCAGCCCTTTCTTCTTCGCCAGCGCGAACGTCTCGCGAGCCACGCCGGCCGAGCTGCCCCAGCTGATGAGGGCCAGAGGCGCGTTCGGGTCTCCCTGAATTTCAAACAGGTCCTTCCGCGACTTGAGCGGGTCGAGCTTCTTGAAGCGCTTCTCGTTCATCTTGGCGTGCAGAACGCCGCTCGCCGTGGGGTCGCCCATTTCGTTGTGCTCGATGCCAGCGCCCAGGTAGTTGCCGCCCTTCATGCCCGGGTGGCTGATGGGGCTGACGCCGCTTGGGGTCAGTTGGAACCTCGTGTAGTTCTCCAGCTGCTCCGGCGTCGGGGTCAGGCGCTGTTCGACCACCATCTTCGAGGTGTCGATGGGGTCGAGCGTCTCCTTGCGCTGGGCGATCTCCTGGTCCGACAGAATGATGACCGGCGTCTGGTACTTCTCGGCGATGTTGAACGCGTCCACCGTGATGCGAAACGTGTCTT
>CAZFXD010000395.1:0-3740 GCA_964522795.1 uncultured Myxococcaceae bacterium
AACCTGGCTAGTTCTTAGAACATCCCCTGTGCAGTCGGACCGGCGTCTTCGCTTGCGCAGCAATATCCGGCATTCGGCATCACTTGTTCGGGCAGGATCGGCACCGTGAAGGAGCATGCGGTCGCCCTCGACCTCCCCGATCTGGTGTGGTCCGCCGGCGCCCCTGAACCCGTGGTGCTGTCCTCCGAGACCCGGACCGTCTTCCTGTTCGACGTCAGCGACCAGGCAGAGACCGGAGCCGGGGAGCGTCGATTGGCGGAGTTTGTGGGATGCACCTCGGTGCGATTTGGGTTCCCGAACGACGAAGTGCTGGGCGGGCATCCCTTGTATGGCAAAGGACTCGAGTTCTACCGAGTGCATGAAGTTGTGGGCTCTACCTGGCTCGCCGAGCTCCGCAAGATCGAGTCGGCCCACCCGCAGGCGTCTGCCACTCCGTTCCCTAATGCGCGTCACTACCTCCTCGCCTTTCACGACTCCATCCTTGAAGCCGTTGCGACGGGAGTTCGGGTGATCGCGACCTACGTGTCTGACGCAGAGGCTCTCGACGCAGCCGTTCGCGAGATCTCCGGGCGATAGGTGCCGTTCTCGCTCGCCTGTCGAGCAGCGGATCGGCATCCTGACTCGCATGCCGGATGAGGACGTCTACTGGGTTCGGACCGTCGGTGCGCCGTCGCCCAACGACCCCCGAGACGGAGAGCTTCACCGCTTCACAGGCCACCTTCCCGAGCGGTTCGACCTCGAGCCCTGGGGCGAGGACGACGATGCCGAAGCCGCTTCTGGCTCGGCGCGATACGTCCGGTCGGAGCAGCCGCCCACGATCGATGACGAAGGCCGCACGGTCTGGCTCTTCGCGTACCAGCAGGAGTGATTCCTCAGGCGCGAAGTGCCGTCCGCGCTCGGGTTGGGAGTGCGCCGCAGGCGCACTCCCTTGACTTGAAGAAGCAACACAACTCGTTGCGGGTTGTGTTGGAGACGAGGGCGCGGGTGGGCGTGCGCTCTACGGGGGCGGCTCTCCGGGCGCCACAGGGCGCCGTCAGGGTCCCGCCGGGCCGGTACGGCCTGGTGGGGGGACGGTGCCCTGCCCGGAGAGACGGCACGCACGCCCGCGCCCGGTGCCCGGCCCGGCTGCTCCGTTCGGGTGATCGGGCCTGTCGGACTGTCGGGGGTGGTCGGCAGGATGCCTGGTGCTCGGGAAGGCCTGCGTGCTGAGTCACCACGTCACGCAGTCGGGTAAGACTCCAATCCCCCGGGTGGACGGACTTAGTGGGCTGGTGACCGGAAAGCTGCTGATACCGGAGCAGTAGCGCTAGGCGGGTTGCAGCGCCGCCGGAGTCGATCCCTGTCGGATTGACGCCCGGAGGCTGTCGTGCTTGGCCCTGATGTTGACGATCCCGTTCCCGCGTGGGAGTCGGGCTGGTGGTTGTCGCTGTATCCCGCTGCTGCTGAGGCTGGCGGGTCGTTCGTGTATCAGTACCGTCCTCGTCGGACCTGGGTTCCGGGTGGCGAGCCTGCTGACCGTGCCCGGTCGGAGTCCGAGAGCGCGCGCCGCGCTCGGACCAGGGTGCGTCGGTACTGCGCGGCCAACCGGCTCAATCGGCTGGGGACATTGACCTATGCGGGCTCGGGCTGCCACGACCCGCGAGAGCTTCGGGTCGACGTTGCCCGGTTCTTCCGGGCGCTGCGCACAGCGCTGGGTGGTCGCCCGCTGCCCTACGTCTGGGTTCCGGAGTGGCACAAGACCGATCACGGGCAGCATGTGCACTTCGCGGTGGGTCGCTACGTTCGCAAGAGCGTGATCGCGTCGGCCTGGGATCGCGGCTTCGTGAACATCAAGCTGCTCGGGGACCTGCCGGTCGGATCGGGCAACGTTGAGCAGGCACGCAAGGCGGCTGGCTACTTGTCCAAGTACATCAGCAAATCCTTCGACGGGCCTCGCGTTCCCGGGCTGCACCGGTTCGACGTGGCCGAGGGTTTCCAGCCTGAGCGGATTCGTCTCCACGGTCGCACGTCTGAGGAAGCGATCGGTCGAGCGATCGAGCAGATGGGCGGGGTCGCTCCGGCCCATGTCTGGCGCTCGGACGATGTGCAGGAGTGGCAGGGGCCTCCGGCGGTGTGGGTCTCGTGGCAGGGGTGAGCCTGGACCGCCTGGCCGAGCTGGTGGCCAGGTCGTGCGCGGCGTCGGGTGTCCCGGTGAAGGTGACCGATCCGGGCGTGGTGCGTCAGGTGGTGTCGTTGCTGGGCGGGCCGGTGGGCTCGGGGCCGGCGCGGCGGCGAAGCCAGCGCCGCTCGAGCCGCCGGCTACCCTACACAATCCAGACCGGGTGAACTCTTTCCGGGTCGAGTGCCCTGGCTCCGGGGACGCCGGGAGCGATGACGACGTGGTCCAGCAGGGTCCGCATGATCGCGGCCTGTCGATCGAGGTTCAGAGTTGACCACGCGTCGCGCAGTTCTGCCCCGGTGCCGATCAGATCGGCCAGCCCTCGGGCGTTGACGCGTTCGGCCATCTGGCGCTTGGCCTGGGTGATCCTGCCCTGCACCACGTTGCGGGCTTCGATCCATTCCTTGCGGGTGACTTCCCCGGAGCCGAATGCCTCGGCCAGTTCGGTCATGCGGGCCTCGAGCGCGGCGAGTTGGGCTGCCAGGTCCTCCGCGGTGCTGTCCCCGTCGGCGCGGGTCAAGGCGGTCATCAGCTCGGGGCTGTCGAGGCGGTACAGCACCATCTCCGCGATGAGTTCCTCGACGGGTTGGGCCACGACGGTCAGCCGCCCGCAGCCGCCGTCATGGTCGGGGCCGCTGCTGCACACGTAACGACGTGTCTCCTTGCGGGCCTGCGAGTACAGCGTTCCTCCGCACTTGCCGCAGCGCATCATCCCGGTCAACGCGTAGGTTCGCGGGGCGCGACGCCCGACGATCCTGCGCGACTCGAAGCGGGCCACGAGGGCTGCCTGCGTGTCCTCGGACAGGATCGGCGGCCACACCGCGTCCGCGACGACCTGTCCTCCGTAAGCGCGTTTCCCGATCACTCGGGCACTGGTCAGCAGGGTCTTCACCGTCGGCGTTCGCCACGGGTTGCCTTGCACCGTGCGGACTCCTGTGTCGTTCATCCACTGCGCCAACGAGCGCAGGCTCTCCCCGGCTATCGCGCGGTCAGCCAGTGTCCGGATCACTTCGGCCTCTGCTGCGTTGATCGTGACCCGGTCGTCCTCATAGCCGAACGGGCGGTTTGACCCACCCATGTTCGGCAGGCCTTGCTCCGCGCTCTGCAGGTTCTTGCGCTTCATCCGTGCCGACTTGCGTCCGGACTCCTTCGCCGCGAACGCCGCGAACACCCGGGCCATGAACAGCCCGTCGTCGTTGCCCAGGTCCAGATCCGCAGTCACTGACGCCAGATCCCTGACCCCAGCGGCTTCGCAGACCCGCACGAACTCCTCGAGCTCGATCGGCCGACGTGTGAGCCGGTCGACGTTGTAGACCACAACGGCATTGATGCGCCCCGAGGTCAGGTCCTCGACCATCCGCAGGTACTCCGGGCGACGCTTGCCCGAGTAGGCCGACACGTCGTTGTCGACGTACTCGTCGGTGACCAGCCAGCCACGATCGGATGCCAACTTGCGGCAGTCTTCCAACTGCCGGGTGACTCCGAGCGCGCTCCCGTCCTGGTCGCTGCTGATCCGTGCGTAGATCCCTGCGTTGAGCGTCTTGGGCATGAGGTGAGATTAGCGACGCGCCGAGAACCTGGC
>CAZFXD010000396.1:0-3725 GCA_964522795.1 uncultured Myxococcaceae bacterium
GGCGGCATCATCTTCTTCGGGGTCATGGCGGTGGTGGTTGGCGGCGCGATGCTCGACAGCCTCAACAACTCGATGTCGAAGAGCATCATCGGGAGCATCGCCGGACACGTGCAGCTCTACTCGTCGAAGTCGAAGGACGAGCTGTCGCTCTACGGAAGCATGGGCGGCGACCCCGACCTCTCGGTGGTCAACAACTACCCCAGGCTGAAGGAAGCGCTGGAGAAGCTCCCCTTCGTGAAGACCGTGGTGCCCATGGGCACGAGCGGCGCGCTGCTGACCTCGGGCAACACCATCGACATCACGCTCGCCAAGCTGCGCGATCTCTACAAAGCGAAAGACGGCACCAGCACCCACGCCGAGTACCAGCACCTCCCTGCCGACGAAGTGAAGGCGTCCATTCAGAGTCAGAAGGAGCACATCCGGCAGATCGTCAAGGTCCTCAAGTCTGACGCGGAGAACGCCACCGTGCTCCTGGACGAGAAGTCGATTGATCCGGAGAACAAGAAGGCCCTCGACCGCGCCATGAGCGAAGAGTTCTGGGCCAGCTTCGACAGCGCCCCCTACGACTCGCTCGAGTTCCTGGAGAACAAGATCGCGCCGCTGTTGACCGACGCGGACCTCTTGTTCCTCCGCTACCTCGGCACCGATCTGGAGCAGTTCAAGAAGTCCTTCGACCGCATGAAAATCGTCGACGGCGAGCCCGTGCCGCCGGGGCAGCGCGGCTTCCTGCTCGCCAAGTTCGTCTACGAAGAGAACTTCAAGATCAAGAACGCGCGCCGCCTGGACAAGATTCGCGAGGCACTCGACGAGAAGCCCAACGTCACCATCGCCAACGACGAAAACCTCACCCGCTACGTGAAAGAGAACCGCTCGCAGACGCGCGACATCGTGCTGCAGCTCGACGGAATTCGGAGCGCGAAGATGGTCACGGCCCTGCAGGGTCTGCTCAAGGCCGAGGAGACCGACCTGCAGGCGCTGCTGCAGAAGTTCTTCGACACCAACGACGCCAACTTCCGTGAGCGCTACGCCTTCTTCTACAAAGAGATGGCGCCCATGCTGGACCTCTATCGCGTGCGCGTGGGGGACATGCTCACCATCAAGGCCTTCACCCGCTCAGGCTACGTGCAGTCGGTCAACGTGAAGGTCTACGGCACGTTTTCTTTCGAGGGGCTGGAGAAGTCTCCGCTGGCCGGCGGCACCAACTTGATCGACCTGATGAGCTTCCGCGACCTGTACGGGTACCTCTCCGCGGACAAGGAAGCCGAGCTGAAGTCGCTCAAAGAAGAGGTGGGTGCGAAAGAGGTCAGCCGCGAGAACGCCGAAGCCGAGCTGTTCGGCGACTCGAAGCAGGTGGTGGCCGAAGCCACCGCCGGCATCATCGACGACAGCAAGCAACTGTCTGGTCGCGCCAAGGAACTGCGCCGCGAAGACCTGGTCAAGCGCGTCTACACCCAGGCCGAGATTGAAGACGGCCTGGTGCTGAACGCCGCCGTCATCTTGAAAGATCCGTCGAAGATCGAGGAGGCCGTCAACGCCATCAACGCCGCGTCGACCGAGCAGAACCTGGGGGTGCAGGCGGTCTCCTGGCAGAAGGCCGCCGGAATTCTGGGGCAGTTCATCAACATCGCCAAGGTGTCGCTCTACGCGGCGGTCTTCATCATCTTCGTGATCGCGATGGTGATCATCAACAACGCCATGATGATGGCCACGCTGCAACGGACGTCCACCATCGGCACCATGCGCGCCATTGGCGCCCAGCGGAACTTCGTGCTCGGGATGGTGCTGTTCGAAACCCTCGTGCTGGGCGCGGTGTTCGGTACGGCCGGGATCGGCATCGGGAGCTTGATCATGTTCTGGCTGGGGAACCGCGGCATCGCGGCGCCCAACGACATCGCCTACTTCTTCTTCTCCGGCCCCAAGCTGCTCCCCACCCTCACCGCCGGACACCTGGTGGTGGCGTTCGTGGCCGTCACGCTCGTCAGCGTCATCTCCACCCTCATTCCTTCCATCATCGCCACGCGGGTTTCGCCGCTGCGCGCGATGCAGGCGGACGAATAGCCATGGCCAACCAATTTCCCAGCTCCCCGCTCCCGCTCGGCACGCTCTTCCTCATCGGCGCCCGGAGCCTGTCGCAGCACAAGACGCGCACCATTCTGATCGGCGGCGCGATCGCCTTCGTCACCACCCTGCTGATCGGCCTGCTGGGCGTCTCCATCGGCATGCGGACCACGATGCTGAAGTCCGCCACCACCCTGATGTCGGGGCACGTCAACGTCGGTGGGTTCTACAAGGTCACGCCGGGCCAGGCCGCGCCGGTGGTCACCAAGTACAAGAAGGTGGCCGAGATCATCGAGAAGAACGTGCCTGAGCTCGACTTCTGGGTTCAGCGGGGCCGCGGCTGGGCCAAGCTGATCTCGGACAAGGGTTCGATGCAGGTCGGCATCGGCGGCATCGAAATCGACCGCGAGCGTGACTTCAAAAAAGTCATCGTGATCAAAGAAGGCAAGCTGGAGGACTTAAAGCGCCCCGACGGCATTGTGATCTTCGAAGAGCAGGCCAAGAAGCTCGAGGTCAAGATCGGCGACTCCATGACGCTCTCGGCCGCCACGCCGCGAGGCACCAACAACACCATCGACGTCACCGTGGTCGCGATCGCCAACAACGTCGGCATGATGAGCTCCTGGAACACCTTCATGAGCGCCGAAGGCTTGCGCCGGCTCTACACCTTGAATGAAGAAACGGCGGGCGCGTTGCTTCTGTACCTGAAGGACATGTCCCAGGTGAGCAAAGTGCAGGCGCATCTTCGCGAGGTCTTCGCCAAGGAAGGCTACGCGGTGATGGACGACAACCCCCAGCCGTTCTGGATGAAGTTCCCCATCGTCACCCGCGAGAACTGGACTGGGCAGAAGCTCGACGTCACCAACTGGGAAGACGAGATCGCCTTCATGAAGTGGACCTCCAGCGCGCTGACCGGCCTGTCGGTCATGGTCACGTTCGTGCTGATGCTGATCATCGCGGTCGGGATCATGAACATCATGTGGATCACCATTCGCGAGCGGACTCGCGAGATCGGCACCCTGCGCGCCATCGGCATGCAGCGCCGCCAGGTGCTGGTGATGTTCATCATCGAAGGGTTCCTGCTCGGGCTCACCGGCACGGTCCTCGGCACCACGGTCGGCCTTCTCGCGTCGGCGGGCCTCAACGCGGCGCACATCAAGCTGCCCATCGGCGTTCAGCTCTTCCTCATGACCGACCACCTCGTCCTCGCGCCCAACCTCGCCGCCATCATCCTCGCGCCGGGGGTGATCACCGCGGTCATCACCGCCATCTCGGTCATTCCGTCGTTCCTCGCCGCACGAATGAGGCCGGTCTCGGCCATGTCGCACTTCGGGTAACCACCATGCACACGATCAAATCGCTCACCCTCATCGCCCTCACGCTCGCGCCCTTCGCCGCGAACGCGGAGCTGTCCAAGGACGAGATGGTCGCCCTGCTCAAGACCATCGACGACCGCCAGCGCAACGGCGGCGACTACAAGTCGCTGGCGTACCTGGAACAGAAGGAGAAGGACAAAGCCGACATCGTGCGGGAGCTGCTCGTCTACCGCCGCGATGCCGACGACAAGCTGATTCTGCTCTTCACCAAGCCCAAGAGCGAAGAGGGCAAAGGCTACCTGCGCCTCGACAAGAACCTCTGGAGCTACGACCCCAACGTCGGCAAGTGGG
>CAZFXD010000397.1:0-3719 GCA_964522795.1 uncultured Myxococcaceae bacterium
ACTTCGTCTCGGCCCTCATCGCGCTCGACCCCGAGGCCATCAACGCCTGGGCGAAGGAGCAGGGCATGGCGGGCGCGTACGCGGAGATCGTCAAAGACGCGAAGACGCTGGCGCTGATCAAGCCCTTCATGGACCAGCTCAACTCCGGCCTCGCCAACTTCGAGTCGGTGAAGAAGTGGGCGATCCTGCCGGCCGACCTCACGGCGGACGCGGGAGACCTCACCCCCAGCTTGAAGCTGAAGCGCAAGGCGGTGGAGACGAAGTACAAGGCGCTCCTCGACGGCTTCTACGCGGGCGCCACGGCCGAAGTCTGAGCCGCGGCGGTCAGCGACCGCTGGCGAAGTTCGCGAACAAAGGCATGTGGTCCGAAAACCCCGCGAAGGGGCTCTTCGGGTCGCCGAACTTTCGCGTGCCGTCCATGTCCAGAAGCTCGACGCCACGGAAGAACACGTGGTCGAGGTGCATGCGCATCTTCAGGAACCCCGCGGTGGGAAACGCCTTGGCGTTGGATTCGTCGAGCATGCCCATCGACTCCTGGGCGCCGCGAAAGCGGGCGATGCTGGTGAGGTAGTCGTACACCGGCGAGTTCGGGGACGCGTTGAAGTCGCCGCAGAGAATGAACGGCGCCTTGCCTGCCGTATCGCCGATGAACTTCGCCAGCGCCTGCGCTTCGTGCATCTGGTTCTGGCCGTGGCCCATCTTCCCCGGGAAGGCCCAGTAGTTGCGGGCGAAGGGCGTGGGCAGGCTCAAGTGGGTGTTGAAGACGTGCACGCGGCCCAGGTCGCACTCGAGCTCCACGTGGGCGCAGATGCGCTTCTGCTTCGCCTTCAGGGTGCGCTTGCCGAAGTGGGTGATGAGCTGCGGACCGTCGGCGTTCGTCCGCTCCACCCGCGTGGTGCTCTCGTGGAGCAGAATCGACAGCCCGCTGGTCGAGACCGCCAGCCGGCCCACCTGGTAGCGGTTGGCGGGGAAGTAGAGCGGCTGGTACGGGCACTTCATGCCGCGCGCGCCGAACGCCGCCTCCAGGTGCCGCATGAAGGCTTCCAGCTGCGTCTCGCCCTTCTTCCGGCCCCGGTGCGCCAGGCTGGAACGAAGCGAGCGGTGCTCCACCTCTTGAAAGCAGATGACGTCGGGGTGCTGCTCCAGAGCAGCGATAGCGCCGGCGATTCTGATTTTGGAGCGCGCCGTGCTGGCGAGGCCCTTCAACCCGTGGCCGAAGTACCGAACGTTGTACGTCACCAGTCTCACGCGGCCTTGAGCATAGCGTCTCGAAACTCTTCGACTGAGCGAAACCAGATGCGGTCTATTCAGCCGCATGTCCACGGCGGCCATCATCCTCTGCGCGGGAGAGAGCGTGCGCATGGGTCAACCCAAGGCGCTGGTGCGGCTGCCCACGGGCGGCGATTTCCTGGGAGCGCTCTGTGCCCGCTACGACGCGCTGGGAATTTCGCCCTGGGCGGTGACGGGGGCGCACGCCGACGCCATCGCCGAGGCGCACCCGTCGACCCGGCGGGTGGTGAACGCCGCCTGGCGCTCCGGCCAGCTGGAGTCCATCCGGCGTGGGCTCGTCCACGTCCTCCTCGAGGGGGCCACAGGCGCCTTCCTCCACCCGGTCGACGCGCCGCTGGTGCAGCCCGCCACCCTGGCCGTGCTTCAAC
This sequence comes from uncultured Myxococcaceae bacterium, assembly GCA_964522795.1. Taxonomy (GTDB): domain Bacteria; phylum Myxococcota; class Myxococcia; order Myxococcales; family Myxococcaceae; genus CAZFXD01. The sequence goes on from CAZFXD010000397.1 coordinate 1,659, forward strand.
GCCCGCAGCGCGCGCGGGCGGCGGTGCCCACCTGGCGGGGGGAACGGGGCCACCCGGTGTGGTTGCCGAGGGCGGTCATGCGCGACCTGTTGCAGACGGACGCCTCGAGTCTGGCCGACTGGCTTCTGCGTCAGCGCGTCGAGGAGGTCCCCGTGGACGACGCGGGAGTCAAAGCGAACATCAACACCCCAGGTGATCTGCAGCGCCTACTTCACGGCGCTTGAGCAGGGCTGCACGGGGCCCAGGAACTCGGCGAACGTCTCCGGGTCCACCACGCTGCCCTTGGGCAACTCCTCGGTCCCCGCGTCAGGCGTCCCGTCGAGCTCCCACCACACGCCGAAGCGCGAGCGCCCGTCGGGCTTGCCACAGTCGAAGTGGAACAGCGTTCCCACCGTGGTGGGCTCACCCGCGTCGACGTCGCCCTCGCCGGAGGGTGAGCGGGAGATGCCCCGAATGGAGACATACGGGACCGACGGCTCCCGACCCTTCACCTCGCCCCGGCCGATGACCTGCTTGGCGTTCATCTTGAACCCCGAGCCGCCGAGGGCTTTCAGGTCCGACGTCTTCCCAGAGAAGAAGTCGTTCAACTGCTGGCGCGTCTCGGCCTGATCCAACGCGCTCAAGAACATGAAGGCGCGCCCGCCAGGCTGGAGCGAGATGCCTCCGTCGGGAAGCGGCGGCAGGTTGGACAGGTGCACCATGTCCATCAGGAAGGGCACGCTCACCGCCATGGTGGCGGTGTACCCGGCCGGCAGGCCGCCCAGCATCGACTTCGCCTTCTCGTTGCGCTTCTGCGGGTCAATCGAGTCGCGGGCCACGTTGGAGACGCCTCGGGCCACGAAGTAGATGCTGGCGACGAACCCAATCGTGCCCAGCACGACAAGCGTCATGCAGCCCACGCCGACGTAAAACCACGGAGACCTTTTCTTCTGCACCGGCTCGCCAGAATCCATGCGGGCGTTATACGAGCGTCTCCACATGCACACCACGTTGGGTTCACTGAAAGCGACCGTGCTGCAAACCGACGCCGACGCGCGCCCGGTCGGAGCCGTCGTGCTCTGTCACGGGTTTGGCGCTCCGGGCGATGACCTCGTCCCCCTGCAGCGGGAGTTCGTTCAGATTGAGCCCGCGCTGCGCCGCGTTCGGTTCATCTTTCCCGAGGCGCCCATGTCGCTCGGCTCGGCCGGCTTCGGGTACGACGCGCGCGCCTGGTGGAACATCGACATGAACGAGGTGATGCGCCTGCAGCTGGGCGACCCGGTGGCGCTGAAGAACTTCCGCGCCCGCGAACCCGAAGGCATGGCGCAGGCCCGCGCGGCGTTCCTGAAGCTGCTCGACGAGGTGTGTCGCGGCTCGGACCTCTCCATGACCCACGTGGTGCTGGGCGGCTTCTCGCAAGGCGCCATGCTCACCACCGATGTCTCACTCCGCCTCGATGACGCGCCCGCGGGGCTCGCGATTCTCTCCGGAACGCTCCTGACCGAAGACCTCTGGAGGGTGAAGGCCGAGCGCCGCAAGGGCCTGCGGGTGTTTCAGAGCCACGGGAAAGATGACCCGCTCTTGCCGTACGCCAACGCGGTCGCGCTCAAGGAGCTCCTCGAGAAGGCCACGGCCGACGTGCAGTTCACCACCTTCATCGGGGGGCACAGCATTCCGCCGGCAGTCATCACCTCGCTGGCGACCTTCCTCAAGAAGAGCCTTGGGATCTAGCTGCGCAGGCCCGGCGCTTCTCGGCCCGTGCGCTTGACGTACTCCGAGTAGCCCGCGGGGTAGACCTGCGGCCCCTCCGCCGTGAGCTCCAGCACGCGCGTGGAGAGCTCGGCGAGGAAGTGGCGGTCGTGCGAGACGAAGAGCATCGCGCCCTCGAAGTTCCGCAGGGAGTCGATGAGCATCTCCTTTGTCTCGAGGTCCAGGTGGTTGGTGGGCTCGTCGAGCACGAGGAAGTTCGGCGGGTCGTAGAGCATCAGCGCCATGACGAGGCGCGCTTTCTCGCCGCCGGAGAGCACGCGGCAGCGCTTCTCGACATCGTCGCCCGAGAAGCCGAAGCAGCCGGCGAGCGCG
>CAZFXD010000398.1:0-2850 GCA_964522795.1 uncultured Myxococcaceae bacterium
CCCCCGCAGCGACCTCTACGCGGTGGGCGTGATGCTCTACCAACTCACCGCGGGGGCGCTGCCGTTCGAGTCTGACTCCGCCGTCGGCTTCGCCACCAAGCACCTCACCGAGCAGCCGGTACCGCCGACGCAGAAGCGGCCGAACATCAGCATCTCGCCGGGGCTGGAACGCCTGATCATGAAGTCCATGGCGAAGAACCCGGACGAGCGCCCGCCCACGGCCGAGGCGTTTCGCGCCGAGCTGCTTGCGCTCGACAAAGAGCGTCGCGCGGGCTCGGTGATGAGCCGTCGCGCCGGGCCGTCGCTTGGGTCGGGGCCCGTCGGCCCGAGGAAGATGACGCCCACCATGCTGCAGGACACGCAGCCGGCGTCGAGCCTGTCTGAGGCCCCGTCCGCCGCGTTCGCCGGCCCGGTGCCCAGCCGCAACGCCGGAGCCAACGCAGCCACCATCTCCGACCCGACTCGAGGTGACGATCAGACCCGTCGCGTGGCCGGAGGGCGCCGCCGGGCGTTCATCGCGCTCGCCACGGCGGTGGTCGTGGTCGCCATCGGCGTGGGGGTCGGGCTCGTGTGGGGCCTCGGCGGCAACGCGCGCCTCGCCACGGCCGCACCACCCACCACGCCCCCGAGCCCCGCGGTGCCGCGCGAGGTTCCGCTGTACGCCCTGATGGTCGACGACGCGCATCGGGACAGCGCGGGCGCGCGCCTGCTGGAGTCCGAGGGAGATCGCGCGTTCGCCGACGGAAACGACAGCGCCGCGCACGACAAATATGAATCGGCGTTCAGGAAAGACCCGAGCGCCGGGCTGGCGGCCAAGCTGGGCGAGCTGGCGTGGCGCCACAACGAACTCGTCGCGGCGCGCGGCTTCTGGTTGCGACACCTGGAGGAGCGGCCGGGCTCCCGGCTGGGCGCCTACATTCTCGAGGTCATGCCCGACGTGCGGGACAAGCCGCCGCGCTGAGCGTCAGGCCAGCTGCTCGACCTGGAGCGTCTGCTGACCGACTCGAATGCGGTCCTGCGCCTTCAACTGCCGCTCGCCGTTCACCTTGACGAACGTGCCCAGGCCCCCCGAGGTGTCCTTGAGCAACGCGGTCACCACCGTGGGGGACAGCTCGCAATGTCGCGGCGCCATGCCTTCATCGGTGGGGAAACTCCAGTCGCACTTGGCCTGACCGATCGCGAAGCTGGCCGCGGAGATCAGCATGGTGCGGCCGGGCCGGTTGCCGAGCAGCAGCTCTTCCAGCGCATACGCCTGTGGCCCGGGGTACGGCGCGCCGTAGACCACCACCCGCCCAGGGACGGCGGCCGCTGGCGCTTCGAGGGGACCCATGTAACGGAAGACGCGCAGGCCCACGGCGAAGATGGCGCCGGTGCCGATCGGCTCCTGTCCCACGATGCTGACGAAGACCCCCGACGTGCTGCCTTCGTCGCGCACGTACAGCTTGCCGTCCCGCACGAAGAGCGACGCGTGCAGCGGTGAAATGAACGGGTCGTCCGGGAAAAGAATGACGCCCTTGGAGCGACCGAGCTGCGCGCCCATCTGGCCGAGCCGGAAGCGCTGACCGTTCGCCGGGCCGGCGAGCACGGTGAGGCCGAACTTGGGACCCGCCGGTGGCGCTGCGGGGGCGGGAGGGGAAACGCGGGGGGCCGGTGCCGGGGCCGCCACCGGGGCTTCGACCGCCGGCATTCCACCCGCGGGCGTCAGCACGGGAGGCGGGCCGTGGGGTTCGGTCGGACGCTGCTTGAACTTGCCCGCTGTCGGGTCGAACACCGGCGCGTTGTAGGGGTTGCTGCCGGCCGCGGACGCGGCGCGAACCTCTTCCAGCGCGGCGGGAGGAATGGGCTGCGTCTGGTGCGGGTCGTTCGACGGCGCCGCGGGAATCGCTTCGGCCGTGGTCACGGTTGGCGCCGCGTCGATCGGCGCGGCCACCGGCTCGGACGGCTGCGGGGCCGTGGGGACGATCGGCATCGACGCGGTCACCGCTTCGGGCGACACCGGCTCGCGCTCAGCGCGCTTGAGTCCGGGCGGAATGGTCTGCGCATCAGACGAAACCGGAAGTTCCGGAAGCGGGGGCAGCGTGTCAGAGGCCGCAACGGGCGGCGCGGCAGGGGCCGGGGGCGCGGCGAGGACCGGCGGTTCCACCGGCTTGGGTGGCGCGGCGGGTGCTCCTGGCGTCGTGGCGGGCAGGACTGCACCGTAGGAGAGCGACGTCTGACATTGCGCGCACCTGGGCGCCTGCGGGGCGTTGAGCGTCTCGCAGGTGGGGCACACCGCGCTCAGGTTCTGCAGAAGGAGCGATGACATGGTGGCGCATCGTCAACGAACATCGGCGAAGACGCAAGGCTGACGCGTTGCGGCGGCAACTGAGGGTGTTACGCTCCGCCCATTGATTCGGCTGAATGACATTCTGCAGAAAGTTGCTGCGTATCATCCCGATCCCGACCTGGACGTGATCAAGAAGGCCTACGTGTATTCGGCCAAGGTGCACCAGGGGCAGGTTCGCAAGTCAGGCGAGCCGTACCTGATCCACCCGCTCGAGGTCGCGGGCATTCTGGCGGACCTGAAGCTCGACGAGGCCTCGATTGTCGCCGGGCTGCTGCACGACACCATTGAAGACACGCTCGCCACGGACAACGAGTTGCGCGAGCTGTTCGGAGAAGAGATCGCGGGCATCGTCGATGGCGTCACCAAGCTCTCGAAGTTCTCCGCCTCTGAGACCCTGAGCCAGGAAGAGAAGCAGGCCGAGAATTTCCGCAAGATGATCGTCGCCATGGCGCAGGACATCCGCGTCATCCTGGTCAAGCTGGCGGACCGCACGCACAACATGCGAACGCTCGGCGCGATGCCGC
>CAZFXD010000398.1:2860-3718 GCA_964522795.1 uncultured Myxococcaceae bacterium
CGGACGCTGGAATACATGAAGGAGGAGAAGCAGGCGCGCATCGCCCAGGAGACGCTCGACATCTACGCGCCGCTCGCCAATCGCCTCGGCATCAACTGGGTGAAGATGGAGCTGGAAGACCTCTCGTTCCGGTACGTCAAGCCGCAGGAGTTCAAGACCCTGCGCGAGAAGATCGACGCCCGCGCCAAAGAGCGCGACCAGTACATCGAAGGGGTGGTGTCGCTCCTCAACGAGAAGCTGAAAGAGCGGAACATTCCCGGCGCCGTGAGCGGGCGCTTCAAGCACCTCTACAGCATCTACAAGAAGATGAAGACGCACGGGATCGAGTTCGACCAGGTCCCGGACATGATCGCCTTCCGCATCGTCGTGCCCACGTTGGCGCATTGCTACGAGGCGCTGGGGCTGATTCACCAGCTGTGGAAGCCCGTGCCCGGACGCTTCAAGGACTTCATCGCGATTCCAAAGCCCAACATGTATCAGTCGCTGCACACCACGGTGATTGGCCCCAAGTCCGAGCGCATCGAAGTGCAGATTCGAACCGAGGAGATGCACCGCATCGCGGAAGAAGGCATCGCGGCGCACTGGGCCTACAAAGAAGGCAAGCAGTCCGCGCTCTCCAAGGACGATGAGAAGTTTGCCTGGCTGCGGCAGTTGCTGGAGTGGCAGCAGGATCTGAAAGATCCCAAAGAGTTCCTCGACACGGTCAAGGTCGACCTCTTCACCGACGAAGTGTTCGTGTTCACGCCCAAGGGCGACGTGAAGAGCCTTCCGCGCGGGGCCACGCCGGTCGATTTTGCGTACTCGATTCACTCCGACGTGGGCGGCCGATGCGTGGGCGCCAAGGTGAACGGCAAGATC
>CAZFXD010000399.1:0-3665 GCA_964522795.1 uncultured Myxococcaceae bacterium
GTAGCGAATCTGAACCGGCGAGGTGTGCGTGCGGAGCAGCACCGGGCCCGCCTTGTTCGTGAGCCACGAGGCGTCGACGTAGAACGTGTCCTGCATGTCGCGCGCGGGGTGATCCGGAGGCACGTTGAGCGCTTCGAAGTTGTACCAGTCGAGCTCGATCTCCGGTCCATGGGCCACGTCGAACCCGAGCCGAGCGAAGATGGAAACGATGTCGTCGAGCGTCTGAGAGACCGGGTGCCGGTGGCCCAGGCGCACGCTCCGCCCGGGGAGCGTCACGTCCAGGCGGTGGCCTTTGAGTGTGGCCTCCAGCGCGGCGTTGTTCGCCGCGTCCGAAGCGGCCTTGAGGAGCGCTTCAATTTCCCCTCGCACGCGGTTGGCGACTTCGCCCACTTCGCGGCGACGCTCAGGCGGCAGTTTCCCCATGCCGCCCAACAGGCCCGAGAGCTCGCCCTTCTTCCCCAGGTACTTCACCCTCGCCTGCTCGACCAACTCCACCGTCGTGGCAGCGCCGAGCTCGGTCTTGGCCGACTCGAGGACCTTCTTGAGCGTGTCTTCCACGGAAAATTCTCCTCAGAAACGACAACGGGGCCGCCCCGACAACCGAGGCAGCCCCGAAAGTTCTTCGAGCAACAAGCGCTCTTAGGCTGCCTTGGCGATGGCGAGCACCGCTTCAAAGCCCTTCGAGTCGGTGATCGCCAGATCCGCGAGCACTTTGCGATCAATCGCCACCTTCGCCTTGTTCAAGCCCGCGATCAGCTTCGAGTACGTCAGGCCGAACATGCGAGCCGCGGCGTTGATGCGAACGATCCACAGGCTGCGGAACTCGCGCTTGCGGCGCGCACGGTCGCGGCTGGCGTAGTCGAGCGCGCGCTCAACGGCCTGGTTCGCTCGCTTGTAGCAATTCTTGCGGCGGCCTCGGAAACCCTTGGCGAGCTTGAGGACTCGATTACGACGACGACGTGCTTTGAAACCCTTTTTTACGCGCATACGAACTCCCTCGATTGCTGCAAAATTTCTTCAGCTGGCCCCGTACGGGAACAGCTCTTTGACGATCTTCTTCTGGTCCATGCCCTGAAGATGCGTCGTGCCGCGGTTCCGGCGGCGCTGATTCATCGATTTGGCGTGGGTAAACAAGTGCTTCCCGAAGGCGCGGCCGTGCTTCACTTTGCCGCCTTTCTTCACCTGAAAGCGCTTCTTGGCTGCACTGCGAGTCTTGAGTTTCGGCATCTGAAATTCCTCGGCGAAAGGCGGCAGCCTGTAGCGTTTTGTCTACGCTCTTGTCAACTGGCGGTGGGGGTGGTCGGAGCAGCCGCCGCCGGGGCCGCGGCCGGTGACTGCGGGCGGGACGAGGCCGGGCGCGGGGCTGACGGCTTGGGGGCGTGCTCCCCCTTCTGTGCCAGGCGTTCGGCTTTCTCTTTTTCCGCCGCCAGCGCCTGCAGGCGGTGCGCGTCGCGGGCCTTCTGCGCGACCTTCGAGTTGGGGGCGATGATCATGTAGAGCGCGCGGCCTTCCATGCGCGGGGGCGACTCGACCACGGCCAGGTCCTTCAGGTCCTGCACCACGTCGTCCAGAATCGCCTGGCCGAGCTCGCGGTGGGTGATCTCGCGGCCGCGGAACATGATGGTGATCTTCGCCTTGTTGCCTTCTTCGATGAAGGACTTCGCCTGGCGAACCTTGAAGTCGTAGTCGTGCTCTTCCGTCTTGGGGCGAAGCTTGATCTCTTTGATCTTCACCACGACCTGCTTCTTCTTCGCCTCGTTGGCCTTCTTCTTCTCTTCGTACTTGAAGCGGCCGTAGTCCATGATCTTGCAGACCGGCGGCTTCGACATCGGGTTGACCTCGACAAGGTCCAGGCCCGCCTCGGCAGCCTTCGCCAGAGCGACCTCGATGCTGATGACGCCCAGCTGCTCACCCAAAGCGCCTACGCAACGAACTTCGCGCGCTTTGATGCGACGATTTGTCCTCTGATCACGAACGATGGGGCAACCCTCCAGGTCCTGCGTGTGACAGCGGCGCGCACCATAGCGGCCAAGTCCGTCGAGTCAAGCGTCCCCGCGCTTTCCTTCCCTCGGGAAACGCGAAAAATATGCGCGCGCCAGTCCGGCCAAAATCAGCGATCCGCCCACCACCACCACGTCGTCCGCACCCGCCCGGCCGAGCGCTGACTCGAACGCACGCTCGACCGAGGCGTGTGCGGCGCTCGCCGTGCCCGACTGCTGCAACGCGCCGAGGTACGCCGAAGGCTCCAGGCTCCGGTCCGAGGGCAGCGCGGTGAGGTCCACCGAGGCGAAGCGGCCCCGGAGCTGCGCCACCATCGCGTCCCACGGTTTGTCGCGCAGCACCCCAAAGATCAGGCGCAGCGTCCGACCGGGGAACTGGCGCGCCAGCTCTCCCAACAGCACCGCGATGCCATCAGGGTTGTGGGCGCCGTCGATCACCACCGTGGGCCGCCCGGCGAGCACCTCGAAGCGTGCCGGCCACACCGCGGAGGAGACACCGGCGCGAATCGACTCCTCGGACACCGGCCGCCACACTTCGTTCACCACCTCCAACGCCCCGATGGCGAGCAGCGCGTTCTCCCACTGGTGTTCGCCGCGGAGCGACGGCCTGAGGCCTGCGTACTCCCGCACGCGCCCTCGGAGCGTGCCATCGGGCGTTCGGCTCAACGCGGCTCCCACTCGATAGAGCGGCGCGCCTCGCTCGCGCGCCACGCGTTCAAAGACCTGAACCGCCTCGGGGCTCGACGCGGCCACGACGGGCACGCCGGGCTTGATGATTCCCGCCTTCTCGCCGGCGATCTCGGGAATGGTGTCGCCGAGGTAGCTCTGATGATCGAGCGAGATGGAGGTGATCACGCACACCAGCGGCGTCACCACGTTGGTGGCGTCCAGGCGCCCGCCCAGCCCCGTCTCCAGCACGGCGATGTCGACGCGCTCGTCGGCAAAATGCACGAACGCCAGCACGGTGAGGAACTCGAAGTATGACAACTCGTGCCCATCGCCCAGGCGACCGCGCACCCGGCGCACCAACGAGGCCAGCGCGGCGTCGGTCACGTCGGCGCCGTTCACGGTGATCCGCTCGTTCACCCGGAGCAGATGCGGCGAGGTGTAGCGCCCCACTCGATATCCGCCCGCGGCGAGCGCGGCCGACAGGTAGGCACAGGTGGAGCCCTTGCCGTTGGTTCCGGCCACGTGAATCGACGGGTACGCACGCTCCGGTCGCTCCAGCGCCCCCAGCGCGCGCTCGACGCGGTCCAGCCCGAGCCGAATCGACGACGGGGAGAGGCTGGAGAGGTACTCGAGTTGCGCCGTGTCGTCGGAGGCGTTCACGACAGCAGGGACAGCAGTTGCTTCAGCTTCGCCGGGAGATCTCGGCGATGCACGATCGCGTCCACCATGCCGTGATCGAGCAGGAACTCTGAGCGCTGAAACCCTTCGGGGAGCTTCTGACGGATCGTCTGTTCGATCACGCGGGGACCCGCGAACCCGATCAGCGCCTTGGGCTCGGCCAGCACCACGTCGCCCAGCCAGGAGAACGACGCGGCCACCCCGCCCGTCGTCGGGTGCAGCAAGACCGAGACGTACGGCTTGCGCACGTGGCGGTAGTGGGCGATGGCCGCCGACGTCTTCGCCATCTGCATGAGGGACAAGATGCCCTCCTGCATG
>CAZFXD010000400.1:0-3584 GCA_964522795.1 uncultured Myxococcaceae bacterium
ACCGCTTGAAAGAGTACGGCGGCAAGAAACCCGAGGGTCCGGCGCCGGACGACGCAGACGACGAGTCAGGCCACGGGTAGCCGCACCACGAACCGCGCCCCACCCAGCGGAGAAGTCCCCGCCTCAATCGTGCCCCCGTGCTGGCTGACGATGGCGTGGCAGATGGGCAGTCCCAGCCCCGAGCCGGTCGCTTTGGTGGTGAAGAAGGGCTCGAAGATTCGCGCCGCCACCTCGGGCTTCAGCCCCGGGCCGCTGTCGTCGACCAGCAGCTCGACGTGTTGGCTGCGCTTGCGCGCCGAGAGGTTGACGTGCCCGCCCCGCGGCGCGGCGTCGAGCGCGTTCAGACACAGGTTCATCAGCACCTGACGGAGTCGCGCCTCGTCGCCGGAGACCTCGGGAACCCGGGTCGGCTCGACCACCAGGTGAACACCGCGGGCGTCGGCCTCGTGCTGGAGAAACGCGGTCACGGTGCCCACCAGCGCATTGACGTCGACCGGTCGATGTTCGACGGCGATGGGGCGGGCGAACTGGAGAAAGTCTTCCAGAATCTGATTGAGCCGTTTGATCTCGTCGCGCACCAGCGTCAGGGGAGCGTTGAGGGGCTCGTTGGTTTCCCTGGGCAGCTTCTGGATGCGTCGCTCCAACACTGCCAACTGCAGCAGCGCGGCGTTGAGCGGGTTTCGAATTTCGTGGGTGAGCCCGGCGGTGAGCGTGCCCACCGCGGCCAGTTTTTCCGCCACCTGGGCACGTCGCTCGAGCAGGCGGTTGTCGCGGCGGGTGCGCACGTGCCGCAGCGCCTGGTCCACCACCTGCATCAGGTTGGGGACGGTGACGGGCTTGACCAGGTAGGCCCAGGCGCCCGCGCGCACCGATGCCGCAGCGCTCTCGATCGACGCGAACCCGGTGAGAAAGATCACTTCGCAGTCCGGGTGGAGTTCTCGAATTCGCGTGGCCAGCTCGAGCCCGCTTCGGTCGGCAAGCCGCATGTCGATCAGCGCCAGATCGAGTGAATCTTGAATCAGCCGCTCGGCATCGTGCGAGGTGGGGGCGGCGACGACCTGATAGTTCGCGCCCTCCAGAATCTCGGCGAGATTGGCGCGGAGGTCGTCGTTGTCGTCGACCACCAGCACTCTGGGCAGCGCATCATTCACGCAGCGGCTCTCGCGATGGGCAGGTTGATCTCGAACATCGCTCCGCCGAGCGGGCTCTCACCGGCGCGAATGCTGCCTCCGTGGGCTTCCACCACGCGCTTCACCAGGGCGAGGCCCAGGCCAACCCCCCGCGGCTTGGAGGTGACCAGCGGCTCGAACAGGCGGTCTTTGACGGAGGGGTCGACGCCGGGGCCGTTGTCAGAGACGGCCACAATCACCCGCGGGCCGGCGACGTGGGCCCGGACCGTCACCGCGGGGTCGGCCTGCACCGCCTCCAGCGCGTTCTGGAACAGGTTCTTGAAGACCTGGCCCAGTTGGGTGGCGTCGCCGCTCACCGCCAGCGGTTGGTCGAGGCCCTCGCGGGTGAAGCGAACGGCGGCCAGCCCGGGGCAGGTCTCTGCCGCCGCTTCGATGATGTCGCGCAGGTCCACCGTTTCGTGCACCACGTCCCTGGACTGAATCATGGAGAGGAGCTGGTTGATGATCTCGCTCGCGGTGCGAACCTGGGTGGAGATTCGCTCCACGTGCTGCATTGATCGCGGGTCCCCTTCGACGCGCGCCTTGAGCAGGTAGGCCGAGGTGTCGATCACGCTCAGCGGGTTTCGCAGCTCGTGGCTCACGGTGCCCACCAGCTGGCCGTAGGTGGCGAGGCGCTCGCTCCGGGCCTGCTGCGCGAGCAGGTCCTCGCGGTAGGTGTGCAGCATCACCGCCAGCTCAAGGTCGAGGATGCGGTGCAGCGCGAGCAGGGTGCGCTCGTGCACCTTGAGGTCCGTCAGCCCCAGGGCCACCACCGCCTGCACCAGGCCGTCGCGCACCACCGCCATGGCGCCGAACATGAAGTGCTGCGGCATGCCGATGCGAACGTGCACCCGGCCGATGCGACTGCGCTTCTCGAAGTACTCCGCGCCGTAGTCGCCCGCGAAGACTCCGCGCATCCACTCGATCAGCGTGCCCTTCAATTTCCCCACGGACGACTCACCGTGGCTGAGCACCGCCCGGTATTCGGGGTGCTGGAGAATGCGGGCGTAGAAGACCTCGGCGATGCCGGCGAAGCTCGGCTCAATGCGCGCGGCGATGGTGCGAAGCGCAGCCACATCGTCGGCCCCGAAGCCGACGTACGCTTTCAGCTGTTCAAGGATGTTGAGCTCCGGCATCGCGAGAACTGCAGACGTTAGCTTGGCGACTCGCTCGGAACACTAGTGAACGACCACCACGGGCCGCTTGGAGATGTGCACCAGCCGGTCCGCCACGCTGCCCAGGAACACGCGCGCCACGGCGCCACGCCCGCGGCTGGCCACCACTACCATCCAGGCCTTCTGATCATCAGCCAGGGTGGCAATGGCTTCGGCCACCGGGCCGTTCAGGTGGAGCGTCTCGCACTGAACTCCGCGCGCCTTCACCGTCTGCGCTGCCTCGCCCAGAATCTTGGCCGCGTACTGTTTTTCGTCCGCTTCCACCCGCGCCAGGGCTTCGGCGTACACGTTGGGCGGCAACACCAGGGGGGGCGACACGTAGACCAGCTCGATGCGCGTTTCGTCCTGTCGGTGGGAGATCTCGGTCGCGTACTCCACCGCCTTGAGGGCGTGCTCCGAGCCGTCCATCGCCACAATGATCCGTTTCATGGTCGACCTCCTCCGCTTCGCGACGGTTGTCGCTTTTCAGCCTCCTGGCTGCAGGCGATGCAGAACCGAGCCTCGGGAACAGCCGCCAACCGCTGCCGCCCGATGGGACCTTCACAATTCTCGCAGCGGCCGAACTCGCCCCGTTCGATGCGCTGCAGGGCGTCGTCGATTTCCTTCAGCTCACGCCGCTCGTGGGCCTGGAGGCCGGCGTAGGCGGCGTCCTGATCATGCGCGGGCGAGCGTTCCTCCGAATCGTGCTCTTCGTCGCGGCGCGAGGTGGTCAGGTTGGCCGTGGTTCGGCGTTCCAGTTCGGCCAGCGCGGCCTTGCGGGCAAGCAAATGGCGACGCGCCTGGTCTTGAATCGCTTTCATCGTCGGGCTCCTGACCTGCAGAGTTATGCACTCCATGTGCCGCTGACCTCGTCCTCACCCCCGGTGCGGCAGCGAGGCCTCGACTGGGAACAGCCCCCAGTCACCCGAGAAAACAACCGCGGGGCGACCCGCGAAAACAAGAGCAAGCGGCAGGCCACCCCCACCCCGCAGGTCCTTCAAAACACTGCGCAAACCGTGCGTTGGGCCATCAGGGAGACTGCACACTTTGCGGTGGAAACCGGGTGGGCATCCGCCATCTCCCCACATCTCTGGGTTGGGGGTGGGCACGACGGTTGCTCTTTTGAAACTTCATTGGAGAGAACCGTCATGACCCAAAACGCGAATGCTGAAAACGTTGCGCCGATCGGCCGCGACGTCCCGTTTCCGACTGCCCACGTCCACCACCACGACCCCAAGGCGGCTGCCGCTGCGCTCGCGGC
>CAZFXD010000401.1:0-3520 GCA_964522795.1 uncultured Myxococcaceae bacterium
CAGCCACGGAGGCCGCTGCGCCCGCGCCCCCGGCCCCCGCCCCGGGCCTGAGCGCCGCGGGCCCCCTGTACCGATTTCAGGTGGGCAAGCGCTTCCACGAGCAGGTCGAGGAGGCGGAGCGGGAGATCATTCTCGGCGCGCTTGCCCACGCGAAGGACAACGCCACTGAAGCAGCGCGCGTGCTCGAGCTGGAGCGGGGCCACTTCTACAAGAAGATGAAGGCGCTCGGCATCAAGCGCGCCGGCGGGGAGACCTCGGTCGAAGGGTGACGGCCGCTAGGACTTCGCCGTGCCCTGGGCGGCCAACAGCGGAGCCAGCAGCTGGCTCTTCTCGCCCGCAGGCAGGAGCGTGAGCCGGGCCGACCCGTCGACCAGGCGCTGGGCCTCGAGCACCTCGAACATGGCGGCCATCACGTCGGCGTCGGCTGAGATCGCCTGCAGCGCCTGCCCCACGTAGTAGGGGCGTTGTCCGGCCGCGCGGGCGAACTCCACCGCGGCCTGACGGTCGGCGGTCGATTTGATGATGCCGACCTGGTTCGCGCCATCCTGACGAATCGCCGAGGTGACCTGTCGCAGGCGGTTGACGACCTTCTCTTCGATGCCCTTGGTCATCTGCGCGTCGCGGAAGTGCACCTTGCGAATGTAGACGCTCCCAATCTGGTACCCCCACTCGTGCGACTTGGGGCTGACCTCATTGCGCACCGACTGGCTCATGGTGTGCCGGGTCTCGAGCATGGCGGCCAGCTTCATGTTGGACAGGTTGCGCACCGCCGCGTTGCTGACGTTGGCGCGCATGGAGCCGCGCGGGTCTGCGTTCTTGAAGAGGTAGTCCTTCGGGTTGGAGACGAACATCTCGTACCAGATGCCGATGCCCATCGGAGCGCCCTCCTCCGAGTTGACGGGCTGGCTGCGGAGGTACGACTGATCGAGGCGGAGATCGACTTCGTGCACCTTGCCGAGCCAGTGCACCAGCGGCGCTCGCCACCCGAGCGCGGTGAAGAGCACGTGGAACCCGGGTTCGTCGATGATGCCCACCACCTTGCCGAAGAGCATGAACACCTTGGCCTGGCGCTCCTCCACGGTGGTGTAGCCGCCCAGGCCTCGCACCAGGCCCAACACCATCGGCACGCCGACCACACCGACAAAGAAACCAATCGCGAGGTTGATGAGAAAATTCATGGCTTCCTCACTTCCAGCATTGCCGACTGGGCCTTCTGGAACAGCGCCAGGCGGACGTTGCGCACGTACGCGCCGAGCACCCCGCTCCCCATCTTCTTCAACGCCGAGAGCTGGTTCGAGAGCGTGATCAGCGGCTCGACTTCGGCCTGGGCGTTGAGGGTTTCAATTTCGACGGCGCGTCGGGACTGCACGATCTTCTGGTCGGCGGACGCCTGGGCGAGCGAGACGTCAGCCGAGACCTGGTTATGCGCGGTGTTGATGGCGGCGAGCGCGCTCTCCACTTCGTGCGGCGGGTCGATGGCGGTGATGAGCGACGCATCGAGCTGCACGCCGTAGCGCGCCTGCGACGAGCGGCAGTCCTTGTCCATCTGCTCGTTCAACAGCCGCAGGTTCTTGCGCAGGTCGTTGATGGAGACGCCCACGGTGTCGGCGGCGGATTTGCCTTCGGCGGTCTCCTTGGCGTCGGGCGCCTCAAAGCTGGCGATCTTCTGCCGAAGAATCGAAATGAAGTAACCCATCACATGCACGATGGGTCGCTTCACCGCGAAGACGTACGCGTAGAGGTTGTGTTCTGAGACGCGGTACCGAATCTGCCCCACCAGTCCGACGTTGAGCTGATCCTTGGTCACGGCCTCCAACATCTGGCCGCCGTGGTTGGCGCTGGGGTCTTCGGGATCAAACGCCATGTTGAGCGTCTGGGTGGCGACCGAGACCTTGTAGACCTTCTCCCACGGCCACTTGAAATAGACGCCGGGGTGAATGACACGCAGCTGCGGGTACTTGTACCGCTCGCGCTCGTCTGGGCGCAGGTCTTCGGCCATCGGGTTCTCGAGGGTGGTCGTCTGCAGACGGTCAGCGCGGCCGAAGGACGTCTTCACCGCCCGCTCGTTCTGATCGACCGTATAGAAGCCGGAGACGATGCAGCGCATGACGAACCAAGCGCTGAACCCCAGCAACACCGCGAAGCCTGAAAATTGAAAGCTGTCCATCGGGCCCTCCTCGTTGGAGTGAGTGCGAACGCCGCCCTCACCCGTCAAGTGGGCCGGAGTGTACGCACAGCTACGGGGCGGGCGGGTCGAAAACGCACCACACCGGAGCGTGATCGGACGGCTTTTCGCCCTTGCGGGCCTCGCGGTCGATCTCCGCCGCTGTGGACGCGTCGTACAGCGGCCGGGACACCCACAGGTGATCGATGCGCAGCCCCAGGTTCTTGGGGAACCCGAGCATGCGGTAGTCCCACCACGAGAACTTTCCCGCCTCGGGGTGGTGTTTTCGGTACACGTCGAAGAGGCCGAGCCGCGTGGTCAACTTCGCGAGCGCCGCTCGCTCGCGGTCGGTGAAGAGCGTCTGGCCTTCCCACGCGGCGGGGTCGTGCACGTCGATCGGTTCGGGCGCCACGTTGAAGTCGCCACAGAGCACCGTCGGGCGAGGCGGCAGCCCGGCGAGGTGCTGCTCCAGCCGTTCGTACCACTGAAGCTTGTATTGGTAGGCCGGCGAGTCGACCTCCTGACCGTTGGGCGCGTACACCCCGACGATGCGCACGCCGCGGAGCGTGGCTTCAATCACGCGAGCGTGATCATCCGCCACGCCGTCGGCCATGGCCCGCGCCACGTCGCTGAGCGGCTCTTTGGAAAGAATGGCCACCCCGTTGTAGGTCTTCTGGCCGAAGGTCTCACACCGGTACCCCACCGCTTCGACTTCGGCGCGCGGGAACTGCTCGTCGGTGCACTTGAGCTCCTGCAGACAGAGCGCGTCGGGTTGGTGCGCCTGGAGCCACGAGGTCAACCGCCCCACGCGGGCCCGAACCGAGTTGATGTTCCAGGTGGCGATTTTCACGGCAGGCGTACTCCCCGGCTCGATGTAGGCGTTGGACCCACGACATGGCGGATGGATCGAACTTCCGCCGCCATGCGTCTATACAATCCACCTGGGCGTATGACGGACCTCATCTTCGAAAAGTACGAGATTCAACACCGCATCGCCATCGGCGGCATGGGTGAGGTTTTCTACGCGGTGCAGCAGCAGAAGGGCATCGTCGGCTTTGAACGCCCGGTCATTCTGAAGAGCCTCTTGCCCGAGCTCGCCATGCAGGAGGGCTTCATCGAGCAGTTCCTCGACGAAGCGCGCGTGGCCGCCACGCTCAACCACCCGAACGTCGTCTCCATCTACGAAGTCGGGATGTGGAACGGCCTGTACTACCTGGCCATGGAATACATTCGCGGGCGCAACCTGGCCCAGATGCTGAAGAAGGCGCGCGAGCAGCAGAAGCCCGTGCCCCCGGCGGTGGCGGCGCGCATCATCCAGGACGCGGCGGCTGGGCTCGATCACGCCCACCGAGCGCT
>CAZFXD010000402.1:0-3505 GCA_964522795.1 uncultured Myxococcaceae bacterium
GGCCGGAAGTCGGCCGCCTCCATCGAGGTGGAGAGGTCGAGGGCGATCATGATGTCGATGCCTTCGACGGAGAGATCGCGAGAGCGGCTCTCGCGCTCCTGGGGCCGGGCCAGCGCCACCACCGCGAAGAAGACTGCGAGGAGCTCGGCAGCCGGAGCCGCCCACAACAGCCGGGTGCGAAGCCCGCGCCCCTGCGCCGCCACGATGGAGGCGGCCGAGAAGCGGAGCACCGCGCGCCGACGGCGCTGGCGCACGAAGAGCCAGAGCAGGAGTGGAAGGGTCAGCAAAAGCCAGAACGCGCCCGGCGCCTCGAACTCGAGATTAACTGGCACGCGCGACCTCGGGCGTGGCGGGCGGCTGCGAGGCGGTGGTCTCGTGGACGAGCCGGTAGGCGAACTCGAGCGACGACTTGCACTCGTCCGCGCCGGGCGCCGCCTTGGCGTAGCGGGCCAGGTCGTTCTGGACGGTGAACTCGCGCAAGGGGGCGATGGAGAGGCCGGGCGTGCGCAGGCGGCGCAGGGTGTCGAGCAGCTCGCTGGAGGTGCACTCCATGGCGTCGAAGCTGTAGCGCTCACCGAGGTAGGCGCGAATGATCTCCGAGAGGCGGAAGTGGAACTCGCGCACGCGGCCGGCGGCCGGGAGGTTCTCGTTTCGCAGCACGTCCAGCGCCTGCAGCGTCCGGACGTCGAGCGGCGCCAGCGGGACGGGTGGGGCGACGACCAGCGCTTTCGGTCGCTTGAGGAACCGGCGCAGCCAGGCGGCGAGCAGGACGAGCGCGGCGAGCGCCAGGGCGGCGTACACCACCCGCCAGGTGCGAATGGCCACGTCGACGGGCGGGTGGGGATCTTTGAGGTCGGTGCTGGTGTCGCCGGGCGCGCGGACCACCGAGATGTCCACCTGCGGCGCGGTGAACTGCGAGGTGCCGGTGGGGCTGGCCACGTCGAAGACGAACGCCGGCGTCTTGAGGGCGCCCAGCTTGTAGGCCGAGAGCTTGATCTTGAAGGTGGTGGTGGCGCGTGCGCCGGAGTCGCTGCGCGCCCGTTCCTGGCCGAGCACGTCGAACTCCCCGGCCTCCGCCGGAGGGTTGAAGTCGTACCGGTCGGCCGCGTTGTGGGTGACGGCGACCTCCAGTTCGAAGCTCTGCCCGACCTGAACGGACGTCGGGTCCACCCGGGCGCGTGCGTCGGGGGCCTCGGGCTCGGCCGCGGTGGCCCCAAGGGTCAACAGCGCCAGCATGGTCACGAGCGCGCGGTTCACGGCGGCCTTGGCTTCTAGTTCGTTCACAACCTCGAGCAACGACGAAAACGCGCGAGATGACTGGGTTGTTCCCGCCTCACAGCCTGCGGCTCACCTGCGGAAAAAGACCGCCATCCTTGACCTCGAGGTGACGGCGCTGGTTCGATTCGGCCCATGAGTCAATTCACGGTCGATCTCGACGCCGAAACGGTCTTTCTGGACGGGCACTGGTTTGGCAAAGACGAGCTGGCCAAGCGCATCAAGATGATGCTCGACGGCGGCGACTTCGCCGTGTCGCGGCCCAGCCAGGCGCTGGAGGCGCTCATCGCGTCGCTCTCGAACGTGAAGACCATCGCGGTTCGTTGCACGCCCGAGCTTTCCGACGCGCTCAACGAACGCGCCGCCTCGGCGGGCAAACCGCTGGGTGCGTTCATTCGCGAACTCCTCTCCGCCGCCGCGGGCGTGGCGACGAGCGAGCTGCACAGTCGCCCCACGGCGCCCACGCCGTCACCGTCGGTGCCTGAGCCCGCGGTGTCGCTGCCGCCTCCCGTCTTTTCCTCGCCCACCGCCGTCACCGGTCCGGCGCCCGTGGTGTCTCCTCCGCGCGCGCCGCCGCCGCTCGCGCCTTCGCCGCTGCCGCTGCAGCTGAACAAGGCGCTCTCCGAAGCCGTGACGGCCCCGATCATGGCGGGGCCCGGCGCCCTCCGTGCCGCGCTGGAGCGCGGAGACCCGGTACCGGCGCACCTGCTGCCTCCCCAGGCCCGGCCCGCCGCGGGCCCGCCGGTGCTCACCGCGCCTCCCGCCGCCAGCACGCCCGCCAATCCGCCGGGGGCCGCGGGTCCGGTTCCGGCGCTGAACAAGCCCGCTGAGGGCGAGGCCAAGAAACCAGACGAGAACACGGCCGAGCGCCGCTGGTTCAATTCCTGAGGCTCGCGCGCTAGACGCGCAGCCACCGAATGTTTCTCGCCGCCGCTCTCTCGCTCGCGTTGGGTTCCCTGCCGCCGTGGGCCGAAGGCGGCGCGTCGCGCCCCGAAGACGTCGAAGTCTGGATCGCCACCTTCAGCCCCGGCGATGACTTGACGCAGTACTGGGGCCACTCTGCGCCGGTGGTGGTGGACAACCGCCTGGGACAGGCGCGCCTCTACAACTTCGGCATGTTCGGGTTCGACTCCACCTTCATTCAGAAGTTCGTGCGCGGCCGCCTCGAGTTCTGGGTGGGCGAGGCGCCGGTGGAACCGACGTTCGAGTACTACAAGTCAGAGAACCGTGACGTGCGCGTGCAGGTGCTGAACCTGCCGCCCGACAAAGCGCTGGGCCTGGCTCAGGCGCTGGCCAGGAACGTCCTGCCGGAGAATTCGACCTACCTGTACCAGCACTACACCGACAACTGCTCGACCCGGCCCCGCGACATGTTCGACAAGGCCTATGACGGCGCGTTGCTCCGAGCGACGCAGGGGCCGGCGCGCATGTCGATTCGCGAGCACACGCGGCGCTACTCGATGGTCAACCCGCTCATGTCGTGGACGCTCGACTACCTGCAGAACGACGACCTCGACAAGCCGATCAAGGTGAAAGACGAGGCGTTTCTCCCGGACGAACTGGAGAAACAACTCGACGAGCTCGTTCTCACCCGGCCTGACGGCACGACGGCGCCGGCGGTGCGGAAGAAGTTCTACTGGTTCAAGTCCACCCGCGCGCCCACGGCGCAGAAGCCGCCGGAGTGGACGGCGTGGTGGGCCCTGCTGGGCGGTGCGCTTGGCGCGCTCGCCGTGCTGCTGGCCCGGTTCGATCGCCAGGGGAAGCTCTGGGCGCGGCTCCTGCTGGGCCTCGAGGCGTTCGTCCTGGGCTGTGGAACCGGCCTCATCTCGCTCATCGACTGGTGCGCGGCCGCGTTCACTGATCACGCCGTCGCGTACTGGAACGAGAACCTGCTCCAGGTGCAGCCGCTCTCGGCCGCCGCGGTGGTGCTGGGCGTGGTGGTGATGGTCACGAAGACTCGCGGTCGCCGCGCGTTGCGGTTCGTCTACGCGAGTCTGTTCGTGTGCGCGGTCGCGGGGCTGCTCCTCAAGCTGTTCCCGGCGGCCGATCAGAACAACTGGAACGTCATCGCCGGCACACTCCCGCTGTGGACGGGAATGGCCGGCGCGTTCTGGCCCTACCAGCGAGCGACGTCGACTACTTGAAGTTGGCGGACGCGAAGTCCCAGTTCACCAGCGAGTTGAGCCACGTCTCCACGTACTTCGCGCGGAGGTTGCGGTAGTCGATGTAG
>CAZFXD010000403.1:0-3503 GCA_964522795.1 uncultured Myxococcaceae bacterium
GCCAGTGATTCGGGCCGCGTTTCGCTGGAGAAGTTCGGCGACGCGAACGACGGCGACGCGTTGGTGATGGCCTGGCTCGCGGTGCGCGCGGGGTACTGCGAGCGCGCCATGGCGCCGCTCCAGCGCGTGCCGGACTCCAGGGCGCGGCTCACCGTGTTCGACGCAGTCATCGACGGGCCCAGCCTCGCGGCCGAGTGTGCGATGCGGCGCAATGACTTCACCCAGGCGCGCACGTGGCTCCAGACGTCGCTGGAGCGAACGCCCCAGACGCTCGACGCGCTGGCCGGGCTCACCGCGCTCCTGCGTCACACCGAGGGGCCCCAGTCGCCTGACAGCGCGAGCGCGCGGAAGCACCTGTTTCGCTACCACGACGCCATCTCGGCTCACCTGGCGTTGTCGGGCTGGTACTTCCGCTCGGGCGAAGGGGACGCGGCGCTGGAGGAGGCCGAGGCCGGGCTGCGGCTGCTGCCTGACTTTGGCCTGTTGCACGCGGCGAGGGCCAACGCGCTGGCGACGCTCAGCCGGGCCGCCGAGTCCTGCGACGCGATGGCCACCGCGCTGGAGCGGTTCCCGGGGTACCCCTTTCCCGTGGCGGGCTACCAGACGGTCGCCGAGGCGTGCGCGCAAGCCGCCCCGCGGCAAGCCAGGGCGCGGTGGTTGCTCGCCGAGGTTCGCCTTCGCACGGGCAACTTCGAGGGCGCCCGCGAGCTGCTGAACCTGGCCGACGTAGAAGGCCCTGAGGTGGAGCGCCTCAAGGCGATGCGCCGCAGCGTGGACAGCGCCGTCTTGCCCGGGCCGCGCTGAATTTGCGACTGTGGGCGCGCCGCCTTCGCCTACACTTCAACCGCCGTTTCCCCTGCCCGACACTACGTTCAAGGAGCCGCCGTGGCCGAAACCTCCGTCCGACCCGACATTCTCCCCCCGCAGCATTTGACGGTCAGCGAAGCCGAGCAGGCGTCAGGCCGGCTGTCCGATGAGACGGTGAAGCTGGCGCAGGTCATCTTGAGCTGCCGCGGCTACGTGGTGCTCCGCGGCGGGGTGAGCGTGAAGTTCATCGACGCGGTGCGCGCGGAGTTCAACGACATCTACGCCGATTGCCGCGCCATGCAGGACACGGTCGAGACAGGCACGGACTACAGCTCGATTCAGCAGGTGAAGGTGTCGGAGCGGAAGCACGCCTCGTTCTGGTATCGAAAGTCGCGCTGGCGCATCTTCCCGTGGCTGACGGGAATCTTCGGAGACCGGCAGCTGTTGGCGAACCCGTTCGCGATGCAGGTCCTCGAGGGGCTGATCGGCAAGGACCTGTTCTGCCAGTACGTCTCGAGCGATACGTGCCTCAAGGGCGCGATGCTCCAATCGCCGCACAGCGACATCGACACCAACGACGTGATGGTGAACAACCGCTGGGCTCCGCGCGGGTACATCGTCAACTTCCCCATCATGACATGCGGGCTGCACAACGGGCCGATGGAGGTGTGGCCGGGCGGCAGCCACATGTGGACGAGCGACTTGATGAAGCAATACGGGCTCGAGCCCAACATTCAAGACGGCCGCAACCCGCCGGTCGAGCGCGTGGCCGAGTACTTCCCCTCCATCAAGATTCACATCGAGCCGGGCGACGTGATGATTCGCGATTTGACGATGTGGCACCGCGGCACGCCGAATCCGACGGACGAGCCGCGCACCATGCTGACCATCGCCTACTTCCGCGGGGGCTATCAGTACGGCTACGGCGACGTGGGGTACAACCTGGACCGCACGGTGTACCAGAGCCTCGCGCCCGACGTGCGGCGGCTGTTCGACTACCACTTCGGCGTGGCGCGCACGCTTCGACGGAAGCAGAAGCAGCTGCGCTCGGCGGTGAAGAAGACGGCGCTCTCGTTCGTCAACCAGCGGCTGCGGGGCAAGACCGGCTGAGTGTCCCGTCGCGCTGTCGGTGACCGCCGGCGAAGGCGACCCCCGGAGACCTACCGCAACTCCCGCGCCCGCTCGGCCGCTCGCGGGTTGAACTGAGCGGCAGACTGCAGCGCGCGCTTTCGCCGCTGGTACGCGGTGCGCACCATCTTCGCGCGCACGGCCGCCGGGTAGTACTCGCTCGACTCGCTGCTCTGCTCGAACTTCCCGTTCTCCAGGAAGAACTCGCACAGGCTGTCGGGCGACAGCCCCAGGTCGGCGAGAGCGCGGCCGGCGAAGCGGTCGGCCTTGGCTTCCTCCTCGCGGTAGAGCGCCTTCAGGACCTTCTGCTTCAGCCTGGACAGGTCGCCCTTCGGCCATTCCCACGGGCGGTGGCCGATTTCATGCGCGAGCACGCCCACCAGAAAGTCGTCGTCACGCTCGTACTGCTCGAGCAACTGCACGCCGAACGCAATCTGCCCGTGGCGGTTGATGCTGGCGTTGAAGCCCTCGCACAGGGCGAGTGAGAACTGCCGTTCGTGGCCGCCCAGGACCTCCGCAAGCTGCGCCGTGGCGGTACCGAGTTTCGCGAGCGCCTTCTTCAGCTTCGGGTGCCGCCGGCGGTCGACCAGGCGCGGCGGGCGTTTTCCGAACAGCAAGACGTCGAGCGACGGCGGGCCTCCGCGGAACGCGACCTGCCCGCCGCTGTTCAGCTGCGACGACGTTCCTGACGTGCCGGAGGCGGCGACCTTGTTCAACACGGTCCAAGTATGCGCGCAGTGCCCCGCCGCGCGCTCGAAGAAGCGCTACGGCCCGCAGCCGATGCGTTGCGGTCCGAGGGCGAAATCGTCCACCCACAGCTCCTGCCCCGTCCACGCCTGCCAGTTGTCCCAGCCCACGCTCACGTCGTTGGCGACGGGAAAGTTCCAGGTCTGGTTGGGTTTCCCCACGCAGCCATCGCCCGAACCGACGATGGTCGCGTCGCTCACCGCCTTCCCGTCAATCCACAGGCGGGCTTCATTCCTGGTGCCGTCGAACTGCCACTCCATGCAGACCCATTTGCCCTGCGGCATCTTGGTGGCGGAGTTTCTCCAGCAGTCGGCCGAGGTGTTGTCCTGCCAGTAGTTGGCGAGGAAGCCGGTCTGGTGCATGGCGCCGTAGCGCACGGTGGTGCCTGAACCCGCGGCGGCGGAGTTTCCCGTCTCGGCAATCAAGCTGTAGTGGTGGGTGTCGTCGGTAGGGAGGTTGGTGATCCACATGCGCACGCGCCCGAACATGTTGTTGCCCGGCACCGGCAGGTACGGCGCGCCGATGAGGTGAATGCGGGCGTGACGGCTGTCGCCCGCGCCCACCTGCAAGTGAACGGATTTTCCGCCGCTGGCGAACTTCGCGGTGGTGACGTCGACGGTGCCGTTGTTGCCGTTGAGCTTCCACGGACCGCCGGGCGCTTTGCCCGCGTCGTACGATTCGAAGTCGTCGCAGAACCACGCGCCTGCGCAGCCGGT
This sequence comes from uncultured Myxococcaceae bacterium, assembly GCA_964522795.1. Lineage (GTDB taxonomy): Bacteria > Myxococcota > Myxococcia > Myxococcales > Myxococcaceae > CAZFXD01. Next base: position 3,399 of record CAZFXD010000403.1, read on the forward strand.
GCCGCCCGCGTCGGAGGCGCCCACGCCACCTCCGGCGCCGCCGTTGCCGGCGTCCGCCTTGCCCGCGTCACTCCCGCCGCCGGCGCCCGCGTCAGGCTTCGCGCC
>CAZFXD010000404.1:0-3466 GCA_964522795.1 uncultured Myxococcaceae bacterium
TGAACCCCGACGACCCCACGGGCACGAAGTACATGGAGTTCCTGACCAACGCGATGCCGGCGTATTTCAGCTCCGACTCGCCGGCCACGCTCGCCGTCATCAAGGGCCTCCTCTCGGTCGACAAGCCGATGAGCTACGACCAGATTCTCGCCAGCGTGGACCGCGCCCAGGTCGTCACCGTCACCGGCGAAGAAGACAACGTGTTCGCGCCCGGCATGGTCATCGTTCCGGGCGGCAGCGGCGGTGGCGGCGGGACCGACACCACCATCGTCAACGGCACGGGCACCGTCGCGCGCGGTGAAGAGCAGCGCTACTCAGCGACCTCGCTCGCCGCGGGCAAGTACCAGTTCGACCTCTCCGGCAGCGGCGACGCGGACCTCTACGTGCGCGTGGGCGGCGAAGTCAGCGCCACGCAGTGGACCTGCCGCCCGTACCTCGGCGGTTCGCGCGAGAGCTGCACCGTCTCGCTCACCTCGCCCGGGAGCATCTTCGTGATGGTAAAGGGCTACGCCACCACGTCCACCTTCGCGCTCGTCGGCAAACGCGTTCCGTAGCTGTCGGCGCTTGTCGCCCGAGAACCTCCTCCAGCTCCACCGCCCCGTCCGCAGGCGAGAATCTCTTCGTCGCGCTTCGAATCAACACCCGGCCAGGGTGGCCATGGCCGAACGACCCAGTCACCACCTCGCGTCCTCTACGGGAGCGTGTCGGTGAGCTTCACGGTCGTCTGGTAGCGCACCACGTTTCCCGCGCTCACGTATTTCACGCGAACCTCAGGCGGCGTGGTGGTGCCGTCGACTTCGAACAACCCGAACGTCTCCGTGGCGGTGCAGGTGGGCGCGCAGGTGTCCTGAAAGAGGATCTCCGGATTCCCCGGGTAGCCGGCGTCGGGCACGGCCCGAGGGTCGATACCCACGGGCGTGACCTGGAACTCGTGAAACTTGTACGGCGCAAAGCCACCGAGTCGATAGGCACCCGCCCAATGCTGGTCGCCAGAGATGATGACGACCCCGCGGATGTTGTTGTCGCGCGCGAAGGCAAGAATCTCGTCGCGCTCCCACTGGTAGGCCGGGCACCAGTTGTCTGCGCCCGTGTTGTCGTACGGGTGCATGGGCGTGCTGGAGATGAGGAACTTGAACTTCGCCGACGACTGCATGAGCCAGTTCTTCACCCACTGTTTCTGCGTGGCGCCCAACATGGTGGGCATCATGGCGGTCGGCGCCTGGCGGTTGGACCGCGCGTCGAGCACGAAGAAGTCAGCATCGCCAACTCGAAACGCGTAGTGGAGCGCGCCGGTCACCTGCGACGGAGGATTGAGCGGCTGCATGTACGTCCGGTAGGCCTCCATCGCGTTGGCGTAGTTTCCGGTGGGCGCGTTGACGTACCAGTCGTTGGCGATCTCGTGGTCGTCCAACATCACGAACGAGGGCACGCGGCGGGTGAGCCGCTGAAAGTGCGGGTTGGCCCAGTTTCGTCGATAGGACTGTTGGTAGTTGGCCACCGAGTAGCCGAAGGCGCCGATGTAGTCCGAGTAGGTGAGGTCACCGTCGAGAATGGTGAAGGCCGGCGCCGCGGTGCGAATGGTGTCCAGCAGCCCGAGCGTGTGCGTGGACAAGAGGTCGGCGGCGTAGGCGAACTTGAGCACGCCGGGGCCGGCGATGAACGAGGGGAAGGTGGTGAACCGGCCGCGCGCGTAGCGATCCACCAGGCACCCCACGGCCACCCGGTACTCGTAGTCTGACGCCGATAACAACGGCGCCACGTTGACTACCGCCGTGGCGTCCCTGGCGGCGTCGAACGTGACCGGCCAGAGCGTTCGCCACGGCGAGGTGCCCACCACGCGCGACAGCACGGTCAGGCCTTTTCCCGGCGTACCTCTCGCCCACACCTTGACCGACGAGTCATTCACGTTGCCCAGCACCGGGCCCAGCACCACGTGCGGGTTGATGCCGGGAAACACCGCCACCATGCCCGCGGCCGGGTCGGGGTTCACTTTCTCGCCGGGGCTGCCCACGAAGATGTCCGGCAACCCATCGCCGTCCCAGTCGCCGACCGCCAGCGCCGCGCCGAACTCATCGCCCGCTTCATCGGCATACCCGAGGTCCGTCTGAACAAAGCGGCGCCCGAGGTGCGGGCCGGTGGCGGTCCCTGCGAAGACGGTGATGCTGCCCGCGGCCGCGCCCGGCGTGATCAAGCCCTGGAGCAGGTACTCCGGGGTCTCGGCCGGCGCCCCGACGATGACGTCTCCCACGCCGTCGCCGTCCAGGTCGGCCACGGCGATTGAAGCCCCAAACCTGTCGCCGGGCTCGACGAAGTCATCCGAGTCGTCCTGACTGAGCGGGTAGCCGGCAAACCCGCCGTCCGCCGCCACCGAGGAGAGCACGTAGACCGCGCCGCCCGCGCGGGTGCCAACCCCCTGCTGCGTGACGAGCTGGTTCGGGGCGCCGATGAGAATCTCAGGCTTGCCGTCGCCGGTGACATCGCCCGCCGCCAGCGTGGCGCCGAACATGTCTTCGCTGTCAGCGGTGCCACCGTAGTAGTCGCCGCGCATCAACTTGCCCGTCGGAAACCCGGCGTCGACGCCGCGGAACACCATCACCACGCCAAAGTTGTTGAGCGCACCCAGGTCTTCACCCGGGTCACCGGCGAACAACTCGGCGCGCCCATCGCCGTCGGAGTCAGCGAGGAGCACCGAAGAACCGAACCCGTCATCAGTCTCGGACGCGCCGCCTGCCTGGGGCTGCAGCACGCGCGCATAGGGGATGAGGCCGGCGTCGTAGCCTGCGAAGACGTAGGCCGCGCCCGCGGCCACCATCGCCGAGACGGTTTCGCCCGGCGCGCCCACCGCAAGGCCCTTGCGGCCGTTGGGCGTGAGCGCCCCCGAAGAGAGCGCCGCCCCGAACGCGGCATTGAGCGACGCCGTGCCACCTGCCGCAGTCGGGAACAAGACGCGCGTCGATTGAAACCCGGTGGAGGTGCCGCGGAAGACGTACACCGCGCCGGCGTCAGGCCCCGCGCTGTCATCTCCAGGAGCGCCGACGGCGAGGTCGCTCGTCCCGTCGCCGTCGAAGTCGGCCACCGAGAGCGTCGCGCCAAACTCAGCGCCCAGCGAAGGGGCCGACGCCGACAGCAGCGCGGCCCGCCCGGCATCGCCGCCGAAGAACACATCGACTTCGCCCGCCGCCACGCTGCCCACCGCGCCGAATGGAGCGCCGACCGCGAGGTCCAGTTGGCCGTCGCCGTCGAAGTCGGCCAACGCCACGGCGCGCCCGAAAGACGCGCTGGCGGTGAAGTGGCCCGCATCGACATCTCGCGAGGTCCACGCGCGCATGGGTGCAGGCTCGGCGTACGCGCAGCCGCTGTCGTAGTCGCCGCCCGCTCCCCCCACGCCACCGCCGGACGCGCCGCCGGAGCCGCCGCCCGCGCCTCCACCGGCTCCACCTCCAGAACCACCGCCGGCCGCGCCACC
>CAZFXD010000405.1:0-3430 GCA_964522795.1 uncultured Myxococcaceae bacterium
GCCCGTCGTGGCCCGTTCCAAGACGCCCACGCTGGAGTTCGGCGCTTCGCTTTACAAGGCCAAGGGGTGCAACGCCTGCCACTCGGTCGACGGGACCAAGATTGTCGGCCCCTCCTTCAAGGGCGTGTACGGCAAGGCCGAGGCGCTGGAGTCCGGCGAGGTCACCGTCGATGACGCGTACCTGAAAGAATCGATGCTTCAACCCATGGCGAAGATCGTGAAGGGCTTCCCGCCCGCGATGCCGCCACAGGCGCTCGACGACTTCGAAGTCCAGAGCCTGATTCTCTACATCAAGTCGCTCAAGTGACCGGGAGTTCAACGTGAGCCACGACATCGCACTTCCCACCGATATCGACGTTCCCAAGACCAGCCTCTGGGCCAAGCTCCCCATGATTGGCGGCGCGCTGGCGGTGATCGGGTTGGGCACCACCCTGGCCGCGTCGGGCGGCGAGCTGAAGGCCCGCGCCATGTTCAGCTACCTGTGGGCGTTTGAGTACTGCCTCTCCCTCGCGCTCGGCGGTCTGGCGTTCACCTTGCTCGAGCACGTCACCCGCGCCGGCTGGTCGGCGTCGGTGCGCCGCATCGGCGAGACGGCGATGGCCACGCTGCCGTTCTTCATCATTCTCTGGATTCCCATCGCGACGGTGGGGTTCCACGACTTGTACCCGTGGACTCACGAGCACGACGCGCTCATCGAGAAGAAACGCTGGTTCCTCTCCAACGGCTTCTTCCTCGGACGCGGCGTGGCGTACCTGGCGATCTGGTCCGTGTTGGCGTTCGTGTTGCACCGCTCGTCGGCCAAGCAGGATTCGCTCAAGGAAGGCCCTGAGCGCGAGCGACTGACCCGGCTGATGTGGCGTGTGAGCGCCGCGGGTGTCCTGCTCTACGGGTTGACCCAGAGCCTCCAGGCCATCGACTGGATGATGTCGCTCCAGCCGCACTGGTACTCGACCATCTACGGCGTCTACTACTTCGCCGGGTCGATTCTCTCGTTCTTCGCGTTCTGCGCGCTGGTGGTCATGGGCCTGCAGAAAGCCGGCGTGCTGAGCGCCGTGACCACCGAGCACTTTCACGACCTCGGGAAGTATGCGTTCGGCTTCACCGTGTTCTGGGCCTACATCGCGTTCAGCCAGTTCATCCTCATCTGGTACGCGAACATTCCCGAAGAGACCATCTTCTACATGGTGCGTTTGAGCGGCGGCTGGGAGCTCATTTCCTACGCGCTGCCGCTGATTCACTTTCTGATTCCGTTCGCGCTCTTGATGTCACGCCACGTCAAGCGCAGCCGCCGAGGCCTCGGCTACGCCGCGGTGTGGGTGCTGTTGGTGCACGCCGTCGACCTCTACTGGAACATCATGCCCAACTTCGGTTCGCACGGAGAAGGCATGCAGCACTCCACGCTCGCGCCCAACTGGACCGACGCGGCGGCCTTCATCGGCATGGCCGGGGCGTTCCTCGCGGTGTTCAGCTTCTTCCTCACGCGCAACAAGGTCATCTGCATCGGTGACCCGCGTCTCCAAGAATCTCTCGCCCACGAGAACTACTGAGCATGACCTCCCGATTGAACCATTCCGTTCTGTTGGCCCTGCTGTTTGCGCTCGCGACCGCGTCGTCGTGCAGCATGAAAGCGAAAGAGCCGCTCGCGCGCGGCAAGGACCTCTTCGAGGGCTGCAAGGCCTGCCACGGCCCGCTGGCCGGCGGGAACCCCGCCGTGAAGGCGCCCGCCATCGCGGGGCTGCCCGCCTGGTATGTGGAGGCGCAGTTGATCAAGTTCCGCACGGGTGTTCGCGGTGCGCACCCCGACGACATGGAAGGCCTGCGCATGCGGCCGCTGTCGCAGCAGCTGTATGACGCGAACGAGGTCACGCTCGTGTCGAACTACGTCGCCTCGCTGCCGGTGGCGAAGGGTGCGGCCACGCTGAAGGGCGGCGACGCCACGGCCGGCCAGGCGTCGTACGCCACCTGCCTCGCGTGCCATGGCCCCGACGGCAAGGGCAACCTCGCGCTGCGCGCCCCGCCCATCGCCCAGCTTGAAGATTGGTACCTCCTCGCTCAGCTCAAGAAGTTCAAGGCGGGGATTCGCGGCACCAACGCGAAAGACACCACGGGCGCTCAGATGAGGCCGATGGCGATGACCCTGGCCGACGAGCAGGCCATGAAGAACGTGGTGGCCCACATCTCCACCCTGGGAGCGAAATAGTCATGGCGGTCGGACCGGCGCTGAGCCCAGAGCAGATGGCGAACAAATGGTTCTTGTACACGGCAGTCGGCGCGGTGGCCTTCTTCGCGGCCGTCGCCATTTTTGTTTGGTGAGGAATCGATGCTGACCAACGCAATGGAAGCAGCGTCCAGCTACGCGAGTGACGTCGACGGTGTGGTGTGGCTCGTGGGCATCCTGGTGGGGTTCTGGTTCTTCCTCGCCCAGGCGGTGTTCTTCGGGCTGATTATCAAGTTCCGCGCCAAAGAGGGCGTTCGGGCGCAGTACATCACCGGCGAGACCAAGGAGCAGATGCGGTGGATCTCGTGGCCGCACTATCTCGTGTTGGTCTGTGACCTCTTCGTCATCTACTCGGCCGTCAGCGTGTGGGTGAAGGTGAAGCAGGACATGCCGCAGACGCAGGAGACCGTCCGCATCATCTCGCAGCAGTGGGCGTGGACGTTTGTGCACGCGGGCCCGGACAACGAGTTGGGCACCGACGACGATATTCGCACGGTGGATGAGCTCCACGTGGTCGCGGACCGAACCTACAAGTTCGAGTTGACGTCGCTGGACGTGCTCCACAGCTTCTCGGTGCCGGCGTTTCGTCTGAAACAGGACGCCATCCCGGGTCGCGTGATCAACGGTTGGTTCAAGCCGATCAAGACCGGGACGTTTGACATTCAGTGCTCCGAAATCTGCGGCATCGGTCACGGGATCATGGCCGCGCAGCTCCACGTGGAGACCCCTGTGGAACACGCGGCGTGGATGAAGACACACCTGCCCGCCGCGACCGCGATTTCGGCTCACGCCCCGGGTGACGCGCCAGTTCAGGAGAAGAAGCCATGAGTGACACCGCGCACGCGACGCCTGATGGCGGTCACGGCCACGCCGGGGGCCACGACGCCCACGGCCACCACGAACAGAACTGGTTTCTGAAGTACTTCTGGTCGACCGATCACAAGATCATCTGCTTCCAGTACCTCTTCACCGGCATGCTGATGGCGCTCATCGGCGGCTTCACCGTCTACGCCTTCCGCATGCAGCTGGCCTGGCCCGGAATGGACGTTCCGCTGTTCGGTCGGGTGACACCGGCTGCGTACAACGCGCTCATCACCACGCACGGCACCATCATGGTGTTCTGGGTGGCGATGCCGGTGTTGATCGCTGCGTTCGGCAACTACCTCATCCCGCTGATGATCGGCTGCGACGACATGGTGTTCCCGCGGCTCA
>CAZFXD010000406.1:0-3426 GCA_964522795.1 uncultured Myxococcaceae bacterium
GCCCAGGCCGACGAGGGCGGTGCCTTCGCCCCCCGAGGCGCAGCCGCAGCCGCCGATGACGGGCCTGGGGAGCGCCACGCCGCCATCCGCGCCAGGCGAGCCCGCGTCGCCGACGACGCAGCTCGCTCCGCCGTCGAACTCGGCACACGCGTAACCTTCGGGACAGGGGGCCGCGGTCCCGATCGCGCCGGTCTCGTCGCAGCGCGCCAGCTCTCCCGTGTCGAGGCAGCGGTTGTGCGCCACCGGTACCTCGCCGGGAGACGAGACGCAGGCGGTCGAGGTGCAGTGCGCGGGCGCGCCTCCCGCCGTCGAGCAGTACGCGTCTTTGGCGCCGCAATCGATGGCGGTGGTGACCGAGCCCGCCATGCAGTGCGCGAGCAGGGTGTCGCTCGAGCAGTAGTCGGCCACGCCGGCGTCGGGGCAGGAGCCGGTCGCGCAATGCGGGCCGCCAATGACCGAACACTGCTGCCCCGCCGGGCAGGGCGTCAGCGTCAGCACGCCGTCCGCGTTGCAGTGGGCCAGGCGCGGCGGGCTCTCGTACCAGCAGCTGTCGCGCACGCTCGGTGTCTCGGTCGGAGATGAGACGCAGAAGGCGGACACGCACCGGGCGCCCGTGGGGGCGTTGATGGTCGAGCAGTACGCGGCGAACTGGGCGCAGTCTCCGCTGGGCGTGACGGTTCCGTTCACGCAGTGCCCCAGCTTCGTGTCGTCGAGGCACACGTCGGAGGTCCCCGTGGCCGGGCACGCGGGGTAGGTGCACTTCGCGGCCTGCGCCGTGGCGCTGCAGGTGGAGTTGGTGGCGGCACAGTCGGTACGCGTGCAGTCCGCCGCCACCGCGACCTGCGTCTCGCAGTGCGGCGTGCAGGTGTTGACCCCCGCGAACGCCTTCAACTCCGCCAGCGAGCCATTGAAGACGTCGAGGTCCACGTAGCCGGAGATGCCCGGGCAGGTGCCGCCCGGAATGCCGCCCACCGGATCCCCGCGGTACTGCCACATCAGCCACGTGGGCCAGAAGTCGCTGATGTTGGGGCAGCTCGCCGTCGTGTACTGCGGGTGCACGAGAGGGTTGCTCGAGAAGTCGGCGGTGTTGATCTTCGGCCAGTAGTACCGGCCCGTGTAGATCATCGGCTTCTTGCCGGTCGCCGCCTGCACCCGGTCCACCCACTGGTGGATGCGCTGGTTGTACACGGCCGGCGACGGCACCGTGCCCGTGGCTTCGACGTCGAGCATGACCGGGAGATCGCCCGGCCCCAGCCGGCCGCCGACCGCCGCGATGGCCACGTCCGCCTGGGCGATGGGGTCGGTGTTGGGGAGGAAGTACTGATACGCGCCGCGCACCATGCCCTGCGCTTTGATCGCCGCCCAATGACCGGGGAAGGTGGCGTCCTTCGAGGTGCCCACCGCCAGCTCGGCGATGGCGAACTCCTTCCCGGCGGCGTGAACCTTGGCCCAGTCAATCGCGCCCTGCCAGTGGCTGACGTCGATGCCCTGGACCGTGGCGCCCCTGGCGCAGACCACCAGCTGAGCTTCCAGGAGCCCGAGGTCCTCGTCGGTGGTGCCGCACCCGGCCACCACCAGCGCCAGCGGCAGCGCGAGCCGCAGACGCCACGCCCACGCAGCACGCATCTACCGGTGCTCCACGCTGAACGTCTGCTCGACGTGCTGCTGCTCTCCCTGGTACCGCGGGTAGCGCCAGACGGCGAACTGGGCTTCGAGGCACTGGCCGAACGGAGACTCCGAGGCCGCCGCCGCCCCGATCTTCACCTTCTTCACGCGGCCGTCGTACCCAATCGTCCATCTGGTGGCGAAGTTGCGCGACTCCCCTTGCTGCACGCGCACCACTTCGGCTCGGAGACAGTCGTCGATCAGCGGCGCAAAGTGGGCGCCGACCTCTTTGACCAACGAGGCGGCCAACGCCTTCTGTGGTTTGCCTTTGGAGTAGTCGAAGAACGTGTACCGCCCATTCACGGCCTTCTCCTGCTTTCGGCACGCGCCGGCGCCCCGCTCGGTCTCGATGCGCGCGCAGAGGCGGTTCACGGTGTCGGTGCGGGCGTAGAGGCGCGCCTCGTCGGTCAAGCGCGATGCGGCCTCGTTCATCTCCATCAGCGCGTCGTGAAAGGCTTCGTCCAGCTCGGCCTTCTCTTCGTGCATCAGGGCGCTGCGCCGCAACGCGCGGCGTCGCACCTCGACGCAACGGGTCTCTTTGCACAGGTCGACGACCCGGCGGAACGTGGCCAGGGCTACCTCTCGCTTCTTCTCGTCCTGCGAGGCGACGATGCCTTTGACCAGGAGCGCCCGCGCCACCATCACGTGGTCGCGTTCCTGGCGGAAGGTGGCCTCAGCGCCGGCGAGGCACGGCGCCACCGCGGCCTGGGGTTTTCGCGCGGCCGCTTCGTGGTCCCACAGGCAGCGCTCGGCCGTTTCGATGCGGCCGAGGCGCGCGGTGATCGCCGGCGACTTCGCCTTCGCGGCGATGGTCCGGAACATGCGCTTGGCGGCGCTGCGACACTCGTCGACCGCGTCGGGCCCGCAGTCGAGCAGCCAGGCGTTGGCGGCTCGAAGCGCGGCGGGGTAGCGCTTCTCCTCCAGGGCCAGCTCGGCCTCGCTCCGATCGGCTTTCTGCGCATCGACCGACGGGGGCACCACCTTCTCCTTGGAGGTCTCGGGTTCGGCCGAGGTGGTGTCGTCGGGCATCTCCGTCACCGAGGGCGCGATTTCGAACGCCTCCGACAGGTCGCCCGTGCCCGTGTTGCTCTTCTCCCACGAGGCTGGGGGCTTCGGCGTGTCCACCACGGGGAGCGGCTCCGCCGGCACTTCGGGGGGAGGCGCCACCGTCGCGCACGCAGCCGCCAGGGAAGCCAACAGGCAAATCTGAAGTCGCACGAAGGAGGGCATGCCGGAGGGGTCGACCTCCGGCATCGTGCCTAAAAACGCGTCACAACTGCACCACTATCTCGTGCCGCGGTTCAGAACATCGACCACAGGTACTGGTTGGTGACCTCATGGTGGAACATGATCTCGCCTGGCTTCACCCGGGCGCCCAGCGCCTTGGGGCAGCGCTCGGCCTGCGCGGTCTTCAGCTCGGCGAACTTGGCGTGCACCTGCTCGCCGAACAGCTTGGAAGCAAACTCGCTCGACTTGTAGAGGCGAATCGCGTCGTAGATGTTGTCCGGCAAGAAGCGCGTGCGGTCCCGCTTGTCGGCGCTCTTCTTCTCCAGCGGACCTTCGAGGCCCGTGCGGAGAATCGTGTACACCGACATGTACGGGTTCGCGTCGGGGGCGATGGAGCGCACCTCGATGCGCGCGGAGCGCTTGTTGCCGAGCGGAATGCGAACCATTGATCCGCGGTCGATGGCCGAGGCCTTGATCTGGTTCGGCGCTTCGAAGTGCGGATCGAGGCGGCGATACGCGTTGACGCTCGAGTTC
>CAZFXD010000407.1:0-3402 GCA_964522795.1 uncultured Myxococcaceae bacterium
TCGCGCCGATGATGGGACACACCGACACGCGCATGGTTGAGCGCGTCTACGGCCGCCTCAGCACCGACGAAATCGGCCGCCAGGTCGCTGCGTTTTTCCCGCAACCCGACTGCAGCAATACTGCAGCAGACTCTGCGGATTCGGCACCACTCGGCGCACTCCGCGCACTCGACTCGCCAACTCAACCTCGCGAATCCAGAATGAAGCGAGTGCCCAGGGGCGGAATCGAACCACCGACACGGGGATTTTCAGTCCCCTGCTCTACCGACTGAGCTACCTGGGCGTGCAGCGGCCGTGCTTTTGCCCTCCGCGCCCCCACGCGTCAAGCCGCACGAACGGACAAAACGACGTCCGCCTTCTTCCCGGCCCCGCCGGGGCGCATTCGCTCTGGGGAACCGCCGGCAGACGAGCGAGACTGCGCGCGATGCATTCGTCGCAACCGCTCCGGCTGGGGTCGCTTGAGCTCCGCAGCCGCTTCATTCTCGCACCGCTCGAGAGCGTGTCGGACGCCGCCTTCCGCCGCCTCTGCTACCAACTGGGCGCCTCGTTCACCTGGACCGAGATGCTGCGCGCCAACGCCATGGCCCGAAACAACAAGAGCACCCTCGCCCTCATCGACACCGTCGACCCCGCCACGCCGACGGGCGTCCAGCTCTTCGCGGTGAACGAGCGCGAACTGGAAGCGGCCCTCAACGCGCTCGACGAAGGCGCCCGCGGTGCCCACCCGCACTTCACCCACATTCGCGCGGTGGACCTGAACTTCGGCTGCCCCTCCCCCGACGTCATTCGCGTCGGCGGAGGCCCGGCGCTGCTCAAACGGCCGACCAAGCTGCGGACGATGTTCGAGACTCTGAAGGCCTGGAAGGCGCGGACCAGGCTCCCCATCGGCGCGGTGGGCGCGAAAATTCGGCTCGGGCTCTCGGCGCAGGAGCAGAAGGACAAGGTCTACCTCCGCGCCGCTGACGCCGCGGACGGCACCCTGGACTACCTCACCGTTCACGCCCGCCACGCGAAGCAGGACAGCCAGACCCCCGCGGCGTGGGAGGCAATCGCTGAAGTAAAGGCCCGCCTTCGCATCCCCATCATCGGTAACGGCGACGTCTTCAGCCTGGCCGCCGCGGAGAAGCTCCAGCTCCAGACGGGGTGCGACGGCGTTCTCATCGCCCGCGGCGCCATTCGTTCACCCTGGATCTTCCGCGAGCTGACCCACGCAGGGTCCGGACAACCCACCCTCACCGAACTCGAGGCCGCCGAGCGCCAGTACTTCGCGGACGCCGAGCGATGGCAGACGCGACCCAAACACCTGGCGTGGCACCGCGAAGGCTTCGCCCGCATTCGCGCCCGCCTCACCGGCCAGCCACTCCGGGGCGCCGACACACCCCAGAACTCCCACATGGTCGCCTCGACATCCTCATAAGAGTCAGTTAGACTTTTTCTCATGACCCCCGACCCGTCCCCCAGTCCAGAGCGCCTCCGGGGCGTCCTGCTTGGCACCGCGCTGGGCGACGCGCTCGGCCTCCCGCTGGAGGGCATGTCGGCCGCCGCCATTCACCGTCGGTTCGGCTGGGTCACCCGCTTCCGGCTGCTGGGCTCGTGGGGCTTCGTCTCCGACGACACGGAACAATCGGCGCTGGTGGCCGCGGCGTTGGGCACACACCCCGACGACCTCTCCGCCGCCACCAGGGCCTTTCGTTGGTCGCTGCTGGGCTGGTTCGCCCGACTTCCCTTCGGCATCGGGCTCGCCACCATCCGAGCCTGCCTGCGCATGTTGCTCGGCCTCAAGACCTCGGGCGTCGCCTCCGCGGGCAATGGCGCGGCCATGCGAGCCGCCGTCATCGGGGTGCGGTTCTCGGCGGCCGCCGACACCCGCCGGGCCTTCTCCGACGCGTTCGCCCGCGTGACGCACACCGACCCACGCGCGGTGGAAGGGGCGCGGTACGTCGCCGAGCTCGCCGCGGCGTGCGCCCGCTCGAGCGCCCAGACGGACCTGACCCAGCGCTGTCGAGAGGCCATGGCCTGCGTGGACAACGCAGAACTCCGAACGGCGCTCGACGCTGCCCTGGCGCTCGCGGGCGCGCGGGCCCCCGTCGCCGACGCCGTCCAGACGCTCGGAGCAACCGGCTACGTGGTGCACACGCTCGCCTTCGCCACCTACGCCTTCGCCCGGTTCGGGGCATCGCCCACCGAGTGCCTCTTTCAGACCGTCAACGCGGGCGGAGACACCGACTCCATTGGCGCCATCGTCGGTGCGTGGGTGGGCGCGCTGCACGGGGCCCCGGCGTTGCCCGTGGACCTGTTGCACCGCATTCACGACGGCCCCTTTGGACCTTCGCACCTCACCGCGCTGGCCGACCGGCTCGCGGCGCCTGACGCCCGCACGCGGCCGGTCTCCTACAGTTGGGTGGGCGCCCTGGTCCGGAATCTCGCGCTCTACCCCGTCGTCCTCGCGCACGGGTTCCGACGCCTGCTGCCGTTCTGAGCCGAAGCAGCCCGCGCTCTCAGGAGGCGGCCCATGAGGCCAGCAGCGCGCGCGTGCGCTCGTGCTGGGGAGCCTTGAGCACCTGCTCCGGCGCGCCGCGCTCGACGATGGCGCCCGCGTCCATCACGAACACCACGTCCACGGAGGCCGCCAGGTTGAGGTCGTGGGTGATCACCAGCTGCGTCACGCCCTGCGCCTGCACCCGTCGGAGCGTCTCCAGCACTTCGCCCTTCATCGAGGCGTCCAGGGCGCTGGTCGGCTCGTCATACAGCAGCACCTCGGGCTCCATGGAGAGCGCCCGCGCAATCGCCACGCGCTGTCGCTGCCCACCGGAAAGTTGGGAGGGAAATTTTTCCGCGTGGACTCCCAGCAAGAGCTCGTCGAGCAGGTGGCGGGCCCGCGGCTCTGCCACCTCGCGCGGCTGGCGGCGCACCTGCACAGGCGCGATGACGCAGTTCTCCAGCGCGGAGAGGTGTGGAAACAACTCGAAGTGTTGAAACACCACGCCGAGACGCTGGCGCGACTTCTCCACCGCGGCCCCGCGAACCGCTTCAGCCGCCTGCGTCGTGCCCGTGACCACCACCCCGGAAATCGAAATTTCGCCGCGCTCGAACGGCTCCAACCCGGCGACGCAGCGGAGCATGGTCGACTTGCCCGCGCCGCTCGGCCCCAACACCGCCGAGAGTTTCCCCGCCGGAACTTCAAGGTCGACACCGTTCAGGGTTGGCGCCGATGCGCCGGGGTGGGTTCTCACCACGCCCTTGAGCTCGAGCGTCATGGGTCCCCTCCGGGAAGGTAGCGGCTGAATCTCCGCTCCATCACGCGCGCCAACTGCGCGAACGGCAGCCCGAGCAACAGGTACATTACCGCGACCAGCACGCCCAGGCCGAGGTGGTCGCGCATGGCGTTGGCGAGGTTCGAGT
>CAZFXD010000408.1:0-2748 GCA_964522795.1 uncultured Myxococcaceae bacterium
AGACGATCATCACGCGCGTCGGCGACAACACCAAGATCGTGCTGACCGGCGACCCGTACCAGATCGACAACCCTTACGTTGACGCGACCAACAACGGCCTCGTGCACGTGGTGAACAGGTTCCGCAACGAGAAGATCGCGGGCCACGTCACCATGTCGAAGGGCGAGCGCAGCCAGTTGGCTGAGCTCGCGGCCAACCTGCTCTGACGCTTCATGGGTTCACCCGACCCCAAAGAGCGCCCGCCGCTCATCGAATACCCCACCGTCTACCCGTTCAAGGTGATGGGGAAGTACGAGCACGGGTTCTCGGAGTTCGTGCGCGTGCTGTTCAAGCGCGTCCTCGGGACCGAAGTTTCTCGAGACTCGATTTCCGAACAGCCGTCGAAAGGCGGTAAGTACCTGTCGGTGACCGTATCGGTGTACTTGATCTCCGAGCAGCAGCGCGAGCAGGTCTATTTTGCCCTGCATAAAGAGAAGAGGGTCATCTACTACTTATGACTCCTTGTGACCTTCCGCAGGATTGCTGGTAGAGAAGGCGCCCTTTTCCTATGGCGTCGGCTTTCCCGACATACCTTCCCCTGGAAGCGCGCCGAGCCTTCACGTCTGAGTCGGCGATCTTGCGCGTGGTGAAAGCCTCGCGTTGGAAGAGCACCGACAGGGTCGCGGAGCTCTTCGCCAGCTCAGCCAGCGCCGAGCTCGCGCGGTTGATCGGTTGCAGCGTGACCGCGATCGCCGATGAAGAGATCCTCCTCACGAAGGCGAAAGAGGCCGCCAAACAGCTCGGGGTCTCCATCACCACCAAGGCCGCACCCCTGCACAAGCTTCCGCTGAAGGACGGCGAATGGGGCGGGGTGATGAGCCTCGGCTGCACGCTGCTCCCCCTGGGGGAGCTCGCCGTGCGCGCCCGCAAGTGGCTGGCCCGCGACGGGCGCTTCGCCTTCACCTTCCCGGTTCGGGTCGGACGGCACCCCAGCCCCGACGCTCTCAGCCATTGGGAGACGTCGATTGGCGAGACACTGCGCACGCCGCGCGACGTGCTGATGGAGTTCGAATCGGCCGGCTTCGAGCCAGAGCTTTCCGAGTGCCTGGGCGAAGCCGAGTTGGACGAACTCTACGCCGCAGTGGAGCACGCGATCGCCGCGGGCGAAATCGACGATGAGACCAGTGCCCGCCTGACGGCCGACATCGCCTGTCACCGCGATCTCGGGGGGCGCAACAGCGTCTCCTTCGGCATGTTCGTCGTGCGCCGCAAAGAGCCGGGCGAAAAGCCGCCGGTCAGCCGCGACCGCGGGTGATCGAGCCGGGGGCCCACCCGCGGCAGGCGTGGCCGTGAACTGAACCGCGCTTCAGGCGTTGTGAACGCGCGCGACGCTGCCCGAGGCCGACGTGAAGTCGACCAGTTCGATGGGCTCGTGAGCGACGGAGATCTTGAATGACTCGCGAGCGCCTTCTGCGTCGCCCGACAGCTGCATGGGCATGGGCTCCTTGAACCGAACCTCGACGTCTCGCGCGTAGTAGTTGTGCACGCCCTCGGGAAACCACTCGCCCGCCCACAGCTTGGGCAGGTTCGCGAGAATCCGCGACACGTGCACGTCGGCCAGGCGCAGGTGCATGAAGCCGGGCTTCTTGCCGGCGAAGGGGAACATCTTGAACCCGAACCCGTAGAACGGCACCGTTCCGGCACACGCCAGCATCATCTTTCCGCGGAAGATGGTCTCGCCCTCGCGAATGACCTGGCCGGTCGAGCCATCGGGGTTGATTCGGTACGCCACGCCGGCCCGGCCGTTCACGACCTCACAGTCGACGCGCGTGGGGTGGGTGAAGAAATAGGGCACGGTCTTGAACCCGACCGACGCGAAGTAGCCCCCGCCTCCGGTGAAGACGCTCTTGAGCGGCCCTTGCCCCAACGTCTTCTTCACCCAGACGTAGTCGTTGAGCAGCCGCCCGTCGATGCCCATGCCGACGAACGGCGTCCGCTTCCCGTCGACCATGAGCAGGTCGAGCTGTTTGCGGCCCGTCGCTTCGCCTGCGCGCGCGCGGAGCACGTCGTCGAGGATTCCGTCGCCCCGCGTGGACGAGGCGTTCACCACCGCGGCGATGGAGTTGCCCGTGCCCAACTTGAGCACCCCGAAGGTGGGCATCGGCGTCCAGTGGTGGCGGCGCCGCGCCTCGACCTGGCGGGCGATCTCGTTCACGAACCCTGTGAACGTCCCGTCGCCGCCGCCGAGAAACGCGATGTCGTAGCGGCGATCGACGACCGTCTGGGCGATGCGGCGCAGGTCGAGCTCCGACCGGGAGAAGAACAGGTCGCCCTCGGCCACCACGTGCGAGAGCAGCCGGCGCGTTCGCTCCGAGACCTTGCGCGCGTTGGCGTTCAGCAACACCGCCACCCGGGGCTCCGTGCGGACGCGCGGCGGAACCACCTGAAGGTCTGCGGTGCGGTAGGGCTGAGCGAGCATGGGTGACTCCCGTTCGGAACTGAGATTACGCACTGCGGCAAATGCATGATCCCGGCCACTCCTCAGGTCTCACAACCATTTGAAATGACGTGGTTTGGCGTGCCAGTTCGACGGGCCCTGCCTCGCGCCAGTGGCATCCACTGCGAAGTCCGCTTCTCAGGGGAAATGTCGTCACTCGTTACTTTGAGCGGTTGACACCCGACCGACTGCGGTTACGTTGCGCAGCGAAGGCCGGGAGTTCCGGCCCACATTTCAACAGGTTGGGAGACGAACATGGGCAAGATGATTGG
>CAZFXD010000408.1:2758-3389 GCA_964522795.1 uncultured Myxococcaceae bacterium
CTCGGCACCACGAACAGCTGCGTGGCGATCATGGAAGGGCGCGAAGCGAAGGTCATTGCGAACGAAGAAGGCCACCGAACGACGCCCTCGGTCGTCGGCTTCGGCAAAGACGGCGATCGCCTCGTGGGGCAGGTCGCTAAGCGCCAGGCCATTACGAACCCCGAGAAGACCGTCTACTCGATCAAGCGCTTCATGGGCCGTCGGTTTGAAGAGACCACCGAAGAAGCGAAGCTGGTGCCGTACAAAGTCGTCAAAGGCCCCAGCGGCGATGCGCGGGTGGACGTCGACGGGAAGCAGTTCAGCGCGCCGGAGATCTCGGCGCAGATTCTGCTCAAGCTCAAGCGCGCTGCGGAGAACTACCTCAACGACAAGGTGACCGAAGCGGTGATCACCGTGCCGGCGTACTTCAACGACGCTCAGCGCCAGGCCACGAAGGACGCGGGCGAGATCGCCGGCCTCACGGTGAAGCGCATCGTCAACGAACCGACGGCGGCTGCGCTCGCGTACGGGCTCGACAAGAAGCAGCACCAGAAGATCGCGGTGTACGACTTCGGTGGCGGCACGTTCGACATTTCGATTCTCGACATGGGCGACGGCGCGGTCGAAGTGCTCTCCACCAACGGCGATACGC
>CAZFXD010000409.1:0-3352 GCA_964522795.1 uncultured Myxococcaceae bacterium
GGAAGGGTGCTGGGAGGCGCGTCGAAACCACCTTTGCTCATGGGCGCGCCGATAGCGCGACAAGTCGATCAGAGCAAGGCAGCGATTCGCGGTGCTGGCAGGTCGAGCCTACCGGACGTGCCGCGAGGGGCGCGATGCGGCCAGCGCCAGCACGCGTCGCATGGTCAACCGTGAATGAGGTCGGGCCTGCGTTGGCGAGGGCGTCATCGAACGAGCCTATTGCTTGAGGTCGGCGACGCTCCACCGTCCGTCGTCGACCCGGTAGACGCGCGTCGAGAGCACGGCCTCTTCGAGCTCAGCGCTGCGGTTGGCCAGTTTCGTGAGCTGCTGAACGATGTTCGGTCCGTCCTTGGCGAAGAACACGCGGCTGGCCGCGGGCACCAGCACCAGGAAGGGTGTGCCGAGCTTTCGCGCCATCGACTGGCACACATCGTCTCGCAGCACGGCGAGCGAGGCGTTGTCGTCGTGCGCGTGGTTGGTGAACACAAAATCGAGCGCGGGGTCGACCGGGGCCAACTGGAGCGCCTCAGGGTCGAGCCGCGAGAGGGCCGCCGTGCGATGGGCAACCAGACCGATGGTCTCCAACTCTGACCTGGTCGGGAAATACAGATGACCGGCCTCGGCCACCGACTGCGCGAACACCAGATGAAGCCCGGGCGCGACCGGCTCGGAGACCAGGTCCGGACGCTGGGCGCGCAGCATGGCCAGGCGTTCATCGTTGGCAAGCCGCAGGAGCGCGTTGGAGGCTGAGAGCGGTCCCGGGCCCCCGACGCCGGTCATCTCCATCGCGCGCACGGTGATCGCCTGCTTCGCGGCTTCCTGCTCCAGCTGGGCTTTCCAATCGCCCTTCCCGCTCGCGCGTGTGGCGAGAACGCGAGCCAGGCTCCACCCCGCCTGGGCCGCTCCGATTCGGGTGAACACCACGTCGCCCTTCGCCGAGCTCTCAAGCTCTGGCAGCAAGCGACGCATCATCCGTTCGGCCTCAGCCACCACGTCGGCGGCAGGAACGGCCGCGTCGGCCACCGCTTCGGTCTCGGTCGCCGAGAGGAGGAGTCGCCGCAGCTCGCTCGAGGACGACGGCCGGCCGCGGCGCCTGAGGTGGGTGATGAAGAGACAGCCGTGCAGGCCGATGACCGCGCCTCGCCAGATCTTTCCCGGAACCTCGGCCACCACGTACTGCTGGCCCGCGGGCCCGTAGCCGGCGTCGACGGACGGGACTTCGGTTGCGGAGATACGCGCGGCGATGGCCGAGACCTGCTCAATGGTCATCACGGGCGCGCTCTCCACCACCAACGAGCCCGGGATGGAGTCGACGATGACCCGCCAGTGGGGATTCGGCTTCACATCCCCACGGAGGAGCGCACTGCGGAGCGGCACGCGCCACGGGCCGAACTCGGCCACGCCCTCGACGCGCGTCCAGCGGCGCCCCGCTGACCAGAAGGCGAAGAGCACGGCGGTCACCGGAAGCGAGATCCACAGCCAGGTCACCGCACGGCCCCCCGTCTGTGGCACTCACGCAGCGGTCGCACCAGCCCACTCTCAGGGTCTGCACACACGAGCACCGCGCCTCCCCGCCAATGCGCGGGCTCTAGCGCACGCGCGGCGAAGGCGGAACACCCGAACGCACGGGGCGACGCGGTGGGCTGCGGCGCTGGCCCGCTACGGAACCGGCACGGTCACCGGCGCCGTCAACCACGCGCTCCCATCGCCCAGCTCGCCGTTGTCGTTCGTGCCCCAACACCACAAGGTCGAGTCGGTCGCGGTGGCGCAGGCGTGATCAGGGCCCGTGCTGACCTGACGCCAGTTGGCGCCCGTCCCCACCTGCGCGGGCGTGGTCACGAAATCGGGCGGGCTGTTCAGGCCCAGGGGAGCCCGGCCGAAGCCCCAGCACCACAGGGTGCCGTCAGTGCGAACGCCGCACGAGTAGTACAGCCCCGCGCTCACCTGCGCCCAGTCAGTGCCGGCGTCGACGCGAGCAGGCGCGAGTCGCTCCAGCACCTGGGTGCTCGTCCCCAGTTCGCCGCCGTAGTTTCCGCCCCAGCTCCAGGCAGAGCCGACGGTGTCGCGCGCCAGGGTGTGCTCGCCGCCGGCCGAGATGTCGACCCAGTTCACCGTCGAGTCCACCAGCGACGGCTGGGGCCGAAGGTGCGAGCCGAGCGAGTCGCCGATGCGGCCCTGCCCGCCCGCGCCCCAGCACCGGGCGCGCGCGTCGGCGGTGACGACGCAGCTGTGAACGGCGCCCGCCGAGATCACCACGCCCGCCGCTGCGCCCGCGTCGATGCGCGTGGGCGCGAACCGGGTGGTGGTGGTGCCATCGCCGACCTCGCCCTGCTCGTTTCCACCCCAGCACCACACACCGCCGTCGCCGCCGATGGCGCAGGTGTGCAGGAGGCCCGCGGAGATCGACTTGAACGTCATCCCCGGTGCGACGTTGGTGGGCGGAAACGCCGGGCCCGCGTCGGAAAGGCCGAGCTGGCCGACGCTGTTATTGCCCCAACACAAACCCTCGCCGTCCGTACGAACGCCGCAGGAGTGCGCGGCGCCGACGGTGACGCTCCCGAACGCCCCGGCGTCGACGGGCCACGGGACCTGGTGCTTGCTGAACGTCGCCTCTCCCACCTGCCCCGAGCTGTTGTCGCCCCAGCACCAGGCGCCGCCGTCGGCCGCCACGGCGCAGGTGTGTCCCTGTCCCGCGCTCACCAGCTTCCACGTCCCCGCGACCTGCACGGGTCGCCCGCCGGCGGAAGCGCCCACTCCGAGCGTCCCGTTCAGGTTGCGGCCCCAGCACCGCACGGTGCCCTCCTGTCGAATGGCGCAGGTGTGCTCGAAGCCGGTCGCGACGCTGGCCCAGTCCGTCCCCGGCACCTGCACCGGCACCGCGCTGCACGCAGAGGCGCGCGGCCCGCCCGTGCCATCGCCCAGCTGCCCCGCGCGGTTGTCGCCCCAACACCAGAGCGTGCCGTCGGTGCGGGTGGCGCAGGTGTGCCCGGGCCCCCCGTAGAAGCCGTTGACGCTCGTGGAGGAACCGCCGCCCGCGCTCACCATCGCCCACGGCGCGCCGGCGTCGGCTTGCGCGGTCGGGGTGAGCACCACCTGAGGACCTCCGGCGCCGAGGCCGAGCTGCCCCGCGTCGTTCGAGCCCCAGCAGTACATGCGCCGATCGCCGCGAATGGCGCAGGCGTGCGAGTTGCCCACGCTGACCTGCGCCCAGCGGTCAGACGGCGCGATTTGCGTCAGCGGGCGCTGCGCGCTCGTGCCATCGCCCACGGGTCCCGCGCCCCAGCACCAGAGCGTGCCGTCGAACTGCACGCCGCACGTCAGCCACGTCCCCGCGCTGACGCTCGCCCAGCAG